>JAJFKI010000100.1 GCA_021773295.1 Gammaproteobacteria bacterium | reverse complement strand
CTAAGCGTAGGCAGGGAGATGATAGGCCGTAAGCCGAGAGGTTGAAGTGATTGAGCTCCGAAAAGGATATAATTGAGATGGCCGATGATGTTGGTTTTTCAGAAGGCAATATTGGTTAGGACGTTATGAGCAGTCCTCACTGGCATCTCCGGGGTTGTAGAGCATGGCATGTCATTAAAGTCTATTGGTATACGTGGGAGATCCTGGGAACTCTGGCATGGATGACAGTACAAGCAGCCAAGTTTAAAAAGCGAGAAAGCCTGGATGGTTTTCAGGAAGTCAGAAAGGTCATAGTACTGTTGAAGCAAGGTAACGCTTGTGGAGGGAAGGACCTTTTAGCAAAACCTTTTTTGAGTATGTGATAATTACTGGCATTATTGGCGTTGGAATGTCTATTTTAACGATTGACTAGACACCATAACAGCATCTATGGCACAAACATTTCGAGCACTGGCACTTGATAATGCTCGATTTGATGATATAATTACCAGTAGTAATTGAATCCGGCAACACAGCATTATAATAGGGTTAATAAGGATATGATAAAAAGCTTTCGCCATAAGGGGTTAGAAGATTTTTTCCTGAAAGGCGTAACGAAAGGTATCAGAACGGAACATACTAAAAAGCTTCGCCAAATATTAGCAATATTAAATGTTGCTAATACGCTTGATGACATTAGGGGCGTTAAGCCATTACGACTTCACGCATTGTCTGGGCAGAGAAAAAAAGAGCATGCTGTTTGGGTCAACAAAAATTGGCGGATAACATTTGAGTTTGATAGTGGTGATGTCTACTTGACGAATTATGAAGACTACCACGATGGAAAAAATAGGAGATAACAACGATGATTATGCATAAACCCCCACATGTGGGCGAAATTCTTCGAGAGCTCTATTTAGAACCGCTCGGTGTTTCTGTGACGGATGCTGCAAAAAACCTTGGGGTGACTCGGCAAGCATTATCCAGACTGGTTCATGAAAAAACGGGCATTAGCGCAGAAATGGCTATTCGACTGGCCAAAGCCTTTGAGAATTCTCCAGAGTTTTGGCTAGGCCTTGAAAAACAGTATGAGCTTTGGCAAGCACTAAAAAACAAGAAAAAACTTAAAGTAAAACCTATGTCTTCTCTCTGCCACCAAGCTCATTAAATCATTGGCGTTCATGAGAGTGTAACTTCCCCCGCAAGTGCCGTCACCCCATATTTGTTTACATGTAAACAAAAGGGAGGGAAAAACGCTGTAATGACATCTTCATCAGACTCAGGCGCCTTGTCGACTGTGGCCCTAGCAATGCTAGGTAGAGGAAATGACAAATACAGTATTCTTCGGTTTAGCCTGTTATTCGATCAATCATTTCTCGACGTTGATTTTCCCAATTAGTTTCAGGATATTGCTTATCCCATACGGAATATAACTGCTTCTGTTTACGACTTATCATTATGCCATAGGTTTTTCCATTTTTCTTTTTACAAATTGGCTGACGCCAGCATTGTCTCATATTACCAAAAGCAGCTGCTGGAACAATATGCTCCCACTCAATTCTGCTTGCACGCTTTTTATTCTTTCTCGGAGAATAACCACAAGATTTCCAATTGATTTGTTTATGCTTGTTAAACCTACACCCGCAGTAAAAAGTCACTCGATGCTTACTATAAAGAGCAGAAGCCATTTTTTTTGCCTGAGAAAAGTTATGATGTTAAGCGACAATTCTGTTTGCCGACCGTATTGTCTCATTTCGTTGATTTTATCGTGTCCGCACCCAGGGCAATCCATCACTTAACCTTATTTTATTAAATGGACTCAGTATAAATACTTCTCAAAGGCTTGGCCAATTCTCGGTGGGACTCAGTTTTGACAAAACCGTGGCATTAGCTGTTACAATATTCAAATAGGTTTTTCTATTAGCAGGTCTAGAGTTGGGCCCTTATTACTACACTAAGAATATAGGTATTAGGATTAGTTAAATGTCTCATTTTAATTTATTTTCATGTCATAAGTATCTTGAATGTGTTAGCGTTGATATTTTATTACAATTAGCAAAAGTAAGCTATACAGATAAAAAAACACTTGATGTGATCATTACAGATATAGAAAATTTTCAAGCCATGCTTTCAGCTCACGCCACTTGGGAAGAGCAGTTTGTATTTAAGTATTTAGCTGAAGAAATGACGAAAGCTGAAGTACAACACCATCGTCAACTTGAATCAATACTTCAATCCATTTTACAAAAACTTAAATCATCAAACATTGCTCAATCAAAATCATTACATCATATTTATCTAGGTTTCAGAAAGTTTCACTCTGATTTGCTTTTACATCTTTATGATGAAGAAACCAAAATTATGTCAAAGCTTTGTAAAAAACTCAGTGACCAACAATTAAGACAAATTGATCAGGAAATTTATAGCCAGATGTCAGCACAGGATATGGTAGATATGGTTAGTAAGCTTTTTCCTCCCTGTAACTTGGAAGAACGCTTAGCGGTTATTGAAGATTTGCAAAGGGTAAACGCAATTGAGTTTGAAAAAGCAGAAAGTGAGCTGATTAAGTATTTAAGGCAAGCGTAGATAAAATATAGGCATGCACTACAGGCTTTAATAGTGTATTAAGACTCTACTATATTCTAATAAGGAGTATTTATATTATGAATAAAACTAATCTTGCCAGAAATCTATTAAAGTGGAATAAGCATCATCTAACAAGAAGCAGTAATATTGCAAATGGAAGATAGTTTCAAACAATGAAAATAGATGTATCACTGGTAAAGCAATTAGTCAGCCAGCAATTTCCTGAATGGGCTGATTTAGACATTAGCACTGTGGCAACGAGTGGTTGGGATAATAGAACATTTCACCTAGGTGAGCATATGTTGGTCCGAATGCCGAGTGAGGCTCAATATGCACCTCAAGTAGCAAAGGAGCAATACTGGCTACTGAAGCTTCAGCCTCAATTGCCTCTTATGATTCCAAAACCTATTGCCATGGGCGAGCCATCGAAAGAATACCCTTGGCATTGGTCAATTTATCAATGGCTGGAAGGTACAGCCGCAACAAACGCATATATTGCTGATCTTAATCTTTTTGCCAGTATTCTGGCAAAATTTTTAAAAGCATTGCAACGGTGTGCTACATTAGACGCACCAGCAGCAGGACCTGAGAATTTTTATCGTGGTGGTGATTTGAGCATTTATGATGCTGATACTCGAAGAGCAATTGTGCAAATTGAAAATAAACAACTCGCGAAGACACTAATGGTAATCTGGGAGATAGCCCTGGCATCTAAATGGCAGCTTAACCCTGTTTGGATTCATGGTGATATTGCTACAGGAAATTTGCTTGTTAATAACGGTAAACTTGTTGCTGTCATTGACTTTGGCCAACTCGCTATTGGCGATCCGGCTTGCGATTTAGCACTCTATTGGACTTTTTTATCGAGAGAAAGTCGTGAAATATTTCGCGAAGTCTTGAACCTTGACAATGACACCTGGGGTAGAGCGCGTGGTTGGGTACTTTGGAAAACGCTATGCGCGCCAATAGCAGGAACAGACGTTGATAAAATTTTGAGTGAGATTGTAAATGATTTTAAGTATGCAGGGAAAAAGTAACATGAATGAGATTAGTATACGACTAACAACGCCCGATGATACAAGCCAAATCAAGGAGCTCATGAATAAATATTGGGGTGGTGAGCCACTAGTAATAAGAGCAAAGAACTATTATCCGAGCAAACTAGAGGGCATCTTTGCTTTTAGCCAAGAGGAAATTATAGGATTTTTATTTTTTGACGTACAAGGTGAATCTTGTGAAATCATTGTGTTTGAAGTTTTTAAAAAATTTCGAGGCACTGGCACAAAAATGCTTGAAAAAATTAAAGACATTGCGAACGACAAGGGCTGTAATAGAATTTTCCTAATGACAAGTAATGACAATTTAGATGCGCTAAGGTTTTACCAGCGGCGCGGATTTCACATCTGCACCATACATTTCGACTCTGTTAAGGAATCAAGAAAATTGAAGCCAGGGATCCCTATGATAGGAGATCATGGTATTCCGATGCGTGATGAAATAGATCTGGAGTTATTGCTAAATGCAAGATAATGACGTTGTTTTTGTAACAGGAAAACGAGTCTCCCTAATTGCACCTGCAAGAAGTTACATGGAAGAGTTTATAAATAAGTCCATTTCCAGCGAAGAGCTTCATCGTAATTGGGTACAATCACTAAATAACAAAGAAGCTTATTTGGCTTATTTAGAACGCATTAATAAAGATAATCAGTTTGGCACCTTCATCAAACTGAAAAAAACTAATGATCTTATTGGTGTGGTTAATGTTAACGAGATTGTTAAAGGTACATTTAAATCCGGTTATCTTGGTTTTTACCTTTTTTCAGGATTCGAAAAACAGGGTCTAATGAATGAAGCGTTAAAATTAGTGATCAATTACGCTTTCGATTCAATGCAATTACACCGACTTGAAGCTAATATTCAGCCAGACAATATAAATAGTTTAAGACTCGTCCATCGTGTTGGATTTATCAAAGAAGGATTCTCAAGAAAATATTTATATATTAATAATAAATGGCAAGACCATATTCGTTATGCCTTGACAAAAGAAGTGCTAATAGCACAAAAAACAGAGTGCATTACTCCTACAACAATGAAAGATAACGCTACTCATGATCTTGGAGTTGGCTCCACACTGCCTGATTGCCGGTCTATTTTGGAAGAACTTAAACAGCGCGAGCCAATTTTTCACAGACGCGAATATGGTACCTCAAGCGAAGCACTTGAAAATATGACAACCACATCTTTTTGGGAAGTCGGAGCATCAGGTAAAAGGTATGATCGTGATGACGTGATTAAAAGATTGCTTGCAAGATATGCAATGCAATCTATTGATGAATATGAAACAGAAAATTGGGCCACAAAAGATTTTTGTTGCCAGAAAGTTACCACAGATAATTACCTGCTAACCTATACCCTTATACAGGGAACAAGAATCACAAGGCGGGCGACAATATGGCAACGTGAAAATGAAATTTGGAAGATTGCTTATCATCAGGGTACCATAGTGGAAGAGACCTCATGACAAAGCATGAGCCAATTTTAAAAATACACTGGGAACGTTATCGCGATCATTTTACTATTGATAAATCGACATTGAAGAAACTCATGCAACCATATTCTAATGATATGATTGATGACTTTACGTTATTATCTGACGGATGTGCTAATTCAAATTATAAAATCGAATTAGCGAGGCGCCAGCCAGTAGTGCTTCGGATATATTTGCGTGAGAAGGATTCATTATCACGAGAAATAGCGTTGTATGGATTGCTAGCAGGCAGGCTCCCTGTGCCTGAAATATTTTATAGTGATGATAGCTGCACCTTGATTGATCATCCTTATGCAATCATGGAGTTTATTGATGGCGAATTAATGCGAAGCGTTATTTTGTCAAACGACGAGTCTGCAATTAAAGAGAGTGCTTTTTCTGCTGGCATCTATCTAAATCAATTAAGAAATATAAGGCTTGAGCATGGTGGCTTTTTTCAGGATGGTAATTTAACGATTCGTCCATTTAGCGACGATGAAGAGTATTTGTCCTATGCGTATTCTTGCTTAGATCACGATAATGTCCTTGATAGCTTAGGGGAGCGGCGGACAGATACATTACGTGGCTTTCTTGAGAAAAACCAACATTTCTTGCCAAACAAATTAGATTCAAATCTCACTCATGCTGATTATGACCCGGCAAATATGCTAGTAAAAAAAATACAGAATCGTTTTGAGGTCGTAGCTATACTAGATTGGGAATTTGCTTTCTCAGGATCATATTTGATGGATATGGGGATGTTTCTACGTTACAGCCATAAACTGCCAGCAGTTTATGAAGCCAGCTTTGTTAAGGGCATTATTTCAGAGGGCAATTCTTTGCCTGAAAATTGGAAAAAAACGGTAAAGTTAATGGATATTATCTGCCTGTTAAGCTTGCTTTATTGGAATCCTAAAAATGATCGGCCTAACTTAAGCTCTGACGTTGTTTCACTCATTCAAAATACATTAGACTGCTGGAATTCACGGTTCCAGGCAGGTAGCTAGTGGTGATTAATCTCAAAATTACCACTAACTTGCACGCTTAGTATGATTTGACATACACACCAGAATTTTTGTATAAAGATTTCTCGAATTACTTTAGCTGTTTTAGGTTGGTAATGATTTTAATTTTGACAGTAAAGCAGCACTAAATGCTGGAATAAAAGCTCGCTGGATTTGTAGAGACGGTGCACCACTAGCTGTCATCAAAAAGCATGGCCGCTGGAAAAGTACGA
>JAJFKI010000099.1 GCA_021773295.1 Gammaproteobacteria bacterium | reverse complement strand
CTATGGTTCGCCGCGTATTACTCGTGTCTTGCAAGCACAAACCATTTCTTGTAGTCATACAAGGGTTGAGAGACGCATGAGACACATGGGTTTAAAAGCATTAGCTAAACGTAAATTTAAAGTCACAACTGACTCAGCACATGTGTAGCTCTGCAAGTACCAATGTAAACCAGAGGGGCGGAGTAACTCGTAGTAGTGGTGAAGCTGCTGTAATAGCAGTGGAGCGAAGGAGTTACGTTATTCAGCCAAAGACTGATTGCCAACCATATAAATGGGAGGAGTAATAAGTTTTGGCAAAGACATTCAACATAAACAAATACGAGGTGTGGAATGCCTATCTAGCTGTCAAAGCCAATAAAGGTTCGGCGGGTATAGACGGGCAAACAATGGAAGACTTTGAGAGCAACTTAAAGAACAATCTATATAAAATATGGAATCGACTGTCATCGGGAAGTTACTTTCCGCCTCCAGTACACCGGGTTGAAATACCAAAATCAAACGGTGAACTAAGGCCGCTAGGTATACCAACAATTTCAGATCGAATAGCTCAAATGGTTATTAAAAACCGCCTGGAGCCAATTGTGGAGCCAAGCTTTCATGATGACTCATATGGGTATCGACCTGGAAAATCAGCGCTAGATGCAATTGCAACAGCACGGAAACGTTGCTGGCGGGATGACTGGGTTTTAGATATGGATATCAAGGGCTTCTTCGATATGTTAGATCACAAACTAGTGATGAGAGCGGTGTCTAGATATACGCAATGTAAATGGACGCTGTTATACATTGAGCGTTGGTTGAAAGCTGATGTCATAATATCGAGCGGTGAATCAGTGCGAAGAACTCGAGGGACACCGCAAGGTGGCGTCATCAGCCCGCTGCTTGCCAATATATTTCTTCATCTAGGCTTTGATAAGTGGATGCAGGAAAAGTTTCCATGCATACATTTTGAGAGGTATGCTGATGATATTGTGGTGCATTGCCGCAGTCAAAAGCAATTAAAATTTGTGGAGAAGGAGATTAGAGCCCGATTTTTAAAATGCAAATTAGAACTCTGTCCTGAAAAGACCAAGATTGTTTATTGTAAAGACTCTAATCGTAGTGGCACTTATCCCGTAGAAAGTTTTGACTTTCTCGGGTATACATTCAGACCAAGAAGCACCCGGTGTGCTAATGGCAAATTCTTCGTGAGCTTTTCACCGGCTGTAAGTCGTAAAGCACTTAAAGCGATGAGGCTCAAAGCTAAAGAGCATCCTATATTAAAAAGATCCTTTAGTCAGAGTGTGGAGCAACTTGCTAAAGCTATAAATCCAATGATTCAAGGCTGGATAAACTACTACGCAAGATTTGTAGGATCATCAATGTCTATCATTTATGACTATATCAATGAGAAAATCATTCATTGGGCAATGCGAAAGTACAAACACCTGCAACGTCGGAAATGGCGAGCAGGAAAATGGCTACGGGATCTTTATTCTAAGAATCCTACACTATTTGCTCACTGGCGAGTTTGGAGTTGGGTGGCTGAATAACAAGAGCCGTATGAGTCGAGAGGCTCACGTACGGTTCTGTGAGAAGCTGGGCAAAGTATTTTTCAGTATATCGAAGGGTATTATAATCAAAAAAAAATTCATTCTTCTATTGACTATAAGACGCCTTTTGAGGTTGAATTAGCAGCGTAAATTAAAAAGGTTTGGTGTCCGTTAAAACGCGGGAAGATTACTGCTTGTTGGAGGCGATACTCAGAGCGCGAGTCTATTGACCACGACAGAGCAGGGCTCCTCCATATCACGCACAAAAAACACGTTTAAAGATGAGGGTGCGTTACGGATCGTACCAGAAGTGGACGCTAGAATGGGTTTAAATTATAGTAATCACTTTGATAGATCAACTTCTTATGACTTAGAATTAGGGTACCAAGTCGTTAACTATTTTAATGCGGTTAATCACGACTTTTTAAACACAGCTATACCGAATACCGTAAAAAGCTACAGGAGTTATGGCTTCCATGGTCCTTATTTTCGAACGCAAATTAATTTAGCATAAAATCTAACATCTCACGTTTTTAGGATAGCCCTATCGTATTTGAAAATGCATGATTTAGGCGATTTTATTTTTGTGACGGAGCAAGTCCAGTAGCAATCTGATCTTCTTGCGTAGCAATTGTTTGTTCGAGTTTAACAAGCTTTTCGTTGTGCGTAGTGATTAGCTGCGCTTCTTTAGCATCATAGTAACGTGAAAGTATGTCATTATTAAAACGATGTGAAAAAAAAGTATATGCCTTTTCTACGCAGCTATGATTTATAACATCATACACCCTTTTTTCAGCAACATAATACTCAACACATACTTTTTTTCGCATTGCTGATAGTTCTTGTTTCGCTGAGGCAAATCGGTCACTTATAAATGTTTTTAATTCGTCTTTATTTTTTGTGACTAGATCATCTGTTACTAATTGATCGTTACATTGAAGAGCATACCATTTCATCCATGCGCAAAGTAAATAACGAGCGGTTATCTCTCTTAGCTCGCAATCCTTACTGTTCACGGCTATATTTGAAAAAAAGCACCAAGTACTATTTGTAGGAAGTAATGATGTTGTTTTCAATTTTTTGTGAAGTGACTTAAGTACAGCAATGCGATTAAATGAATAACTCATATAACTGGGTTTTGGCAGCATTCTATCAAGGTCATATAGTGCTATAGGAAGATCATTTTCCTCAGCTAATAATACGTGCTCATGGCTGGACGCAGCACGTTGAGCAAGCGCTCGTAGGCGGGGTATTGGCTGTGATGCTTTATAATTCCCGATGAATTGACTAATAATTTTAATGTGGTCTTCTTGGCGCAGCACATAATTTGTTTCATCTTCATCTTCATCGCTAGCAATTACATTAGCAAGATAATCTTGTTGGATGCTGATCAATGTTTCATAGCGTTCATCGACCAAAGCCCACCTGTGTAATGGTATCGTGAGCTCTTTAGCTAATAAAGAGTTGCTGGTTATGTTTAACTGAGGAGGAAAAAACACATTTTTTAATTGTGTGGTTAGTGCTTCCCCTAACAGTGGGTTAAACACCGCTTGTAAAATATTTCCATAACAAAGAAAATGAAACAGGACGGGGAAAAAGTCATTCGTTATATTATCCAACTGGAATGACTCATTCTCTATGCTCGCCTTTATGGCATGATTAATGCAACAATAGAATGCTTCATGTATCTCAGTACGATGTTGTATTATTCTTGTTGCAAGCTCGAAGTGACCCCAAATTATGAACTCATACAAGGTGGTGTAACAATCCTGACTTTTAGGCCTTAGGTTGCCAGCTGCCGCACGAAACCAAGCCTCGACAATATTGGTATGACCAAAATCTAGCGCGGCAATGAGTGGTATCATACCTCCCGAGTCTTGTACAAGGAGCTCAGCTCCTTGCTCCATAAGGTATTCAAACATCTCAAGGTCACCATTACTAGCCGCATAAAATGCAGCGCTTCTTTCTTCTACATCAAGTGTATCGATATCAAAACCTGCTTGCTCGATAAGATAACGAAGGAGCGCCATTTGGCGATGTTCTCCTGCAACAGCCACGGGTTTATAAGCAAGCTCTTTGGTATACTGATAGTTTTGATAAACTCTGGGCGGGTTTGTGGATAATCCATGTTGAAGCAGCCATTTAACGACCGAGATCATACCATGCTCTGCTGCAAAATCGATAAGATATTTGGTGTGAAGTTTCTCTTTGCCCATAAAATCAATTATAGGTATTTTAAACCCTAAGAGTGCTTGTCGAATGTCTTGTTTTGAGAAACCTTTCGTCTGAACAAGTAAGCTTTCAAGGCTTTCAACCTTTAAAGAGCCTTGTTGCACCCCTTGCACAAATGCATCGAAGCTAATTTCCTGCTGCGGTCTTATCTCAGGCTTTGCCAATTCAGACTCTCGAGGTCTTTTTTGTCCTCGCTTTTGATTGTCTTGCGAGCTCATGGGTTCTTGACTCATAATGTTCTCAGAGTGTATTACAAAAATCACATCCTAACATAATTTTATCATTGATATTACCAGTCATTGAATTATAATGGCGCCAACAATCTTGGAAATTAAAATAACAGTTAGGAGCTATTTATGTTAGAAGCAGCATTGTGTGAAGCGAAGCATCGTGAAAAAGAGCAAGAGAACAACGCTCCGCGAACTAATCCCTCAGCGTCATGTGGTGAAATATTTCCATATCCACCTAAAACAAAATCAGGGTCAACGCCAAGTACTGCTAATGTCGATCCATACGATCCTAGTTTCTTTGATACAGCACCACAAGAAGAAATAGTTCCATGGCCTTGTGCAGCAGAAAATAAGCGCAAGCCTCATTCGGCCCAAAGCAAAAATAATATACCATCGTCTGAACTCGATGACACGACAACAGCACAGAGCAGTTTGAGTCTTAAGGGACACAGTCCTGGATAATTAGCTCAATGTTTCAGGCATGACCCAGCCACCGAGTACATGCTCAATGTGCTGGGCAACAGCAAAGCCAATATGTTCATTAAACGGTTTTGTAATGATTTGAATGCCGATGGGTAAGCCAGTTTTTGAGCTGCCTGCTCTTACAACAGTGACTGGTAGCAAGGTAGCACTGATGATCCAAGTGTAGCTGGCATGTCTAATCATTTTAGGATCCCACATTGGCGTACGATGAGGTAGTGCGGCATCAGGTGTTACGGGATAGAGCATGACATCATAGTGATTAAAAAACTGGAGTATGTTGCTTCGATAATAATCCCAGTTATTCCAGCGTTGCATAAAGGTAACTAAGTCACACTCAAAAGCTTCCATATACGTTGCTATTTTCTGTAATAAACTTGATGGCTCAGTTACATTAAGCTCGTCAAGTACGCTTTTAAGCGTTTTTGAGCCATCTGCGCCATTAAGTTCTTGGAAGAGTTGACAGCCTTGTTGTAAATCATCTGGCTGATCTTCAGTAATGCAAGCACCGGCAGTGGCAAGTGCACTACAGGCAGCTTTAATCGCTTGTTTAGTTTCTTGTGATGTATCAATAATAGCGTTTTTATTAGCATAGGCAATAGTAAGTTTTGAGACATCAACATTTGATGAAGAGTTTAAGGGAGCTATTTGTGTATTAGGATCGATGCCATCGGGCCCTTGTAAAATAGTAAGCAGCATTGGTAAATCTTCTACATGTCGACTGAGTGGCCCTTCGGTTGTCATTGCGCCGCCCATTCCTGTTCTTAAACCATAAACAACGCCGGATGATGGGATCCGATGCATTGTCGGCCTAACTGTTGTGATACCACAATAATGTGCAGGCACACGCAAGCTACCCCCTCTATCAGCACCTATATCAAACACACTACCGCATGCGGACACAATGGCTGCACTACCACCACTGCTACCACCAGAAGAATAGTCTTGGTGATAGGGGTTTGACGTTTTACCATACACTAAATTATCAGTATCAGCGCCGCATTCTAGTTCTGGCGTATTGGTTTTTCCAAGCAAGATAGCACCCGCTTGTTTTAAACGTTTTACTATGGTGGCGTCATCAGTTGCGACATTGTCTGTTAGCGCTGTGCAGCCAGCAACGACCTTGTCACCTTGTGTGTTATAGACATCTTTTAAGGTAAAAGGGACACCATGCAAAGGGCCCAATGGTTTATTTTTAGAGAGAAGTGCATCTTTTTCTTTAGCCTCAAGTAGGGCACGTTCAGGATAACATTGTACCACGGCGTTAATTTTTGGGTTGACAGTTTCAATTTGTTTGATGCAAGCAGACACTAACTCAGTTGATGAGAGTTCTTTATTAGCAATTGAGGCGGCAAGCTTTTTTGCGGATTGGCTGATAATATCTTCCATGTTAAATGTCCTCGAATATTACACTAACAACGTATTTTTAAAATCAATTAATGTCTCAATTCGTTCAGCGATAGCCATTAATCGCCAATCATCCCAGCGCTTTGCAACAAGCTGTACACCAACCGGCTTGTTTGATGCCGTGAAGCCAATGGGTAGGGTGACTACTGGGTGGCCTGTGAGATTAAACGTTGCTGGAAATGAAAGGGTTGCTGTGTAGTAGGCTAGTTTTTGATTTTCTACCACAATAGGATTACCAGATGTTTGGTGTTCGAAGGCACTTAGGGTGCAAACGGGGCAAATGAGAATATCATAGTCTTCAAAAAAACTTTCAAATGATTTTATAAAATCGTCCCGCTTCGTCATATGTTTTAAGAAGCCTCTCAAGCCAGTATAGCTGCCTTTTAAAATGGATTTTGAAACACTACCTTTACCACGCAAACTGCGTAGCGTTGTCATCAATGAGCGTCTAATGATATAAGGCATGCCAGCTGCGACTTCAGCGCCTAATAAAACACCATAGGTATGCCAGACGTCAATTGCATTAACATCCTTTGGAAATGCTTGACTTAACTGTGTGTGATCAGCGATTGTTTTTATGAAGCCTGAGAAAACATCCTGGTATTCTTTTTCGATAGGTAAATCGCCCATCGTTGAACAATACGCCATTTTTAATTCACCTAAGGAAACGTCAAAATTGTTGTTAAAGGTGTATTCAGGATGCTCAGCGGTGAGTGGTGTATTGCCTGCAATGATTTTTAACCCTAATTGCAAATCGCTAACGTGATTGGAAACAGGCCCTGGTGTTGATAGTAATCGTTCGGGATAAATTGAGGCATTTGGTAATGGTGGAATATGACCGTTTGTACTAACGAGTCGAGTGGTAGGTTTTAGAGACGTTACGCCACAAAAATGTGCAGGGATTCTAAGAGAGCCACCGATATCACTACCAAAACACATGGGCGTTAAGCCTGCAGCGACTGCCACAGCAGAACCACCGGAGCTGCCCCCAGCAGTTAAGCCGCTATTCCAGGGGTTATTCGTACGTCCGTAGACAGGGTTATCCGTTTGTAGGTCCATGGCAAGCATTGGTACGTTGGTTTTGCCGAGAATTATGGCACCCGCATGTTTTAAATGAGTAACAATGTCGGCATCAGTCTCTGAGGGCTTGTCAGCCAAGGGTGGGTATCCACAAGCAGTGTTAATGCCTTTCGTGCTAAAGCTGTCCTTGATGGTAATGGGTAAGCCATGCAGTGGCCCAACACGTCTACCTTGGCTTAACGCGGTATCTGCCGCTTTTGCTTGAGCAATGGCTTGTTCATTTAATGATATAACGGCATTGTATTTTGGATTATGCTGTTCAATTCGTTCAAGAAAATAACTAACAGCATCAACGGCGCTAAGCGATTTATCCTGAATGAGGCGAATCAATTCTGAGGCAGATAAGGGAGCAAGTTCCATAGTCATTCCTTTTTAAAATTGCCGTGTAGTAATAATATACCTTACTACCGCTAATCTATGAGTTATTATTTTCTAGTTTCCGCGATTTTGTAAGCAATATTCTTATCTCTTTTGCCAATAGCTAACACAAGAACATAAAGTTTCTCATCTTCAACTTTGTAGATTAGGCGGTATCCACTACTGCGTAACTTTATTTTATAGCATGCTTTAAGTTTACCGTGGAGTCTTGCGCTGGCGATATGTGGATTTCTTAACCGTTTGCTCAGCGATTTTTTAAATTGTGATCTAATATCACTTGATAATTTTTTCCATTCTTTGAGTGCATCTGGATGGAAATATAGTTCATAGTTCATCTAAACCGACCTTCACCCATTTTTTCTTATCAGAAAATCTATCATAGGCTAGATCAGATAGTTTTGCATCTTCTAAAAGTTCTAATAGTCTTTCAAAGGTTTCTGCTGGGATTAAATAAGCCGTTGCTAAATTATGGTTGAGTATAGCTACTGGTGAACCTTTTGCATCATTAATTATTTTTGTTGGGTTTTTTTTTAGTTCACTGATGCTCGCTGCTTGATTGGCGTAGAGTGGTTGCATGATGTTAGCTCCTAATTTAGTGTTTAAATATGACCTAAATATAGCCCTAAAATTAGCTGTTGTCTAGTGTTTTCTCAAGGGTATGTCATATACAAGCACAAAAAAATAAACTATTTCAACGAGAACATGATTAGTTATGAGAAAAAGTGTATTAAAATCAAATAGTTAGTATTTATATAATTATTTCGAGTCAGGAGTCAGAGGAAGTGGGGAAGAGAATCTTCCCCAGAATATCGTCAGAATTTAACGCATCATTTTAACTTTGGATTGCACCATCTTAGCGCTCATT
Source organism: Gammaproteobacteria bacterium (assembly GCA_021773295.1). GTDB lineage: Bacteria > Pseudomonadota > Gammaproteobacteria > UBA1113 > UBA1113 > JAJFKI01. Next base: position 30,694 of record JAJFKI010000099.1, on the reverse strand, counting down.
GGGATTGGCTAAATAGCACCTGCGAATGAACTTAACAGTTCAATTATAAATCTGCATGAAGTGATTGTGCATTTATTGCCGGCAAACAATTATGCATGAGATGACTCATGCGCCATCACACCATCAAAGGCAATGTCTAATGTTGTGATAGTTTTTATATCAACTCTGCTAAACAGGGCACGTGTTAACACTTCCGTTGCTGCAAGTAATTGCGGCACAAACCAGTATCGATCTGATTTTGTTGAGACAACCTTAGTCCCACGATGATAATCTTTTTTCCATTGTCCAGTTTTCCTGTTAAGTAGTGCTTTTGGCAGCGCATCAAATTTCATGGCGTAAGCCAACATTTTTGCCGAGACTTCGAGCTGTGGTTTCACAGCATTACCCATGATAATGTCTGCGAAATTGGTTTTATCTAATAAATGCAAACCGCTATTAGCGCGGGGATTACATTCAATCAGATAAGTACCATCTTTTGCGTTAATAAAATCAAAACTAATAAAACCAGTAACGTTAAATTTTTTGATAATCGATTTGCAAAATTGTTTTATGCGAGTGTGATTTACGGGATCAAAATAATATGACGCTGAGTTTGGTAGGCGATAACGTGGCACATAAGCGACATGAGACATTAATTGACCTTGATGCGCGACGCTAAAACTACATATTTCATCGCCAGTTATTTTTTCTTGGGCAATATAGTTTTCGTGTTTGATAGCTATCGTGCTTAATAAGGCGTCTGTTGGTTCTGTCCAAACTTCATTGCCGAAGCGCGAGAATTCTTTTTTCAACACGAGACTCGATAAATTTTGTTTGATGGTAAATAAATTATTTGCCGTAATTAACTCAGTTTGAGGTAGCTTTATATTACAATTCTCGGCCAAATTCATGACGTTGTGTTTGCTGTGTAAGCTCGTTAATAAGTCTGCGTCGTCGCAAAATACATTTGTATAAGAACTTAGGGAAGGTTTTGCTTGTGCAACATAAAAAGCTTCTTCACAGGTGGGAACAACATAATCAATGTTGTATTGTTTAACAAACGTGATCAAGTCCTTCTTAAATTCGAAGAATTTAAAACGTGGGCTACGGTATTTGAGACTTTTTGTAACTGATTTTGAGTAGCGGGCAATTGGGAATCGCCATGAATCAGCCACATAAACCTTGTGTCCATGATGATGCAGGTTTCTTGCTAAGTCCAGAGCAACAGGTGCTCTGGCCCCGGTGATTAAAAAGTTTTTCATCGTTTTTCTCCGTTTTTTATATTTCTAAGTACACGCCTACTCTTTTGATGAGGCAGTGGTGGGTGGTAGAGTTGAAACTCAAGCGTAGGTTGTTCAATATTTTTTTGACGGAACAAACGGTTCAATGAGTGCTTAATTGTATCAATTGCAGCTTGAGTAAGCGGGTTCAGTGAAACTCTTAATAACTTTTGATTCAACTGTTCAACCCGATAGTCAGTAATACGAGAGGATGCAACCAATATTGCACGACGAATATAGTCAGGAAAAAGGGGGATGCGTTTATTCTCCATATTGTTGAAATATAAAATATCATCGCAACGACCTTCAATTTTATCAATTCTGGTAAAATTAGAACCGCAAGGGCAGGGGGTATTATTTTCAATTAAGATATCATCTAAACGATAACGTACAATAGGTTGGGTTTTTCGCATCATGTCGGTAATAATAGGAACGAATCGACCACTGTCACGATCTATCCATTCTTTTTCAATAAAGACAATATCCTCATTTAAATGTAAATTACCTGCATCACAAGTGTGCGCCAAAAATCCTTCAGTACATTGATAGAGTTGATGCACGGGACCTGTAAAGACAGTCTCTATATATTTTTTGTCATAGTCTTCTAATACTTCAGCTGCAGAAATAATTTTTTCAGGCTTAATATCAATTAAGCAGTTTTGCTGCTTGGCAATCATGGCTAATACTTTTGCAGGTGCTACTAATACAGTGGGCTGGAATTGGTTAAGGTTTGCTAGTAATGTTGAAAAAGGTTGAAACAAGTCAAAAAATTGAAAGTTTATATGCTTGCTATTCATGGATTCATACAATGAATTATTGGCGCGCAAAAATAATGCGACACGTTGCGGTTTTAAGATGCTTGGTAAGACACGTGATAAGACATATCCAACCCACGCCGCTTTTTCTGCATCAGACGTAATGAATAAACCTCGATTGCCGCTAGTGCCGGAAGAAAGGCCAATAGATAATCCTTTATAGTTATTACCAAAGGAACGCTGTTGTTCAGCATTGAGCGCAAATTCCATGACATCGGCTTTTTCTAAGTGCGAGGTATTTATCGTGTCAAAATTTTTCATATATTTTTTTTTATCAATGATAGGAAACTCCGACAAAGGTTTATCAAGATGTGGTTTATAAAAATCAGACATTGATAATACATTATTCTTTAATTTATTAAATAGCTTTTTTCTTCGTCTTGATGAGTTGGCATGTTTATTCATCTTTAACAATTGAAAGTAAAGGTAACGATAGAGTATTGAAAATTTCATCTTAAGCATGGTTAAGCCTCGCAAACGTTAATTCACAATGAGAAGGTATAAGCTCTAAGCTAGGATTGTTTTGACGAAGGTGTCGCAGTTTTTGAATAGAACTTTTGTAATTTATTGCGCTATCCATTACGATATATGCTAGCTTGCTTGGCATGCTGTTGGCATCGATGGCATTGATTGTCCAGCATGCATCAGCGATGAAAAACAACGGTTTTTTAGCTGATATTTCACCTGTGTTTATATTCACTAGCGGCGTATCAATCCGTAAACCAAATTGTCCCTGACTATGGCCTGGTAATCCTATTGCCATGCAACTACTATCGCAAAACAAATCGTAGGCTAAATGAAAGGGTTCCATTGTTTTGTTGAGTGTTATTATTTCTTGGTTTTCAATAAAAAAACATCGTTGTTCAAAATCGCTGGGCAATAGGTTTTTCATAAATCCTTTTTTAACACCAGCAAAGCGGCTACTATTTTTAATAATTTGATATTCAGAATGTGAGCAAATAAATTTTGCCTGTTTAAACTGTTTTAAACCAGAAATGTGATCCGCATGAAAATGAGAGATAAAGACGTAACGTATATCTACGGCACTAAGACCAATCCTATTGAGCTGTGTTAGTAATGCTTGCTCTTGTGGTATTGAGACTGGTGTGAGCCAGCTGTAAAGCTTTTCAGGAAAGCTTGTAGTTACTTCATGAAAGTCTTCACTGTAACCCGTATCAAACAGGATATAGCCAAAGTGGCGATGTTTTATCAAGGCGACCACCGCAGGGAAGGTTTTGACCTTCCAAGAGTTGCCACAACCTGTAATTTTACCAGGGTGCCGACAAGTCCCTACCTTAAGCAACCACGTTTTTTCGATACCAGTTAGCATAGCGGTACATTCCTTCTGTTGTTGAAACAATGGGTTTGTAATCTAAGTCTTCTTTCGCTCGGTCAATGTCTAAGGTTTGAGTTTTAGCGATTAAGCCGAGCCCATAACGAGTGAGTCTTGGCTCTTTGCCGCCAACAAGCTTTGCCCACCATTCACTAACTGTCGCCGTTGCGTATAGCATAAAGTAAGGAAGGTTACGCAATTTTATTTCCATTTTCATCGCGGTGAACATAGAGCTCATCAAGGCTGAAAAATTTTGTGGTTCATCATCGGTAATGTTATAGCAATGATGTTTAATACAATCAGTTTTGAGGGCAAGCCAAATGGCTTGGCAAACATTTTCCACATGAGTTATGTCAACAATGTATCGGCCTTGGTCGACCACTGGAAAGCTACCTTTCTTCACAAGTTGTAACAGGCGGGGCATGATGGCGGTATCGCCTTCACCAAAAATACCACGGGGTCGTAGAATGATTTTCTCTACATCATCTTTTGTTTCATTCATAATGACTTGCTCGGCGAGATATTTACTCCAAGCATAATCATTGACAAAATGTTTAGGTAATGCAGCATCTTCTCTAATATTGTTTTTGTTTTTAAAATCAAAATATACGCTGCTACTTGATATGTGAATGATTCGCTTAACACCAGTGGTGTTAGCGAAGGCAACTAAGTTTTTTGTGGCTATGACATTATTTTGGTAAAAGTCTTGTTTCTTGCCCCATGCTGATGAAAGTGCAGCACAGTGCACAATCATATCAGCGTCGATATTTGAGCGTTGCAAAGCATCTGCATCAGTTAAATCTAATGCTATAAACTTTACCTTGTCATCTGTCAATGTTGCTCCTACGGCTTCATTGCGCCCAGTGGCAATAATGTCAAAGTCTCTTTCTTTTAAAAAGTTCACAAGGTGTTTACCTACAAACCCAGTTGCGCCGGTTATTAAAATTTTCATATTAATACTCCAAAATAATGCCACCCATGCTGAGGCCAGCACCGGTGCCAATTAACAAAACTTTATCGCCTTGCTTCACGGGGCGATTGCTCAGTAAATAATTTAAACCCGTTAGAATTGAGGCTGAAATTTGATTACCAATATCAGCTACGATGTTGATGTGTTTATCGGGTGATATGCCTAATTTTTTCTGAATGTGTTTCAATCCAGAAGGGCTGGCTTGGTGAGGTACTACCCAATCAATATCGTCCATGGTCAAATGAGCTTGTTGCAATAGCTTATTAGCAAAGGATGGCAGTAAACTTGCAGCAAGCTTATAAACTTCTTTTCCTTGCATCTGGAATTGACATTTTTCACTATAATTCTCAAGGCTTTTGCTGGGATGGTGCTTTGTACCATAACCGATGATTTTGCAATAATCCTTACCCTCTGAGTGTGTCTCAAACAGACTAGCAATAATGCGTTGAGAGCGAGATGCTTGATGACGACTTAAAATTAATGCCGCAGCACCATCCCCAAAAATCCCAGCAACTTTAATATTGCTCCAATCAACCCCAACGGAGGCTATATCACTGGCATACACCAAAATGGTATTGTACTGGCCAGCGTTCAGCATGGTGCTTGCTAATTGAATCGCGTTTAAGCTGCCAAGGCATGTCATATTAATATCGAACGCTGGAATGGGTTTGATTGGCTTCATGGCACCATGGAGCAATGCTGCATTACAAGGAATGGCTTGCTCCATGGTACCGCTGGCAGCGATGATACAATCGATATCATTAATACTTAGCTTGGCCTTTTCAAGTGCTTGTGTTACGGCATGCGCTGCCATCTCTGTCGCAGTCTCATTCATTGCGTAATGGCGTGTACGTACAGCCGTTGTTTTTTCAGTATGGCCTTGGGGGTATCCCATCATTTCATCAATATGGCTCGATGTGATAACTGTTTTTGGCTGATAAGCCCCTGTGCCTAGTAAGTTAAATTGATTATTCATGTACTTCACCTCGTTAATCATGATGTAGCCATCATAAGCCCAATACCACATGTTGCAACTTATAATGAAAAAAACTATAATCCACCACCATTGGTATTAAATAACGATACTTGAGGCGAAAAATGGCCGAATCAGACTTATTATTAAAGGTTTTAAAACGAGAATTACGGGCACACGGCAAGGCTTATACGGATGTGGCGGCATTGCTGGATATTTCTGTATCCAGCGTTAAGCGCTTGTTTAGTAGCGGAAATATTTCATTACTACGTTTGGAACGCATTTGTGCCTTCTTAGAATTAGAGTTAGCGGATTTATTCAGGTTAATGGACAATGCCAAACAACGCATCGATCATTTAACCCTTGAGCAAGAAACCTTAATCGTCAGTGATCCTAAATTATTACTCGTGACGATTTGTGCGCTCGGTCATTGGCATTTTGAAGATATCCTAGGGTATTACGATCTTAGCCGTGAAGAATTAATCCTTAAACTAGGTCAGTTAGATCACATTAAAATCATTGAATTGCTGCCGAACAACCGGATTAAATTATTAATATCACCAGTCTTCTCCTGGTTACCGCGCGGCCCCATCCAAACCTTTTTCCAACAACACGTCCAAAGCAATTTTTTCAATCATACCTTCGCGAAGCAAGGTGATGTCTTTGGTTGTTTAAGTGGTATGCTAACAACAGAAGATAAAGCAAAACTACAAAAGCAACTAGATAAAGTAGCTACATTATTCGCAGAGCTTAATAAAAAGAATGCCGGACATCCAATTGATGAGTTACAAGGTTCAGCACTCGTATTCGGTCTACGCTCATGGACACCTGAGCTGTTGGATAAAATGCGGCGCTAAATGACTATGCGATTTTACGCTTATAAATCATTTTAAATTCACCAAAGCTTTTGAGGCCCTCGATGCCGCCTTCGCGACCGATGCCTGACTGTTTCACACCACCAAAGCAAGCATCTTGATGGGCATCGTGCACTGTATTAACCCAGATAGTTCCGGAATGCATTTGCTGCGCAACGTCATAAGCTTTATTTTCATCTTGGCTCCAAACGCTGCCGGCGAGGCCTACATTAAGCGCATTGGCTTTATCAATGGCTTTATTAATATCGTCGTATGAAATTAAAGGGAGGATCGGACCAAATTGCTCTTCTTCAATCAAGGGATGGCCTTGTTCTAGGTTAGTAACAATGGTTGGTTTAAAGAAGTAACCAGGACCATCTACGGGGCCACCGCCCCAAATTTTAGCACCTGATTCTTTCGCGGCTTTATAATAGTTGAGGACTTTATCATATTGCATTTTATTGTTGAGTGGTCCCATTTGTGTAGTGGGATCTGTACCGTCGCCAACGATAGTATCAGCTGCTATTTTATTTAAGATCTCAGCCAATTGTTCTAATTGCGATTGATGTACATATACTCGTTTTATCGCCGTGCAAATTTGTCCGGAGTTAGTAAAAGCACCCCAAAAAATCTTTTCAGCAATTTTATCAATAGGAGCGTCTTCTAGTAGGATTGCAGCATCATTACCGCCTAGTTCTAACGTCACACGTTTTAAATCATCAGCACACATGGCAGCAATGGCTTTACCCGTCGGCACTGAGCCAGTGAACGACACCATTCTGACTTTCGGATGTTTGACTAAGAGGGCACCAACCTCGCCGCTGCCAGATACAATATTTAAAACGCCTTTTGGCAAAACATCTTTTAAAATTTCGCCGATTTTCAAGGTCGTTAACGGTGTGTATTCAGAAGGCTTTAGTACGATCGTGTTACCCACCCAAAGAGCAGCCACGATTTTTGAAATGGCGATATAAACAGGATAATTCCAAGGTGTAATGGCTGTGACGACACCAAAGGGAATTAACTGCATTTCAACTTTTCCTTTTTCATTTTCTTCTAATGTTTTGCTGAAAAAATCATAATTTAAAATATTAGGAATTTTTGCAAGAGAACTAGTGACTTCACTCTTAGCAGCTTTTAATGGTTTGCCTTGTTCAAGCGTTAATAACTCACCGATTTCATCGATATGATGTTCTAAAGCTTTTTGACAGGCTAATAGCGTCGACTTTCTAAAGTCGATTTTTTGAGAACTACTCCATGTCGCAAAGGCATCGTGTGCACTGTCTACTGCGGTATTGATTTGCTCTGCCGTTGCGATCGGTGCCTCAGCAATGATGGTTAGGGTGGCTGGGTTAATAACAGGGAAGGTTTGTTTGCTAGTAGTTATTTCACCATTGATTAGCATGTGATAAGCGGTGTCCATGGTTATTGCCTTTTTAAAGTTGAAATGCTTGTAAAATATAGCTTATTACTAAGGCCATATCAATATGGTGTTTCTTGCTGCTATCCCGCCGTTCCATCGCCCATCTACGTAATCCTCGGGCTTGATCCCTGGGCATGGAGGGCTAAACAGGCTCACTGACATGCCATAATTTAGGTAAAATTGCCACATATTTTTTGACTGATAATATAGCAATCGCTGGTATCTTATATTATGATGCCCTACTACTTTGTGAGAGTCTTTTTTAAGATCACGAGTAATAAACAATAATATGGGGAACGATCAATGCCAATTAACTCTAGCCAGGAACCTATCATCACAGATAAAAAAGCGCAAAAACTCATTAAGCATATTAAGCAAGGCCGGCCGAGAAAATTTGCAAAATTATTTACATCACTTCAAAAAAGAGCTGAAAGGAAGAGTATACCTTTAAATATTGATACAAAGTTTAAGGTGCGTGAGAGTCTTATTAGAAATATCAATATAAAAACTTCCGTTATACTCAATCATAAAAGCCTCGTACGGGTAGTGCGCGAATATGCGAATGGCGAGTATGATGATTACAAAACATTACTTTCTATTGCAACGGAAAAGCAGGAACATGACATAGTTTTACAATTAATAAAGGCAGGTGCGAATGCCAATATAGCAACGAAAGTTCATAGCATAACTCCTTTAGAATCAGCGATTATTGATTGTGATGAAAGGCTGATTAGTTTTTTGTTTCTTGCACAAGGTATAGATGCGAGTGTGGTGGCTAATAACAATTGGAATCCACTCGTTACGGCAATACTAAGTCTGCTTAGTGACCCTATTATCTTTCGTTTAATTAAAAGTAAAGGAACTGATGTCAACAAGCCTATATACGATACTGGCTTAATGATTTTGTACGTAGCTATTTCAAACTCTAGTATAAATGTGGTTAAAGCGCTGCTTTCGGCGGGTGCAATTTTTGATATGCCCATGGCGGATGATAATCCATACTTGTCGATTAAAGCTGGTTGGACGCCTTTGATTTATGCATTGCATAAAAGAAAATTTGGGGCTGCACGTTTGTTACTTGCATTTGGCGCATCACTTAATTGTAGAGCTTGTCCTGAATTCCCGAGCACTTTATTTTTCAGTGCCTCCACCTATAGTGTTGCGCTTACAATGACATTTCTAATGGCTGGTGTTGATACTTCGCTTAAACGTGAAGATGGAAAAACAGCATCCATGCTTGCTCAAGAAAATGATAGGGTCGATATCGCATTGTTAATAGACTATTGGGAGCGATTTATTGTGGAGCACTCTTCACATGTCCTTGGTGTTACTTCTTTAAAATTACAGTGTTTAAGAGTCATTGAAATGAATAATATTACCACCAGTGAGAATCTTTTTTCGGCAGTGGTTGACTCAGTTAAGAATACTGAGGTACATAGATTAAATGCTTTTACTATTTTTCTAGAAGCTGAACAACACAGCGTAACACATGACAAGGAATTTCTTGGTAGCTTAATAAAGGAATTAAACGCTTATCCAAAAGAGTATTTACCCCGTGCACACCTTTTTCCAAATCTAAGTCTTTACAAAACTGATACGAGCACTACTGATGCATCAAGCAGTAAAGCGTCACCGGAAGCTAGCAGTAGTACACCCTCTGAGAGCGCAAGCTATGTATCCCCAGGTGCTCATCCGATGACAATGTTTCAAGCCGCAGGAGCAGCTGCCTCAAGTTCAACTCCTTCAACGAGCGCAGCACCAAATAATTCAGGCCCTTCATCGTCACAGTAGGGGTTGAATTTGAGCTAGGTAGTCGGGTTCTTTTGAACTTAGACTTAGCATAAGGTGAATTAACCAATTGATTTTAAAAGAGTTGTTCAAATAATAATAGCTATTGACTGTACAATTTGTTACTATTTACAGATAGTTGTATGTGAGTAAAGAGAATGACATGGCCGACAACCAGTTAAAACAACAGTATTTCCATTTTGCAGAGCAAGGGCAATTAGCCAAGCTTAAAGCACTACTCGCGCAGCACCCAGCATTATTATCTGAGAAAATTGTATATGGCACGGGCGATGATAGCTATTCTTCTAGTGCATTACATCTCGCCGCTTTATACGGTCATCAAAAGGTCGTTGATTATTTAATACAGCAGGGCTTAAGTCCTGAAATTCGAGATAGTAAAGGTAACACACTCGTACATGCCGCTGCTGCTGGTGGGCATGCAGAGCTCCTCAAGCATTTATCAACGCGTTATCAACTTGCAGTAGATACCTCTAATGAAGCTACATGGACGGCATTACATGTTGCTGCTCGCTATGGGCATACATCAACGGTGGCGCAATTATTAGAGCAGGGGGCGCAGCACTTAGAAGATAATCAACAACGAACGCCTTATGCCATTGCTAACCACTATCGCTATCCTCGTACGGTGGAAATTTTAAAACAACATTTTGGGATTACATCTTTATTGCCTCGGCAACAAAAAACATATCGTAATTTAGTCTTAGAAGGCGGTGGCATTAAAGGCATTGGCCATATTGGCGCTTTGATGAAATTGCGAGAGTCAGATGAGCGCATGAACTTAGCAATGCTCGATCGTGTTTTAGGAACTTCTGCTGGTGCTATTGCTGCGGCATATCTTTGCTGTGGTGTGGCTTTGGAGGATATTGCCGAACAAGCATTTACGGATCTTCCTGGGCTAAAAGATGGTAGCAGTTTATGGAAAGGTGGGATCTTCTCAGACATCAAACGTGTCTTTGTGGATTTTGGATTTTATAAAGGTGATGCCCTAAGCAAACGTATTGGTGATTTGCTAGAAATGACATTGGGTAACCGTCATGCTACCTTTGCTGATTTGCATCGCGCCGTGATTAATCAATCACCTGAGGCTGCGGATAAAGCACAACGCTTTCGTGACTTATATGTCGTTGGTGCCAATATTTCCACGGGGTTTGAAGAAGTATTTTCTTATGAAACTACACCACAAATGCCCATTATGGCGGCGGTACGCATTTCTGGTTCTATTCCAATTTTTTATCAAGCAATACGTGCTAAAAAAGATCTTGATGGGCAGTTTATTTTAAATGAAGATGGCTCCTTGAAAACAGACTTTCCAGACAATGAGCCGGGCGTGCATGTCTATGGTGATGGCGGAATTTTTAATAATTATTTTATCTCTTATTTTGACAATGCAGGTCCTAACCCTGAAACTATTGGTATAAAACTTAAAACAAAAGAAGCGACTGAGGCTTTGCTAGAAGAGCGGATCCCCGAAGGGAAAAATGCCAAGAATATCATTCAATATTTAAAACAATTGATTAGCACTATGGCAACGCAGAAAAATGAATTCATGCACCAAGAAGCTCACAACGCGCGGACGATTTTTGTCGAAACTGAGGTTAGTGCCATTGACTTTGACATTTCTGATAAGGGTGTAAAGTCATTGATTGATGCAGGTAAAACCGCCGTAGATACCTTTCTTGCGCGCAAAGAAAAATATTACCCCAGCAATCCATTGGATTATCAAGATAAGCAGCAACAACGATTGGAACTCCAAAAAATATTACTGGAAAGCTTGTATACAACTGAGACAAAACGCCACTTTGATTATAAGCATCACAAGGGAATCATCCAGCTGGTGCTTACAGCAGATAAGCCCAGTGAGCGTAAGCTCATCGAAAAATTACAAAAATTAATGGATAGCAAACATGTTTTAGCCTATCAATTAGTAAAGGGTGAGGGTAACCGGGTATTGCAATTGGAATTAGACGAAGTCTTGGTGAGTCACTTTATGGATTGTTGTAATGATCATGGCTTAAGCTTTTCATCCACACTGATAGATATGAGTGCGCAAGAACAATTGCTTACCTATCAAAACACACATCAAACACCAGCCGAAAAAGGTGAAAACTTATTACAATTAATTCGCACGAGTGACAACATCCACACTATAGAGCAGGCTTTGAAAGAAGAGAGTCCCTTAAACTATCATGATGCACAAGGAAACACAGCGCTTCACTTAGCTGTGAAACAGAATAATCATTTCCTCGTCAATCTATTATTACGTTATGGGGCAAATTATATTATCGATTTAAAAAACAACCAAGGCCAGTCAGCGTTACATATTGCAGCAGCCCGTGATGATGTCATGGTAGGAATTTTATTGTTACACCAAGCTAATCAAAACTCCACTGATAACGAAGGCAAAACACCGTTAAAAATTGCCAGGGATCATAATGTTTCAAGAGCCGTACAGATCATGCAGATTAAACAAACAGCTGAGGAGCTGCCTGAGGTAGAATCTGCTCCTGCTGCAGCAGGCTTCTTTTCAGAAAAAGTAGCAACACCAAAAGTAAAAGGTATTAGGGATAAAATGATCACAGAACAACGGGTTAGAAGCGTATTACAATCTGATGATTATGCCGAGTATCCTTGGGAGCTTACCGTCACAGAAAAATTAATGATAATCAACGTCAAAGACAGTGATGAGTACCAAAGTATTGCCCTATTAAAAGCTCTGGAAAGCGCATTAAATGCAAAAGGTATCACCAGCACCGTCGTGATTAATGAATCCTCACTGTTAATTAATTTGATTCCGATATATACTCTGCAACAAGATAATCAACCAGGATTAGGTAGTTAATAATAAAGATGAGGTAACTTATGCCACTTAGCGAATTAACCGAAAGCGAGAGAAGTGATATTGCAAGCGTAAGACAAACGATAAAGCAGTCAGTTCACTACTGTTTCCTAGCACAATCACCAGAGCGATATGAACAGACTTATCAGTTACTGAAAAAACTCGTAGCGGGTACCTATGAATGGTCAAGTACAGCCAGAGAAAAAAATAGTGCTGAATATTGGGTTGATGCATTCTTGGCCTTTCACTTCAAGCCGTTTCAGTCAAGGAGCGCCGCTAGTACTTATTTCAATAATCACTGGGGTTATCTTAAGAATTTGAACAGTGATGATATGAGTAAACTACGTTATTTACAGCGAGCTTATTTGTTATATTCTCTGTCCAAGCTTAGTGCTACCAAAATCGATGCCATGCCTATTATTTCGGAGGATACTATTGATGCTGATAAGGACTGGCGTCAGGATAGATGCAATGATCTAAAGGATGAGTGGCATAGCATTCTGCGACAACAACAAGGCATGTGGTGCCGTTTTAGGCTTGGACCTCAGCGTTGGCATCGTTGGCACTCTTTGGCTCATATGCGCAAAGCCTTGGTCGATAATTTACCGTTTGCATATTTAGTATTAACACTCGCGGCAACTAGGGCTATTGGTGCTGTTGCTTGGCATTGGATCGGTGATGATGAGGCAAATGAAAAATTGATCCATAACACCAGCTATCAGCACGCCGTACTTGCACTGAATATGATAACTTTTTTAGTTACCTTAGTGACTCTGACACCATTTTTTAAAAGATCCTACACAGAATGGGTTGCGCCGATAGGATACCGTCTGCCAGCGCCACAAGAGTTACTTGATATTTATTATCATGGTCTAGGATCTAGTGAATCTAGCCGAGGAGATGAGTTGTTACCATTTGTAGGTCCTATTCCAATATGGCCTGTAGCTACAGCTGCATCCTCTAGCACCTCTTTACCTAGTCCTGATGATACTAATGACGCTACAACAGAGCAGAAATTTAAACGCCATTAATGGATTCCCCATAATCCATATTACAACTTTATTTCATGTGCCGGATCGAGGATAATTAGCAAATCTCGATATAAGGCAAATACTTTGAATAGCGTTCACCAAAAACACATTAAAAAAGCAGTTGATTTGGCTAAATTAGCGTTAGGCAACTGTGCGCCTAATCCTGCTGTTGGTGCCGTAGTAGTGAAAAATGGGCGGGTGATTGCCGAAGGTTATCATCAAGGGCCTGGGCAGCCTCATGCGGAAGTGATGGCATTAAGCCAGCTTGATGATGATGTAGCAAGAGGCGCAACACTTTATGTTAGCTTAGAGCCGTGTTGTGTTCATGGCAGAACACCACCTTGCACAGAGCTTATCATTAAGAAAGGCATTAAAACCCTTGTTTATAGTTATATTGATCCAAATCCTAACGTGGCTGGTTTGGGTATTAATGCATTAACAGCAGCAGGCATTGAATGCATCCCTATGGAATCAGAAGAGATTAATGATTTGTATCGAGCGTATCATTATTGGTGGACACATAGATTACCTTGGGTGCAAGCGAAAATAGCCTTGAGTGAGGATGATAAAATTGCTGGAAAAAACGGCGCGCCGCTAAAGATCACGAATGATAAGGTGAATCTCATCACCCACCAATTCCGCCAGCAAGCAGATGCTATCGTAACCTCGGCTAAAACGATCATCAACGATAATCCATCGTTAAATGTTCGATTGAATGGCATCCACAGTGCTAAACCCGTTTGTGTGTTAGACCGGCAGTTAACAATCTCACCATCAGCAACAATCTTTGATACAGCACAAGAGGTTATTTTATTTCATGGCGAGAACCATAGAAACGATGCACTTGCTGCAAAAGCGTCAACGCTTATTGCAACTCCAGAAACTCAAGAGGGTTTATGCTTACACAGTGTGTTACAGCATTTGGGTGAATTAGGCTTTCATAAAATTTGGATAGAAGCAGGGGGGAAATTATTCAAGTCTTTCATTGACGAAAGACTCGTGCATGAGGCTTATATTTATTCCTCGAGTCAGAGATTAGGTAGGCAGGCTTGTGCAGCTGGGTTTATTAAAAAGGAGATAGTAGACACAGCCTCTAGTGCAGATGTGAAAGTGATTGATGATAATTCTATTTATAAATTATATTTTTCTGATTAACTCCAAATCTTTTTCAAACGCTGCATCCTGCCGCAATTGAATTTATAAAACTTATAGCGCACTGGGTTTTTTTGATAATATTTTTGGTGGTAAGACTCGGCTAAGTAAAAGGGACTAGCGGGTATGATTTCAGTTTGCACCTCGCCAACTTTGCCAGATTGTTCTAAGACTTCTTTGCTTTTTGTTGCTTGTTCTTTTTGCTGTAAATTACCATAAAAAATAACCGATCGATATTGATTGCCTCGATCGCAGAATTGACCACTACCATCCGTGGGATCGACATTTCTCCAAAAGGTTTTTAAAAGGCTGGAGTAATCGACTTGCTTAGGATTGAAGGTGACTTTTAACGCCTCCACATGGCCACTGCCGCCACTAGAGACTTGTTCATAACTGGGGTTTTCTGACTTGCCGCCCGTATAACCTACGGTGGTGCTGATAACACCAGGTACTTTATCAAAGGCTTCTTGCAAACACCAAAAACAGCCACCGGCAAAAATTGCGGTCTCTTGGTGTTGGTGTGCTTGAGCTGTCGTGTTGATACCAACCATAATTAATAAGCTTCCTAATAACGTTAAAAATTTTTTCATAGTTCACCTGAAATTTCTTTCACTTGATTGAGTCACTATACTTATAGCGTAGACAGTTGGAGGAATATTACAATGGCACTATTTTTAATGCGCTTTATTCAACTAAGAATATTAGCGATAGCACCGATACCCTTTTTAGTCACCGAGCTGGCATTTGCTGGCGCAATGTATAGCAAACCACCTGATCATGAATTAAAACAACGGCTTACTCCCACTCAGTACCAAGTCACCCAAAAAGAGGCCACAGAGCCGCCTTATAAAAACGAGTATTGGGATAACAAACAAGCGGGTATTTATGTAGATGTCGTATCGGGTGAGCCCTTATTCAGCTCTCTTGATAAATTTGACTCAAACACAGGTTGGCCTAGTTTTACCAAGCCCATCGAAGATGAAAACATCGTTACCAAGAGCGATCGTAAGTTTTTCATAGTCCGTATAGAATTACGCTCCAAACATGGGGATTCTCATTTAGGCCATATATTTGATGATGGACCTGCACCCACCGGCAAACGCTACTGCATTAATTCAGCGTCATTAAAATTTATTCCAGTGAGTGAAATGGACGCAAAAGGTTACGGTAAGTATTTGAAACTGTTCAAGTCTAAATAAAAATGGGGAGAAGGCTTTCTCCCCACTTTTTTAATAAATATACTATTTATTAATTTTGGTTGCCGTTGCCTTGATCAGCTGAAGACGCATCATTGCTGTTGCCATTTTGATCAGCCGGGGCTGAGGTGGCAGCATTTTGATCGCTATTGCTTGAAGAACCTTGATCTTGACAAGCGGTTAAACTAACAACAACTAGCAGGCTCGCTAGAATGATCATTGCTTTTTTTAACATTTTTCTCTCCATAAAAATTGTTTGGAAATAAGCGCTTATGGATGAAACATCCACAATTAACAGTAGCAGATTTTTAAAAACAATGCTAACACTGTGTTTTATTTTATGTAATAATCCTGGCTCAGAAAAATAAAATGCATTGTTTACTGGCATCTTTGCCTATCATATGCTTAATTTTATAGGGTACGTGAATGATAATTTAACCTTAATTTTTAGGGTGCTGATTACCTATAAAGCTTTTTACGTTTCCATAACCTATGAGGGGGCAGATAAATGGATACTATAACTCACGCAAATCGGTGGCCAGGGCAACCAAGCCAGCGGAGACTTTCTCGTTTGGTGCTACTGATGGCACTTGCCATGGGCTTATTATTGGCCGCTTATAACGCGCAGGCGTTAACCTTGCCCATACCAGCGTCTGGCAACGTGGTTGGGTATGTCAAAGCGTCTAAAATTCGTCCTGGTGAAAGTTTATCGGACGTAGCACGGCGTTTTGATATTGGTTACTACGAATTATTAGAAGCCAATCCAAACATTAATCCTATGCGACCAAAAGCAGGTCAAACCGTTACAATTCCAACGCGCTATGTATTGCCATCAGGTCCTAAAGAGGGAATAGTCATTAATTTAGCAGAACTTCGTTTATATTATTACCCACCAGGGCAAAATGTCGTGATCACAGAGCCTATCGGTATTGGCCGTCAAGGCTGGGCAACACCCACGGGTGATTTGAAAGTGATTCAAAAGAAAAAGGATCCAACGTGGAATGTACCGCCAACGGTTCGTGCAGATTTAGCGCGTAAAGGTATTATCTATCCTAAGAAAGTACCACCAGGTCCTGATAATCCTTTAGGTCGATATATGCTCAGGCTGAGCAACCATACTTACTTAATCCACGGTACCAATAGTCCTAAAGGCGTAGGCCGCAGAGTGAGCGCAGGTTGCATCAGAATGTATCCTGAAGATATCGAGCGTCTATTCTACTCCGTAAAAGTGGGCACGCCGGTGCGTATTGTCAATGAACCCTTCAAGGTAGCATGGAAAGGCAACAAACTGTACATGGAAGCTCATCAGCCATTAAAAGAAACTCGCGTTACTAGTAGCGGTCAATTTAAAAGCATGTGGTCCAATGCTGTTAAAAAAGCAGCGGGCGATCGTAATGTGCACATTAACTGGAATAAAGTGAACCGAGTCGGTCGTGGTCAACATGGCTTGCCGATTGTGGTTGGTAATTCGAGTTAATCGAATAAAGCTTAACGCTTTTTAAGAAAGGGAGCCTTCGCTCCCTTTTTCACAGAACGATTAAGAAGGTCCATCAATGACGAGAATCAAAGGGCCATCTTCACCATCACTCTTTTCACTGTCATCGTCCGCACTGTCGTAGAGCAGTAGTGAGCTGCTTTCATTCGTTTGAGTGTTCCAAAAGCTGCCGTACAGGCCGCCTATTTGCTGTAATTCTTCGCCTAGCTCCGCTGCCGCTTTTTCTTCTTTTTTTTGACGTTTGCGTAACTTATATTCTTTGTGTTTGTTGTGCACACACCTTGCGACGATGGCACCCAGAACGAAGATCACTACCGAACCACCGGTTAAAAACAGGTAAAAGAGTAATAACGATTGACCAGTGAGATGTGCGCCATCAGATGATGATGCGGGATGTGTATGATTCACCAAATGTTCCTCTAATTATAATTAATACAGTCTCAATAGCGATGCTGATAATAACATAAACAATTCTAATGACAATATACTCGCCGCACTCACTCACACTTTTGTCTAATGACTGAATGGGATACAATACATACCCATCGTACTCCAAAATGCGATGGGTATTGCAAATATTTATAAAAACCTTTGAGGAATAAAATGGATTTTTACAATTTAATGGCCATTATCTTAACCCTTGCCGTTATGGTGGGTTATCTTAATTACCGATTTATCAAAATGCCTACTACCATAGCCATCATGTTTTCCTCGCTCCTCGTTTCAATTGTCTTAATCATCATCGGTAAATTGGGTTTCTCGCAAGCGAATGAGCGCATGGCTGACGTTCTTGGCAATCTTGATTTTCACAGTTTGTTAATGAATGGCATGTTGAGTTATTTATTGTTTGCAGGTGCCATGACAGTGGATCTTAGTAAGTTGCGTAACCAAAAATGGGAAATAGGTATTTTAGCATCGTTGGGAACAGTGGCTTCCTCTTTGTTAGTGGGTGGCTTGATTTATTATTGCTTGCAATTGATCGGTATCAAGCTGAGCTTTTTATATTGCATGTTATTCGGCGCTTTAATTTCGCCGACAGATCCCATCGCCGTCTTATCAATCTTCAAATCCCTAAAAGCCCCACGTGAAATGAGTATATTTTTAGAAGGGGAGTCATTGTTTAATGACGGTGTTGGTATCGTTATTTTCTTAACGATTTATACCATTGCCTTTAGCGGCGGTGAATTTTCCATTGGCTCGGTGACTTTATTATTTGTACGACAAGCCATCGGAGGTATTGTATACGGTATGATTTTAGGTTATGTCGGCTATTGGCTCATTAAGCCCATTGATAATCATAAAGTTGAAATTTTGGTGACGATTGCCATGGCGACCGGCGGTTATGCTTTTGCAATGGCGATGGATATATCAGGCCCATTAGCCATGGTGGTGTCGGGGATATTTATTGGTAATCGTGGTAAAGGTTTTTATATGTCGCAAAAAACGCGGCAGAATTTATATAACTTTTGGGAAGTCATCGATGAAATTTTAAATGCTGTGTTATTTTTATTGATGGGATTTGAATTGCTGGTGATACACATTACTGGCCGGCAAATTTCAATGATGTTTATTGCTATCGTCATTGTGTTAGCGGTGCGCTATGTCTGTGTTGCAGTACCGTTTAGTTTTTTCAAACGGCGACGCAAATATTTTCCACGGATGATCCCGATTTTAACCTGGGGTGGATTACGCGGTGGTTTGGCAGTTGCTTTAGCCCTGTCATTACCGTCTGGACATGGCGCGCGGTCGACAGTTTTAGCAATGACCTATGGCGTCGTCGTCTTTGCTATCTTAGTACAAGGAATGACGATTAAGCCATTAATTAGGTCGAGCTTGGACGGAGTGCCAGACAAACCACCAGAGTAGTGTAGGAACGGTTCGCGAACCAACCACCTCAGTAAGACAACAGGATTAATACAAAAATATAATCTTAACCCTAACGGTTGGTGCTAAGGTTTAGCCTGCATGATACTCGTAGTGTTTTGCAATCACATGACTCACACAGCACGTTAATTTTTTCGCCATAGGGATGTGAAGAAATTCATTGGGGCCGTGAGCATTTGAAGCTGGGCCTAACAGGCCTGTAATTAGGAATTGTGCCTTAGGGAATTTTTCACCGAGCATGCCCATAAAAGGGATTGAGCCACCTTCACCCATGTATACAGCATCTTTGCCGTAATAAAGTTGTGATGCTTCTTGGTTGGCCTTATGTAGCCAGTCTGCGACTTCTGGCGCATCCCAGCCTGGGCCGCTTTGATCGGCGGTGAATGTAATTTTGGCGCCATAGGGTGGGTTAGCTTCTAACACTTGTTTTAATGCCGCGATCGCTTTTTCTAAGTGACAAGTTGGCGGAGTGCGCATTGACAGCTTTACTGTGGTTTGCGGTCTTAAAACATTGCCAGCATCTGATAAACTTGGGATGCCAGCGATACCGGTGATGCTGAGCATTGCGCGCCAGGTACGGTTGAGGACTAATTCCACTGGATCATCACTCATTGGTTTTGCACCGGGTAAGAGAGGGAAGGACTGGTGTACTTCTTCAGCTAATATCCTGGCGGCGGTGCGAGCTTGTTCTATGCGGCTGTCTGGTATGTCACCTTGTAGCGCAGGGAGTAATACTTCACCGGTATTAATATCATCCACTCTGTTAAGAAGTTGGCGTAAAACTCTAAAGGTATCAGCCACAATACCACTGGCATTACCCGAATGAACGCCTTCTATCATTAATTGAACCTTCAAGTTGGCATTGATGACGCCCCTAAGGGATGTGGTACACCATAATTGATCGTAATTACCACAGCCAGAGTCGAGGCAAATTACTAAGTCAGGCTCGCCGATAACATCTCGCAAGTCGTCAATGTAGTAGGGCAGATCGACGCTGCCACTTTCTTCGCATGCTTCAATTAATACTATGCAGCGTGCATGAGGAATACGTTGTCGTTGTATCGCTTCAATGGCGAGCAGTGAAGAAAATATAGCGTAGCCATCATCCGCAGCGCCACGGCCATATAATTTGTCACCTTTGCGCACGGGTTTCCAAGGACCTAAGTCAGCTTGCCAACCTTCCATTTCCGGTTGTTTATCTAAGTGGCCATAGAGTAAAACCGTTTCATCACTATCGCCAGGGATTTCGATGAGAATAATAGGCGTACGTTCTGGTAAGCGATGGATATTAATTTTAACATCTTTTATCGCTCGTTGTTGGCTCCACTTAACCAGCAATTCAACAGCATGCTCCATATATCCATTTTGCTGCCAATTGGGATCGAATGCGGGGGATTTATTGGGGATGGTGATGTAATCAGTCAAGGTGGGGATAACGCTACTTTCCCATGTGCTGTCAATAAAGTCTTTTACTTGCTGCTTGTCCATATCAATACATCCTTAACAGTGTTTTATTTTTAAAAATATACTGGAATCTAACTGAAAACTCAATAGTAACAAGTATATACTCGTCACACTTCAAGATGCGAGAGTCTTCAGTTCTCTCCCCCCTTGCGAGTTGAAGATTAGGGCAACGAGATAACCGCCTTCTTCATTGCTTGATAGATTTCTTGATTAAAACAAGCGTATATTGCCTCTAACTTTGGTGCCGTCGTTGCTATAAATGTTAAAATTTCTTTTGCTGCAATGTCGCATGCTGCATCAATTGGATAGCCGTAAACGCCACAACTAATAGCAGGGAAGGCAATCGACTGTAAGTCATGTTCATACGCAAGCGCTAAACTATTGCGATAACAATTCGCTAAGCGCTCTGCTTCACCTTGTTGACCGCCGCGCCAAATTGGACCCACTGTATGAATGACATACTTAGCTGGTAACTTGTATCCTTTTGTAATTTTTGCTTCACCGACTTCACATCCATTTAAAGTTATACATTCTGTCAATAACGCCCGACCTGCTGCTCGGTGAATGGCGCCATCGACGCCGCCCCCGTCTAATAAGGATGAATTAGCAGCGTTGACAATCGCATCAACCCTTAACGTCGTTATATCAACTTGTTGTATTTTCATAAGAAAAGCCTTATGTGCCGCATTATAGGAAGTATAGCCTAATTATGTCTATACTATAAATTATGGAAGCATTGCAACTGAGTGCAGTGTTGGTTATCTTTCGAAGAAGACGAATGTAATGACTAAAGAACTATGAGGTGTACTATGCAAAATTTCCGTACCTCTGAGTCGATGTATGATCAAGATCATGAACTTCTTTTCGATCAAGATTATGATGTTGATAATTATTGTAATGAAGTTGAATTAATTGATGAGATGCACTCAAGCATTCATCAAAAACGAGGACGTTCCCGTCATGCTAGACGTTACATCGAAGATTACTGGGAACAAAAACACATGGATGAGATTATGGGTGATAGTTTCGATTAACTGCCGTTTCTAGGTTTAAATATCGATAGTATCATCTTCATCTGAGATAAGGCCGGATAATTTTTCCCGAAGATTTTGTCGGTCTAATATTTTTTCCTGCGCTGCAATCGGTAGTTCCGTGAAGGCGATGATGTGTTTGCTGATGAGTAGGTCAATCAAATCCTCGAGGACCCGCACCATTTGCATATCACTTTGAACAAAACCAGTTTGTGACTTGTCGTCAGATTGGTTTTTGAGAAAGGCAACAAGCTCGGGATCGTCTTGCTTAAGTTCTTCTTGATGGTTATTATCATTGTTTTTTGAAATAGAAACAATCTTATCATTATCGTCACGACGTATATAGAACATGTTGAACTCCTGTCATAGTGATTGTGCGCATAGTAAGTATATGTATTAGCTAGTCTATTGTAAACTGCTATGTTAGTATTGATACAATTCAGTTCGCATATCAGTGCGGATGAAAAGAAAACAACAAAGGTAATAGGGAGAGCAAGATGAATAATAGATGTTCATTGTCATTTCGCAAGGTTGCTATTTTGGGTGCAGGTGTCATGGGGAGTCAAATTGCAGCCCTACTAGCCGATGCAGGTATTGCGGTAATTTTGATGGATTTACCCGCAAAAGAAGGCAACCCCAACGGTATTGTCCTTCAGGCACTTAAACGATTGCAAAAATTAAAACCTGCTCCTTTAATGCTTCCCTCTCTTGCGCACAACATCACACCTGCTAATTATGATCAACATTTAGACTTACTAGAAGACTGCGATTTAATCATTGAAGCCATTGCAGAGCGCATCGATTTAAAAGAGCAGCTGTATAACAAAATCGCTCCTTATCTTAGCGACACTGCAATCCTGGCAAGTAATACATCGGGCTTGAGTATTAACACCTTGTTAGACAGTTTACCCAAAGAATTACATACACGGTTTTGTGGTATTCACTTTTTTAATCCACCGCGTTACATGCACTTAGTCGAACTAATCCCAAGCGCACAAACTGATTCAGCAATGCTTGATGTTTTAGAAGCGTTCTTAGTGACTCATTTGGGCAAAGGCGTTATTCGCGCCAAAGACACACCTAACTTTATTGCTAATAGGGTCGGTGTTTTTGCCATATTAAATGCTATGCATTACACCGAGAAATTTAAATTAGGGTTCGATCAAGTGGATGCTGTGTCTGGACCACTTATTGGTCGCCCCAAAAGTGCAACCTATCGCACCATGGATGTTGTCGGTATTGATGTTTTAGGTCATGTGGTCGAGACCATGTTAAACAATTTACAAGATGATCCATGGTTATCGATGTATGAGTTGCCGGCTTGGGTAAAAGCACTCATTGAAACTGGTGCCTTGGGCCAAAAAGCGGGAGCAGGCGTTTATCGTAAAGACGGCAAACAAATTAATGTGTTGGATTTGGCGAGTAAAACGTATCGGGCCGCAGCGCCTTACGTTGATGATGAGGTCAAAAAGATTTTATACATTGCTAATCCCGCAGAAAAACTTGAAAAGCTACGTCAATGTGAAAAGCCTCAAGCGCAGTTTTTATGGAGTGTCTTTTGTGATGTTTTTCATTATTGCGCCGTGCATGGACCTGCCATTGCAGATAATGTGCGTGATATTGATTTAGCACTGCGTTGGGGTTTTGGTTGGCAACAAGGGCCTTTTGAAATGTGGCAAGCTTGCGGTTGGCAAACGGTGACTGATTGGATTAATGAAGATATTAAGTCCGGTAAAACATCAGCGAGTGTGGCCTTACCAGACTGGGTCAATCAGGTTAAGCACGTTTATGATGCAGCGGGTGCGTATAATTTCCATACGGGTAAGCAGCAAGCTTGGTCAAACTTAGACGTTTACCAGCGACAAATCATTTTGCCAGCCATGGTGGGCCAGGATGTAGCTATGGGTAAAGTCATACATGAAGATGAATTCATCCGTTTTTGGCATATGGACGATGGTATTGCTATTGCCAGTTTTAAAACAAAAAATAATATTATTTCCAGTGGTGTCATAAAAGGATTAACAGAAATGATTCCTGAGCTGGAAAAATCCTTCAAGGGTTTGATCATATGGCAAGGGGATAGTGATAATTTTTGTTTTGGTGCCGATTTAAAAACTTTCGGCGAGCAATACGTCAATGATATCCCTGGGTTAAGAAAACTCGTCGCAAGTTTCCAAAGTATGGTGTTAACTATGCGCTATGCACGCATCCCTGTGGTGTCAGCTGTTAAAGGCATGGTGCTTGGCGGCGGTGTTGAAATTTGCTTACACTCTGATAAAGTAATTGCCGCGGCGGAAAGTTATATCGGTTTAGTAGAAGCAGGTGTTGGTATTCTTCCAGCGGGTGCGGGTTCTAAAGAATTAGCCTTACGTGCTGCAAACTATGCTGGCGTGAGAGATCCTTTCCCCAAAATACAACAGTTTTTTGAGCAAGTTGCAATGGCAAAAGTAGCAACCAGTGCATTAGAAGCACGCGCCTTTCACTATCTTCGAGACAGTGATGAAATCATCATGAATTCAGATGAATTGCTTTATGCAGCAAAAGCATCGGTGAATGCGATGAGTGCTGCTGGTTACAGACCACCTGTGCCGCCAACAATAAGGGTCGTTGGCCGCCCGGGCATAGCAACTTTGCAAATGATTTTAGCCAATATGCGCGAAGGACATTTCATTTCAGATTACGATTATTACCTCGCCACTAAAATTGCTACCGTGTTATGTGGGGGTGATGTACAAGCGAATACTATGGTTGATGAACAGTGGATGCTAAATTTAGAACTTGAGTCATTCGTAGAATTGGCGCAACAAGAAAAAACCATGCAGCGAATTATGCATACCCTAAAAACGGGTAAGCCTTTGCGTAACTAACTAAAGAAGGAAAAAGAAGATGACAAACACAATTCAGGATGTTTATGTAGTCGCCGCTGTTAGAACGCCCGTTGGTAAGGCCCGCGGTGCATTTGCTCACACTCGCCCTGATGATATGCTAGCCCATGTGTTAAAAGAGACATTAGCAAAAGCACCCAGTATTGATCCTACTGCTATCGATGATGTCATCGTTGGTTGCGCTATGCCTGAAGGCGAGCAGGGGATGAATGTGGCAAGGATAGGTGTTTTATTAGCTGATTTGCCAGATACAGTGCCTGCGGTAACCGTCAATCGTTTTTGTTCCTCTGGTGTTCAAACCGTCTCAATGGCTGCTGATCGCATTGCCCTAGGTAAGGCAGATGTCATGATCGCAGGTGGTACCGAAAGCATGACTATGATCCCTATGGGGGGACATGCTTATCGCGCTAATCCAGAGTTTTTTACCGACAATGAAAAACATGTTGCTATTGCATATGGCATGGGGATTACTGCCGAAAATGTGGCGAAGCAATGGAAGGTAACGCGTGAAGAACAAGATGCCTTTGCCTTTGAAAGCCATCAGCGTGCATTAAAGGCTATCGAGTCAGGTGCTTTTAAAGATGAAATTGTGCCCTATACTGTGAGGCGGCATGTACCGAACTTTGCAGCAAAGAACGTTGATGAAAAAACCTTTGTGTTTGAAAATGACGAAGGTCCAAGGGCTGATAGTACACTAGAGAAATTAGCGAAATTGCGAACAGTGTTTGATGCTAAAGGTACGGTGACAGCCGGTAACAGCAGTCAAATGAGCGATGGCGCGGGTGCTTTGATTCTGGTGAGTGAAAAAGCCCTTAAACAATTTAATTTAACCCCCATTGCACGCTTTGTTGATTTTGATGTAGCGGGTGTGCCTCCTGAAATTATGGGCATCGGCCCTAAAGATGCAATCCCTAAAGTATTAAAGCGTGCTGGTTTATCAATTGACGATATGGACTGGATTGAATTGAATGAAGCCTTTGCCGCACAGTCATTGGCGGTGATTAAAGATCTTGGATTGGATCCGGCAAAGGTGAATCCTAATGGTGGGGCCATTGCCTTGGGGCATCCCTTAGGGGCTACTGGCGCCATTCGCGCGGCGACAGCTATTCATGGGTGTCGCTTGAATAAGCTGAAGTATGGCATGGTGACAATGTGTATTGGAACCGGTATGGGGGCTGCGGGGGTATTTGAGATTTTATAAAGATCTTTGGATCGAGCGAATGCCTTATTCTGTGCCGAGGGGGCATTGCAAACACGCCGTTAACCCATCCCTGGGGGCTCTGTAACGGCATCCATGCCGTTAAAGGTTTGCAATGCCCCCTCGGCACAGAATAAGGCGTCGAGGATTGTGTGATGATCTTTTTAAAATACTTATTTATGTTGGTTGTGTGTTGGAAAGGCTAGTGTGGGGGGAGCATTGCAAGACTTAATTATTAAAATTTCTATTGCTGATCAGCTTGCCTGCTTGTTGCGAGGTAATGAGCTGGTGGCTTCTTATCTTGTTTCAACTGGAAAGAATGGCATCGGCCAGCTGCAAGGGAGTGAGAAGACGCCGCTGGGCTTACATGAAATTTGTGAAAAGTATGGGGCTGATTTAGCGCAGAATACCGTGTTTCGCCATAGGAAGCCCACAGGGGAGATATACACGCCTCATTTAAATAAAGCTAATCCAGGAAGGGATTGGATAATTACGCGGATATTACGCCTCAATGGCTTAGAAGAGGGGCATAATCTTGGTGGGGATGTGGATAGCTATCAGCGCTGTATTTACTTTCATGGGGCGCCGGATGAATCGCCAATGGGGGTGCCTGCCTCACATGGATGTATACGGATGCATAATTGGAATATTACTGAACTATTTAATTGGGTACCTATCGGCACTAAGGTGTTGATCGAGGCATAAATTTGAACAAATTTACCACAATAAGTTCTGCTTTCACTCTGAAAAGTGTATAATCGCTTTTTTTATTGGTGGAGAACTGTTATTCCATGAGTAACAAGCGGATTTTTAAAGTTAGCTTTGTCCAAGATGACGAAGTATTTGAGATATATGCCAAGAGTGTGGGTGAGTCAGATATGTTTGGTTTCTTAATGATTGAAGATGTCTTATTTGGCGAAAAGAGCCAAGTGGTTGTCGATCCTTTTGAAGAGCGACTCAAAGCCGAGTTTAGCGATGTCAAACGCACGTATATTCCTATGCATTCCATTTTGCGTATTGATGAAGTTGAGAAGCAAGGTGCAGCTAAAGTCAAACCTACGTCGAAAGATAACGTGAGTAAGGTAACGCCTTTCGCGAAAACTTTATATAAACCCTTGGACGAGAATAAGTAGGTTTTACCATGGAAACATTAGGCCCTCTCATTGTTGATATTGCTGGTACCGCACTTAGCGATGAAGATAAACAAGTCCTGTCACATCCCTTAGTGGGCGGAATCATTTTATTTAGTCGCAATTTCGAATCTATCGATCAATTGCAGCAACTCGTACAAGCCATTAAAGCTTTGCGTCGGCCGCAGTTGATGATAAGTGTTGATCATGAAGGTGGGCGTGTCCAACGATTCAAACAAGGCTTCACTAAAATTCCTGACATGGGCTCTATTGGTCAATGGTATGATGACGAACCAGTGCGTGCACTTGCCTTTGCCAAGACCTGCGGTTGGTTATTGGCAATAGAGTTAAAAGCTGTAGGCGTTGATGTTAGCTATGCGCCGGTGCTTGATATTGACAGGCAATTAAATACGGTCATTGGTAATCGTAGTTTTCATCAGCAAGTAGAGAGTCTGGTTGCATTAGCTATGGCATTCATCGATGGCATGCATGCTGCAGACATGTTGGCAATTGGTAAACATTTCCCGGGCCATGGTGGCATTAGTGAAGATTCTCATTTAGCCATACCCAGTGATATGCGTCGCTTTGAAGATATTAGTGAAAGCGATATGCGAGTGTTCAAGCAACTCATCGAGAAAAATTATTTAGCAGGCATCATGCCTGCCCATATTTGTTATCCGAGTGTTGATCCTTTACCGACAACATTTTCAAGCAAATGGTTGCAAACTATTTTACGCCAACAGTTAAAATATCAAGGTCTCATTTTCAGTGATGATTTGTCGATGGAAGGCGCAAGTGTAGCAGGTGATTATCCGAGCCGTGTGCATCAAGCCTTAGAGGCAGGCTGCGATATAATTTTGCTGTGTAACAAGCGAGAAAAAGTATTAGACGTATTAGAAAAGTGTGCCGATATAAATTTAGACTTGTCGGCAAGCATTAAACCCTTTACCACAAGCTGTGATATGAACTTAACACAATTACAACAATTAGAAAGCTGGCAAGCGGCATCACAACACGTACAACAATTCATTGAGCGAGGTGTCACCACATGTTAGAAGCTATGATCAAACAACTTAACCAGCATTTGTCATTTTTAAAAACCAATGCTTGGATTTTTGAAATCTTTATCGTTATGACGGTAGCAATGTTGTTGGCTTATGTCATTAACTTAGGGGTTAAAAAATTAATTATCCCCAGGGTGGAAAAAAGTAAAAACTTTTGGGATGAATCTTTTGTAAAAGCGCTTAACAAGCCGCTCAGCGTATTAATTTGGTTGGTTGGTTTAGGTGTCGCATTAGAGATTGCAAATTATAATGGGAAGTATACAGAAGTCTTTAGTATTTTAGCGCCGATGAAATCACTGGGGATTATCGCGGTGATGACATGGTTTGTTATGCGCTTTATTAATGAAGTAGAGAAAAACATCATTACCCATGATCATGGTGATAAAGCGATAGATACGACCACGGTGTATGCTGTGGGTAAAATTGTTAAAGCCTCTGCCATCATTACCGCTATCCTAGTTGCATTACAAACGTTAGGCATAGGGATTTCCGGTGTGTTAGCTTTCGGTGGTATCGGTGGTGCCGCTATCGCTTTTTCTGCAAAAGATTTATTAGCCAACTTCTTTGGTGGCTTGATCATTTATTTAGATCGCCCCTTTGCGGTAGGTGACTGGATTCGCTCGCCTGATCGACAAATTGAAGGCACGGTTGAATACATTGGTTGGCGCTTATGTAGAATTAGAACTTTCGATAAACGACCCTTATATGTCCCAAACTCAATTTTTAATACTATTTCAATTGAAAATCCTTCGCGCATGACGAATCGTCGTATTAAAACCAATATTGGCTTGCGCTATGAAGATGCCGGCAAGTTAGCAACGATTTTATCGGACATAGAAAACATGCTGCGTAATCATTCTGAAATTGATACCTCGCAAACCCTTATGGTCAATCTCGTAGAGTTTGGGCCATCCTCGTTAGACTTTATGGTTTATACCTTCACTAAAACTACCAAGTGGGTAAAATTTCAAGCGATACAACAAGACGTGTTTTTAAAAATCATAGAAATTATTTTAAACCACGGTGCCGAGTGTGCCTTCCCGAATATGACCATGCATATCCCTGATGGCGTTAAGTTAGAACAAGTTCAAAAAATAAGAGCTGATGTTTCGGAATTTGAAACAGCAAAAATTTAGGAAGTATTGATGATTGAAGAATCTAACCAAGTAGAGGAAATATTGATGTCAGTCCCATCCCAAATGCAGGAAGTGTATAAGCGTTCAACCTGCATCTATAACCGTCAGCAAGTTGAAACAGCCTTTGATGAGATGGCGCGCGTGATGCATGACAAACTTGCGGGTACTAATCCACTATTACTGTCAGTAATGGTGGGTGGCATGATACCCCTAGGACATTTATTACCACGGCTTGATTTTTTATTGGAAGTTTCCTACATCCATGCTACTCGCTATGATAGTGGTATCAGCGGTGGCGAAATAACTTGGAAAGCAGAATCTAGTATTGACGTCAGCAACCGCACAGTGGTGATCGTGGATGATATTTTAGATGGCGGTATCACTATGCAAGCCATTGTGGATCACCTCAAGGACTTAAAGGCGAAAGTTGTTTACACGGCAGTATTAGTCGATAAGCAACAAGCTCGCGTGCCTGGTGGTTTGCCACAAGCCGATTTTAAAGGATTAGATGTGGAAAACCGTTATCTATTTGGCTATGGCATGGATTACAAAGAGTATTTTCGCAATGCACCCGGTATCTATAAGGTAGCACCAGAAGATGAGTAAAATTGCAATTCTTGGTGGTTCAGCGCTGCCAAGTTTAAAAGAAATGAATGTTAGTCGTGAAGAAGTGATTGAAACACCCTATGGTACGCCAGCGGCGCCTATCCGCTGGGGTAAATTTGCTGGTAAAGAAATTGTATTTTTAGACAGACACGGTAAAACAACGCAACAATGCCGCGTACCACCACACAAAATTAATTATCGAGCAAATATGTGGGCACTCAATGAAATCGGTGTTGATAAAATCATTGGTGTTAGTATTGTCGGTGGTATTCGCTCGGATATGACGCCTGGGCACTTTGTTTTTCCCGATCAATTAATCGATTATACCCATAATCGTCCTAATACTTTTTTTGAAGATGATTTCGATCATTCACGCCACATTGACTTTACTTATCCCTATTGTAACGATATGCGCAAAGCCTTTATTCACTCTGCACAGTTATTGGATTTGGATTATTCTGATGATGCGACTTACGCTGTGACGCAAGGGCCACGCTTTGAAACCATGGCGGAGATTAACCGTTTAGAAAAAGAAGGTTGTGATATCGTTGGTATGACTGCGATGCCTGAAGCTTTATTGGCGCGGGAACTCGATCTTAGTTATGCCAGTATTGCGGTAGTAGGGGATAAAGCTGCTGGACGCTGTGATGGTTTAACGGATCGGATGGAAGAGATCCAGGGTGTGGTTAGTAGCAGCATGGAAAAAATGCGAGAGTGGCTGAAGCTTGTTATCAATGAACTTTAACACGTTTCGAGCAATGAAAAATTAGATTGTGCGAAAGCCCTATTAACGTGAGCGGGCTTGTCGTAAACACGCCGTGAATACATCCCTGTAGGCTTGGAAGTGGCATCCCTGCCACTTACAGTTTACGACAAGCCCGCTCACGTTAATAGGGCGTTGAGCTTTGTTAATTTTTCATTGGTCGAAACGTGTTATAGCTCATTCATATCTGCGCTCCAGAGTGTTATGAGGTTGAGTGAAAGTGATCGAGCGAAGGCTATCTTTTCTTTGGCGATAGAAAGGGACTGCAATGTAATATTTTTGTATGGCCAAGATAGCTTTGAAGGTGGCGTCATATTTTTCGTTACCGACATCATTGGGAATCGTCGCAGCAATCAATTTACCGCACAAGGCACAGCGTAATTTTTC
>JAJFKI010000098.1 GCA_021773295.1 Gammaproteobacteria bacterium | reverse complement strand
CAAATCATTGGGCTGATACCGTGCAGGGCAACTTTTAATTGATAGGCTTTCATGTCGTATACACTCAAAAAAATATAGGCTGTTTATTGAGTAGTTAGACCCTATTACTGATTTGTAAAGCATAGATCGCTATGCCCCAGGGTTTTTCGCGCTCCCCGATTAAAGAAAATTAAACATGCGTTCTGTAAAACACTAATGGTTTTACAATGATCATGTTGATTAACAGGAGAACAATACATGCAAAGCCGAATGATACTCGTACCTTATCACACAGATACACGTACCCCCTTATTTGAATTACATTTTGAGAAAGCAATCTGGGGGCCGGAATTATCCTTTAAACATATTTGCCGTAACCATAATACAATTCCTATGCTTAAAAAACTCATGGGTGATTATATCAACCCAGAGCGTTTTGCTACGATCAACGAGCGTCCAACAATTAAAATCCTTGCAAGTAACAAGGAAGAATTATCAGCTGCTATTAACTTGATTTTAACATCAGAACATACATTTTTAGACCTCACCAATGAAAAGCATCAAAAAGCACATAATGACTTAATCAAGATACAAGAAGATCTCGGTTTCACATCTCAAGCAATGCCTATTGCTATTGAAAACAAAACAAATGAACAAACTCATCTTTTGGAACAACACGGAACATTTTCAACTTCATCGCATGAGGTGGCTCAAGATGGTCAGCAAAACCAAAACTGTTTAACAAGGCACTGTGCTGTAACTACGTAACTACTCATAATAGGGTTAATGATAGCTAAAATGTTAAGCGACAATTCTGTTTGCCGACCGGCGTCAATTAATATTGCCGGCTAATCATCTGAGATAATCATAGCAATGACAATTATGATTGCCGTTTGTAATTATTTTTTTGCGACAGAACCGGGCTGTCTAATGCTGAACACTATTCGGCGCATTCGATAATTGTAGCTATTGCATTTTTGAACCATGTTGTGTATTATGCATAACGAGTTTATGGGTGTCTAGGCAGCTTTGCTGTAAGGACACATTTCATGAGGTTACATAATGAAAACACCCTACCGTTTAATCCTAGTAGTCGCCTTATTATTGTTATCCGCTTGTGGCGTGGAAACAAATCCGCCGCGAGTCCAAAATCATTTGAATCAGGGTCGCACCTTAAAGCAACCAAGTTATTTAGTTGAATTTAATCGCTTTCCTCGGAAAGAAGTCATACTCGTTCATGTTGGGAGTATGAAACAATTACCCAGTGTCACTCAATATAAAAAAGATTCATCATACTGGAAGCAATGGCAGGTAGCTAAGAAGCATGTCGGCGTATTGTTTACTGATAACAAGTATCGAATTATTGATTTTGTGCCAGCAGGAACCCATTATGAAATCACAGAAATACGAATACCCCGATCACAATCTGAAGCTAATGGCGCTGTGATTGGCATGATCACCAGTGGCCGACACAAAGGAACGGTAGCCAAGTTAGGTTTTATTTCTTACATTGATTTTGAATGCCAAAATCCCAAAAAATATGAGGTAGCCGCTTGTGAGCGAATTAAGTCACTCAACTCCGCTCAACCAAATCATAACGGTCAAATCATTACAAGGTGACGTAGCAGTTATAACTGGTACATTTGCCTCACTGCGGTGAAGGTGGGCCAAAAACTTGATCCTGAGCATTTGTAATGATCCGTTCAATATCATCATGCAATTCACTAGAAAGACCGCTTTTATTTGCTTCAGAGTTAAATGCTTTCTCCAGTGATGCTAAGATACCAGATGCAGACTCTGGCGATGGGGACCTCATGATCTCCGCTATTTTTTGTTCCATCAAGTTCATAAGTCTTCTTCTATTTGGTGGATTTTTCATACAATAATAGACGACTGCTTTTGCTAAACGTCCAGTATTTTTTTCCTGTTTAAAGGTCTCAGCTTCGATCAATGTTTTCATCTCCCTCAACGTAACATCATTGTTAGACTGGTACCGCAGGGCGCGTTGACTCATGGGAAAAGGTAACTTTACAGGCCATAACGCAATAGGGTATAATCTGTTCACAATTAATTAGACACAACTTTTTACATGATAATTGAAGGGTTAGAGATGGCAGCAGAAGAAAATGAATTAACTAAATTAGTTAAAGAAATAATGGCACAAGAGGGAATATCTAAGAAAAAATTTAGAGATGATTATGGTGGTATTAAGGTAACATTTAGTAAAGCTCCAATAAAAGAGTTTCCCTCGCTAACATCATTTGTGTTTTCTGATCGTATGTTACTAGACTGGTTTTTGAAATCGCTACCTAGAGTTTATGAAATGGTTATGCCACCCATGGAATTTCAACCTGACTTTCCTTATCCAGTTAAAGCAACAACACCAGCCGATTGGCTTGATGCCGCACAACTTCCCGTACAAGCTACTGGCAAAACATCACAAAACCCGCGTTTTATAATGGATGTTGGCGGTAGAAAAATCGGCATGAATATCCCATCCGATAGATATGTTTTTGATATGGGAGAGCTGCCTGTGTATGCGGCTTATTATGGCCTCAAGCCAAAAAACGATAGTCATGATACGTTTAATATACTGATATGCGATCCTGGTGATGAAGAACAATTCACTGACTCAACATTAAAAGCAAAAGATTATATTAATAGCAGGCTTGGGTATCTTACTATTTATGATTTTTTAAAAGAACATTATAAAGATGACTTGAGTAGTCCGGAAATTGTAAAAGCATGTCGTCAAATATTAAAGGGAGAAAGGTTACCAAAAAAACATGCGCCTGTAATTCCTGTAATGCTAGCTGCTCTCATGCTATCAGAGGTTAGCCGCAACCGTGCAAGCTTGCTTGCAACCTTGATGTTATTTGATTTAATGGAATCGAGGATTCCAGCACCCACAGAGCGTAGCCTTAATACCTACCGGTTTGAGAATATATTGTGGCATCCGGCTTGGTCTTCGGCAAAGTCTGATAAGAAATTAAAAAACGCTGTAATGGCTATTGGTGGGTTTCATCCTATGGCACACAATGGCTCATGGATTAAAGAGTTTAGCGAAGGGCCTTATCAAGATAAGGAAGATGGGTGGTCAAACATTAAGTCAATTAGCATACTCATTCAGTGGTTAACCCACGTGTCGCTGAAAAATATTAATAGCAACTTTGATAATCAAATGCAAGTAACACGATTAACAAACGTCGAATATGAAATGGCGCAACAAGCATTTGAATTAGAACTGATAGAGTGTAAGGCTATAGGAAAGCTTACTGAGTATTGCATATTAAATACGTATTTATTACCGTTAATCAATCAACGTTTTTCTCATTTTGACAATATGCTAAACGCAACGCCAGAGGTAGAATTGTCTGATCGAGCATATTTGTGTAAACATGGAGCTGAAATATATACTTCACCGCTTGGCAGTGATAAGCAAGTTGAAGGAGCAGATGAAAAAGATGCAGAAATAGCAGTAAGACAGCAAGAAATGAATGCCGAAGTTCAAGTAGCAGTGGCAGAGCATCAAAGTTTAGTGGCTGCTTATAAAAATGAGCGTTATCAGAGACAGCTTGAGGCAACCTCTTTTGCACAATCTTATGATGCATCTCTTATTGAAAAGATTAAAGCATTAACTCCAGACAAGTATAGAGAATTTTTTAATGATCATTGTGAAGGATTTAAATGGGAGCTTTTTCTTTCTTGTCGAGAAAATAGAAACATCTCAGCTACACGTATAATATTTATCATTCGAAAACTTTATCTATTAAATAAACCCTATGTACTCAGCTTGGCTAGTATGCTGCTTAACTTAAGTGCTGAAGAAGAAAGAATTATTGTGTATAAGGTTATATTAGGTAACTCTGATTTAATTCAAAAGTATAACTATGCCAGAAATATAGGTGGTTTTATTGTTGCTCTTTCCCACCAGCATCCTGTGAGATCCTCTCTCATTAATGTATTGCTAGAACCAAATCAAAGAAATCTACTATTGGAAATGAGTACCGAGTCTTTGAGTGAAATAATTAAAAGCAGCACTTTATTTTTTAAAAAACTGCTATTAGAAGTGCCTGAAATTATACGTCGCTTATCAGAAACATTGCCGCCTTACGAACTTTCTGAGTATGCAGTCAAAGTAGTAGAGCGAGAAGGATTAGATGAAAAAGAAATTGAGAAGATTCGTAGATTTAATTATGTGAAATCTATCGACCTTGGATTACGCATCGCGACTAGCACTAAGGCTTCCCATGCAGCAAGTAGTTATTCAAGCATGCACTCTTACTCAAATTTACAACCGGCACAAACCAACTTTGAAGCCAGACAATCTTCAGCTGCTTCTTCAATTTCACCAGCTAAGATAACAGAATCATCATTTTTCTCCAATGCAAGTAGTAACTATAAATCAAAGAAAGCTAGTGCTTCTCATGGAGAAGACAGATCGACATCTAATGCACCCTATAAAACGACAACATTATTCCGCTGTCAAAGGCAAGAGCCAGCAATTAACGAACCTCCTCCTAGACTATCATTGCTACGGCTTGATAGCAGAACAACTGGATTTTCAGTTCTCATGATATTATCTGTTGGCTTATTACTTTGCCTGTTAGATGCCTGGCTACCAGGTTTATTGCGTGCAGAATCCTATATCAACGTTAACAATGTTCCTGATGATTTAGATTCTTTACAGCCACCAAGCGTTCCTTGATTGGGACTGCACAAACTACCTGCTTGCTTGGTACGATATTAGTCCGTATTTTTTCTGCTCGCAAGGTTTTTATTTCTTGATAATTTCTATTGCGTTGCCAATGATTATTTTTATCGTAGACCGCATCACTGTCGGGCGGGATAACGATGTCAGCTTGATCAAAATACTGTGACAGCGTTTTATAAACTGGGCCTTTGTCATAAGCACCGTCCGCGGTAATGTATTTTATCGAACTCTCTATTTGTTCCGCCAAGCTTTCAACCGATTGACAGTCCGCTGTAAACCTGTCAGTTAAGTCACTGGCTTGAATGACGTGATGATTATCTACAGCGATGTGAAGCTTTCTCCAGCTGCGTTTTCCCGA
>JAJFKI010000097.1 GCA_021773295.1 Gammaproteobacteria bacterium | reverse complement strand
CCAAAATGCGAGATTAATGCTATTGATTTTTGCCCCCTTGGAACCTTTGAAATTTGCCAATAGACCGGCTATTACCTGCATTTCAAAGCCTGCACGGGAACAAAAATCAAATCGCCTAAATCTCGCATTTTGAAGTGTGACGGGTATATATTCCTCGTGAATAGACGCGATTAGTGGTTTCTCTAGTAACGGCATAAATTTCGCATTTTGAATCACGAGGAGTATATCCATCAATCCTGCTGCCCTAAATACAAGTCTGGTAACGGGTGAGTTTTCTCAATCACCCTTTTTGCCTTTTTTGTAAATTCTTGTTTCACACCATCCCAGAAACTTAAACCATCCCAGGGTACCTCTTCATCTGCATAAAGTAGTTTATCTAATTGCTGAAGATGTTTGATGGCGTCATTGTCTTTTAATCGTTTGCAAACATCACCTAAGCTTAGGAATTCTTTTTCATCCCATATTGCATGCGCTAAATTCAATACGCCAGTTTTTGCGGATTTAGGATTATTTTCCAAACACATTTTTTTCAAGTAGGAACGCGCCTTGCTGATAGACTCGGCGTGGTTGCGTGCTTCGCGGTTTAATTGTTTATCCATGATGCGCAAGCTACGACGTCTACTGCGCCAAAATAAGATTAAGGTGATTATCCAACAAATAAAAATAAAAGTAGCGACCCAGAACCATATTTCTTGTCGTGGGCTCGTGGGTGTTGCAATGCTACCAGCTTCTTGTTCTTGTTTAATTTCGGTTGCTGCGGAGATATTTAAAGGTTGAATGGTACTCGTCACAGGTGCAGCATCCGTAGCAGCTAAGATATGAATTGTTTGTGCAGGGATACTGGCAGTTCCAGCGGTATTGGTTTTAGTATTCCACCAGGGGATATTAACGGCCGGTAATTTAAGTTTACCTTCTTTATTTGGTATATAAGCAATCTTAAAGGTTTTAGAACTCATCACGCCCAGCGGTGTGAATCGATTAGCGACAGCAGGTTTGTCAGGATAAGTTTGCACATTTGGAATTGAAACATTCGGCAAGTTAGGTAATTGTAATCCCATGACACCATTGGCTTTAATGACAATGGTACGGGTAATAGGTGTTCCGGCATGGACGTTACTTAAATCTTGTGACCATGATTCTTTAATCGATATTGATTTAGCAGGCAGCCACCATTGACTATTCACATTACTTGGGGTGGGTTTTACCGTTAAAGTTATCGCTTTACCACTCACGTTAAAAGCTTGCCAGCGATTACCAATCCCCCAGGCACTGCTGCGTGTCTTTTGCAACATATAGCCGGTTATTTTAGGCGCTGGGATGGAAATCTCACCGCTTTGTTGTGGGAATAACGTGTAATTTTGTTCAACGATCACATAAGCCACACCGTTAAGCACTTTATTGTATTGCCTATCTGGCAAAATGTGCTTCATGATGTATTTGTCATTGGGCTTCATGGTTAAATTAGGGTTGCGGATGGTGTGATTATAGTAAATCTTCATGGTATAAATTGTTTGTGCTTGCACATAAGGACTCATGGGGCTAGCACTGGTTTCGATGAAGACTTGTCTATTATCTGTTTTCACAGCTTGAGTTGCTGAGACGACGTTGATAGTAATAGGCTCCGTGGTTTGTTGCCCTAGGCGAATGGCGGGGATAGTTAGTTCGCCAGTTTTTTTCGGGAGTAGGGTAATAATCCATTGTGTAATATCAGTGGTTTTGCCATTAGAAACACTCAGCTGATTACTTTTACCACGGCTAATGACAGTAAAGTTTTTCTCGAGTGGGGAAAAATCAGGATTTTCGCGGCCTTGATAATCCATCGCCACGATGGAATAACGGATGGGCTCATCGAGCCCTGTGCTTGCTTTATCAACAGACGCTTCTAATTCCACTTGCCCAAGGGCGATGGTGCTCAGTATTAAACCGAAAATGGCAATGATGTATCGCATTGAGGGAGTCCTAACAATCCTTTAATAAGAGATATTATACTGATTCTTTGCCAAAATGCGATTGGTGCGATTATATTATTCGTGCTGGTGCTGCCGGAGGATTTGTGCAGTTATCAATGCGTTATTCTTGGTACTTCTGATGATCGCGCAAGAATTTCTGCTGCAGCAAGCCGCCAGGATTATCGGGGATTTGTCGTAGCCACTGTTCATCGGCTTGGCGTTGTTGAGCTGCGCGTTGGGCTTGTTGTGGTGTTGCTTGGTGGGGAGGTTTTATCATTTTTAAGGGTTTTTGTGGGGCCGCTTGGGCTTTAGATTTTTCTTGGCCTTTTTGAGATTTTTCTTCTTTGGGCTGAGCTTGCTGAGATTTATCCTGTTGTTTCTTTTGTGGCTTATTTGGCTTGGGTGCTTGTTGTTTCTCTTTATTCTCTTTTTGCTGCGCAGATGAGGATTGTTGTTGATCCTTGGATTTATTCTGCTTAGCTTGTTGCTGTTGCTGTTGCTGTTGCTGTTGCTGTTGCTGTTGCTGTTGCTGTTGCTGTTGCTGTTGCAACTTTTTCAGTAAGTCTTGGTTGAAGCTTGCATCGGCTAATTTGGGGTTTATCTTTAATGCATTGTCATAAGCTTCGATGGCTTTTTGATACTGGCCTTGCATGGCTAAAGCATTGCCTAAGTTATATTGATTAATAGCAGTTTTGTGTGTCGCAAAAGCTTGTGCAGCTTTATCGTATTGCTTGTTGCGATAATACGCCACACCCTGCCAATCAGGCGATTGGAATAATCGTTGTGCTTGCTCTGGCTTTTTAGCCTGTAAGGCTTTTTTACCTTGTTGATTTTTGTTGAGCCATAAATCATCCCATGAGAATGCGTAACTACTCATTGGCAAAAACAAACAGGCCATTAAAATCCACAACTTCATGGCAATAACTCCGCTAACCAGCCGCGACGAAAGGCCAATAGCAATAAAGGTAAAATCCCAATGAATAACCAGCGGCCTTCATCCTGCCATTGCATAGTGGTTTCTTTTGTTTCTTTAGTTTCATTTTTTTTGACACGAATCTTTGCGGCAGCTAATAGTTTTTTAACGTCAATATTTGTTTTAGTGAATCCTTGATAAGCACCATTGCCCGCTGTTGCTAATTGCTGCAGCGTTGTATGATTGAGTTTCGCTATTTTGATTGCGCCGTGTTTGTCTTGTAGATAACTGCCATTAGGCAATAGAACTGGCCCGCCGTGATCAGTGCCCACACTTAGTACGAAGGTTCGATAACCTTTTTGTGCCAATTGATGAGCGGTTGTAATTGCTTTCGGGCTGGCATTATTGCCGGTAATGACGAAGATGCTACCTTTCTTTTCCCCCGCTTGTTGTAATAACTGCGCCGCAAGTTTTAATGCAGCCGTTAAATTATTCCCATCCACTGGCATAATGCTCGGCGATAACTGCGGAACCAAGTTTGCAATGGTATTATCATCATCGGTAAGTGGCGTAACAACATAAGGCTCCCCAGCATAAGCAATCAAACCAAAACGACCTTGTTTATCTAATTTCAATAAGTCTAATAATTTATAGCGTGCGTGCACCAAGCGTGTTGGTGGCAAATCACTGGCATCCATCATATAAGAATTATCAAATAAAATAATGGCGGCTTTTTGGTTTTTGATTAAAGGTACTTCCAGTTTTTTCCAGCTTGGCCCAGCCAGAGCAAACACCATTAATATCCATATGAGTCCCAACCACAGTAATGATGACATATGAGAGCCTTGCTTGCCCTGCAATAGATAATTAATTAAGTTGGGATCACATACTTGTAACCAATTATTGCGTTGCAGAAAATAGTGACGCAAAGTAAACAGCAGGATAAGTAAAGGGATTAATGCTAACAACCACCAGGGACGGATCAAATGTATTTGATGCCAAATCATGTAGAGTAACTCCTTCTACGCAACACAGGCCAACATAATAATAAAACGCTGAGGACAAAAGCAGCGCCTAGCGGCCATTGATACAAGGGCTCTATTGGCCTAAATAATTCATGATCCTTAGCTGCCGGCTCAATTTTATTTAAATGATCATAAATTTGTTGCAACCCTTTGGTATCCTTGGCCCGAAAGTATTGACCACCGGTGAGACTAGCAATTTGACGTAATGCATTTTCATCTAAATCAGAAGAGGGGTTAATTACTTGTGGGCCAAGCATGCTTTGAACCACGGCTCTATCCGCTCCAAAACCTATGGTATAAATTTTTACATTGTATTTCGCAGCCATTTTCGCTGCACTTAGTGGCGTGACATTGCCGGCATTATTAGCACCATCGGTTAATAACACTAAGATACGATCATCCTT
Source organism: Gammaproteobacteria bacterium (assembly GCA_021773295.1). GTDB lineage: Bacteria > Pseudomonadota > Gammaproteobacteria > UBA1113 > UBA1113 > JAJFKI01. The sequence goes on along the minus strand of JAJFKI010000097.1, from coordinate 73,528 downwards.
CGGATATTTTTTTAAACGTTTAATGGCCATACCAATAGCATCGCCTATCGCAGTTTGCGGTCCAGCAAGACCAATGGTGGCATCATCTAATAATACGTTTACGGTATTACGATCAAAACTTAAGGGGGCTTGTAAATAAGCTTTGGTGCCAAATAAAATCAAACCGACACGGTCTCCTTGGCGATCTGCGATAAATTGTCCGGCGATGCTTTTGATGGCTTGTAGGCGATTTACCCGTTTATTATATAACATCATATCAGGCGTATTCATACTGCCAGAGATATCAATGGCTAACATTACGTCACGGCCACTACGAGGTAATTCCACTGCTTTGCCAACCCAGCGTGGTCCACTGGCAGCAAAAACGAGTAAACACCAAACTAAAAACAAAACCCATAAACTAAATTTAAATTGATGGGATTGATGTGACGCTTGAGATTGCAAGTCTTGAATTTGTTGGTAAAAAGGAATGCGTAGCGCCGCAGTTTGTCTTGGTTTAGCGCTGGGGATAAGAGCCCAGATGATTAAGGGCAAGGGTAGTAAGGCTATGATCCATTGATTAGCTATTTCAAACACGTATTTATCCACCTTTCAATGAGTAACACTAAATCTGTTGCTTGGTTGTCCCACTGTTGTTGATAGGCAGCCGTAATCAGCAAGCGTCCGGATCCTTGTGTAAATTGTTGCGTATTTCCAGTTTCATCTAAAAACACTAACCATGCTTCACCGGTAATGCCCGCGACTTCTTCACGGGGGTAATTCATCAGTGCAACACGTCGTACCAGTTGGGAACAATCACTGATGAGTTTAGGATCTCGTGATTTGATTCGCATTTTTAATTCGGTGATTGATTGTTTAATGAGTTGAATCCGTTTCTTTTTTTGATAATAAGCATAAATATAATAGGCAATAATGCCTAGCACTAGCAGTAAAAACAAAGCAAGACCATACCAACCTGGTGCTAGCGGCCACCAGTTAACATCACCCGGATGATGAATGTCTTTTAATTGTTTCAACAATGAACTATTCAAAGGCCCTCGCCTCCTTATTCATTGTTTTCACAATATCATCCATGGTGCACAATGACATCATTGGAATACTGTAATGTGCTAAACAGGCTTTAATCGTTTGCTGCCGCTCAATAAACGCCTGTCTATACGTCTCACAAAACTTTTTTGAAAATGTATTGAAGGTAAATCGCTCATCACCGTTGGTCACACTATAATAATTCGCTGGTGGTGGTTCTTTTTCTAATGGATCATAGACAAAACAAGCTAACACATCATTCTGGCGCGACAGTAAACCAAGATGTTGCTGGGCTGTTTGATCTAAATTCGTAAAGTCACTGAAAATAAACACTAAACTGCCCGGTTTAATGACTTTTTGTAAACGCGCCAAAGCGCCGGCGAGATGTGTTTTACAAGTGGTTTGCGCGGGGATGCTGGCAATACTGATTATTTTTAAAAGCGGCAAGATGCCATGTTTACGACTGCACGGTCGTAATTCATAATAATCATCACTAGCCGCGACAACGCCGCCAATGCGATCGCCTTGTGCCTCTGCCGCCCAGGCTACAATGGCAGCTGCTTTGCTGGCAGTGATTGATTTAAAAGCCACTTGTGTGCCAAAAAACATATTGGGATTGTAATCTAAGACAATAAACACCGGGCGCTCGCGTTCTTCCCGAAAAATTTTTGTATGGGGTGTACCAGTGCGAGCAGTGACGCGCCAGTCCATGGTGCGGATATCATCGCCAGCCTGATAAACTCGCACTTCTTCAAAATCAATGCCACGTCCGCGAAATCCAGAAATAAAACCACCGGCCTGTTGTGTGTATACGGTTTTAGGTTTAGTAAACTCCAAACCACTACATTGTCGGCGTAATTGCACTAACTCAGACAAGCTAATGCTGATCCCTTCTTTACTCATGGTATGGCAACGCGCTTGAGTAATTCATCAATTACAACATCGGTGCTAATGCCATCGGCTTGTGCTTCAAAGGTTAATAAAATTCGATGGCGTAAGATATCATGAGCCATAGCATGAATATTTTCAGGAGACACATAATCTTTACCCTGAAGCCAAGCATGCGCTCTGGCCGCTCTATCTAGTCCAATGGTCGCCCTGGGGCTAGCGCCGTAGCGAATCCAGCTAGCGATATCATCGCCATAAGATGAGGCATGGCGTGTAGCCATGATGAGTTGCACTAGATATTCTTCTAACTCATTACTTAAATGAATATCTAGCACTTCTTGACGCACGCTAAAGATTAACGCTTCGCTTAAAACAGGTACGTTTGTTTTAGTCGCACGATCTGTTTTAACTTGCTCTCGATTTAGTCGTAGAATGTTTTGTTCTGCCACAACATCCGGATAATCAATATTCACATAGAGTAAAAAGCGATCCAATTGCGCTTCTGGTAATGGATAGGTGCCTTCTTGTTCGATAGGGTTTTGAGTTGCCATCACTAAGAATAAATTAGGCAAATCATAGGTGTGACGGCCAATCGTGATTTGTCGTTCTGCCATTGCTTCTAGCAATGCTGATTGTACTTTGGCAGGAGCTCGGTTAATTTCGTCAGCTAAGATTACATTATGAAACAGTGGTCCTTGTTGAAACACAAAAGATCCATCTTGCGGTCTAAAAATATCGGTCCCTGTTAAATCAGCGGGTAATAAATCTGGCGTAAATTGCACTCGGTGAAAATCGCCTTCAATGCATTGCGATAATTCTTTAATTGCTGTGGTTTTTGCTAAGCCTGGTGCGCCTTCTACCAGGAGATGGCCGTCGCATAATAGTGCGACTAATAAGCTTGTGATTAAATGTTCTTGGCCAATAATGCGCTGATTGAGATGGACTTGTAATTCAGCAATGGCTTGATAATGTTTTAATACGCTAACTTCTTCACTCATTTGCATCCTTTGCTCCTAAGAAACGATGGGTATAGCGCCAATCCTACCATTGAAAGCCTCTTAAGAAAAGATAAACAATGTACATTTCATATCCAATGACTAAAATTAATAATATGGATCTATAGAAGGAAGAAAACAATTATTAATATTTCCTTAATAACAGATTTAGCAAATTATCAATTTAACTGGCTCTCGATATTTCCAGTGACGGCGGCGCTGTTTAATTTAATTATTGGGATTTACGTTCTTAAATCAGAACACTTTTCAAACGCATCCTTGTTGTACTCATTAATGTCATTAAGTATTGCGGTGTGGTTATTACCATTTGGATTAATGTATTCTGCAACGAATGAGATGGCGGCACTGTTTTGGGGAAAAAGTGGGTTTTATGGCGTGTCAATCCTCACTGTTTTAAGTTATCACATTACTGTAAAAGTGTTTCATGTCATTAAACAACGGAAATTTGTTTTACTAATAGCGTGGCTCATTTCTATTATATTTGCCTTATTAATTCCGAATACAAATGTTTTTATGGATGGTGTTAGTGAGTATTGGTGGGGGCATTATCCTAGATTTACACCCTATGGTTATTTATTCGTAGCATTTTTTGTTGGTATGATGTCAATGATAGTACTTGAGTATTTGCTTCATTATAAAAAAAGAGCGAAAGGTGAAATTAAAAAGAGATTACTTTATTTTTTCATTCCCTATGTTGCAGTGATCGACTTTCTTCCTCTCTTTGGTATTGCCGTTTTTCCTTTTGGCTTTTTGGCCATATTTACTTATGCTGTGCTAACAGGACGCGCTATCTTGCGATACCATTGGGTTGATATTACACCAGCTTATGCGTCCAAGTTTATTTTAGGAATCATCCCCGATATGATTATTGTCTGCGATCAGAGGTACAAAATAGAACTTGTAAATAAGTCTGCCTGCAAGGCATTAGGCTACAAAAAAAAAGAATTAATCAACCAATCAGTTTATATTTTATTGCATGATAAAACAAACAAACGGGATGGTTTTAAAAGGATTTTAGAACAAGAGTATTCCGAAAATGACGAAATAGTCTTTTCTACAAAATGGGGTGATAAGATTTATGTGAGCTTGTCCACTGCTAGATTGAGACGATCTGGACAATCCTTTAGTGTAGGTATTGTAATCGCTGCTAGAAATATAGAAGAGAGAAGAAATTTTGAGAAAAAACTAAAATACATGGCGACCCATGATTATTTAACAGGGTTACATAATCGTTCTTATTTTGAGGAACGTTTAGAAGAGATGTTACAAGAGTCGAAACGTTACCATAAAAACTTTGCCGTGTTATGGATTGATATTGATGACTTTAAAGAAATAAATGATACCTATGGTCATGACATTGGTGATAAAGCCTTAGGCCAAATTTCTAACTTGTTATCTACAAGGTTGCGGACTACCGATATAAAAGCACGTTTAGGTGGTGATGAGTTTGCGGTGCTTATGCCAAACATTGGTCACGCAGAAATAAAAAAAGTGCTGAACTCACTCCTTGAGCTGATAGCAATAAGCGGCATTGAGACAAATACAGGAAAAGTATATGCGACTTACAGCATTGGCGTTGTTTTTTCATCACAAGAGATGGTGACCTTAGTAGACGTTTTAAAATCTGCAGATATAGCAATGTATCATGCTAAAAAATCAGGAAAAAACAAATACGTAATTTATACACCTTCATTAATAGAAGAACAAACAAATATTTATCCACTAAGAGTTGCATGGAAAGATAGATTAAGACATGCTTTGGTGAATGATCAGTTTAAATTATATATGCAGCCGATTCTTGATACTCGTACTAAAGACGTAATGGAGTTTGAATGCTTGTTGCGCTTGTGTAGTGACGGTAAAGAAATTTCCCCAATAAAATTCCTAGATATTGCAAAAGAGTATGACATGATAAATGATATTAACCGTTGGGTGGTAGAGCGCACTATCGTCATGCTCAAAGCGCTTTATCCTATAAATTCAGCCGTAAAACTTAGCTGTAATTTAACAAGTGGCGCATTGCAGGATTATAAAATATTAACAATGCTTACTTCAGAGCATAAAGCTAACAACTTGCTTTCCAGATTAACTTTTGAAATCACGGAAAGTGATGCGATCATTAATTTTTCAGCAGCAACAAAGTTTATTGAAACTTGCAAACAATATGGTTGTACTTTTTCCTTAGATGATTTCGGTGTGGGTTTTTCTTCACTAAGTCATTTAAAATTTTTGCCAGTAGATTACATTAAAATCGATGGTTCATTTATCAAAAACATTGACACTGATCCGATTAATGAAGCATTAGTAAAAGCGATCATTGAAAGCGCTAAAATAATGAACCTAAAAACCATAGCAGAATATGTGTCTTCAAAAGAAATTTATGACAAAATGATCGCTTTAGAAATTGATTATTGCCAAGGCTTTTATTTCGGCGTACCCTTAGCTTTTGATGAAGCAGTCTATCATTATTTGACGAGACCACGCTGGATACACCACTATTGATCCTGTGCAAATTATGCTAGAAATATTTCTGAAAAAGCGTATAATCACGGCCTAATCAATAAGCTTAATAAATAATTTATGAATTACTCACCCATACTTTGGAAGCAAAAACCTGCGATTGCCTTGCAGCAATGTCCGCATGATTTAGCAAGCTGGCTACAAACGCGAGGCTCAATGACGGAGCGGATGCAACAGCAATGCGCGGGCAGGTTGCAGGTGAAGATATTAAACCAATCTTGGCAATGCCCCACTTGGGAAGAGAGCCAATTTTTAGGTATTGATTTGCGATCAAAAGTTTTATCGCGAGAAGTGATCTTACTTGGTAATAATATTCCTTGGATGTATGCGCGATCCTTATTTCCACATCAATTGTTTCAGGGTGAGGAGAAATGGATACAACATGCTTTAAACAGCACACCTATCGGCGAATTATTATATCGCTATCCAAATATGTACCGCGATGAATTTCAATTTGCGAAAGTGAGGCAGGATCATTGGGGCTACCAAAGAGCAAAGCGGTATACAAATATTCCTACCGATCACTTATGGGCCCGGCGCTCAAAATTTTATTTAAACAAAAAACCACTGTTGCTCAGTGAGTTTTTTCTCCCAAGGATTGGTGAAAGTAATGAAAACTAATCTATATGCTTACTGGCGCTTAATGCGTTTCGACAAACCCATAGGTATCTTCTTATTACTATGGCCAACCTTATGGGCAGTATGGATTGCAGGGAATGGCCATCCCTCAATGAAAATACTGATCATATTCATTCTGGGGGTTGTGTTGATGCGAGCAGCAGGATGCATTATTAATGATGTTGCTGATAGAAATTTTGATTCTCATGTTACAAGAACCAAGAGCAGACCTTTAGTCACCAAAGAAGTCAGTATTAAAGAAGCGATTACCCTAACGGTTATCCTCTGTCTTCTATCCTTCATTTTAGTACTACAACTAAATATAAAAACCATCAGCTTAGCCACGTTAGCTTTGGCACTTAGCACACTTTATCCTTTCACTAAACGTTGGACTTACTTACCGCAATTAGTGTTGGGTGCATCCTGGTACATCGGCTTATTAATGGCATTTTCGGCGCAGCAAAATCAAATTCCATTCATAGCATACTTACTCTATATCACGGTGGTGTTATGGACTGTCGCCTATGACACGCTCTATGCCATGGTGGACCGAGAGGACGATGTGAAAATTGGCATCAAATCTACCGCAATTTTATTCGGTCAATGGGACAGGCTATGGGTGGGTATACTACAGTTGTTAGTCATCCTCCTACTCACGGCACTTGGACATTCAATACAAGCAAGCTGGTCATATTATGTTGCCATCCTGGCCGCATCTCTCTTATTTATTTACCAACAATGGTTAATCCGCCAGCGAGAGTCCAGCTTCTGTTTAAAAGCATTTTTAAATAATAATTACGTGGGTTTGGTGCTCTTTATTGGTATCCTGCTGATCCACTAGACACTAACACCTAGAATTACCCCCCACTATGTTCTAGTCTTTCTAAATAGGGGGGAATCCATGTCCAAAGAACAATATGTTTCAAAGAGTATAGAAAATAACAACCAGGAAATGATTGATCAGCTGCAGCAGTGGGCACTCATCAATTCGGGGACATATAATAAAGAGGGCCTCGATAATATAGCAGACGTGATCAGTGTGGCATTTGGGCCCCTAGAAGCTACGTTTGAGCGAACGCCCTTATCTCCCATTCAACACGTTAATAACTGCGGTGTCATTGAGGAATTACCCGTCGGTGATTTACTGCGCTGGCGCAAACGTCCTAAAGCTGCAAAACAAATCTTACTCTGCGGTCATATGGATACGGTGTTTGCCGCTGACGATGAATTTCAACAATGCCAGTGGTTAGATGACAAGCGTTTAAATGGTCCTGGAGTCACGGACATGAAGGGTGGTTTAATCGTTGTGTTGCACGCGCTTAAAATTTTAGAGCAACAAGGCATTGATAATATGGGCTGGGAAGTCATTATTAATCCTGATGAAGAAATTGGATCAATTGCCTCGGCACCCTTCCTAGAACAAGCCGCAAAATATCATGATATTGGTTTAATCTTCGAGCCAGGGTTGGGTGAACAAGGATGTCTTGCTTCAGAGCGCAAAGGATCGGGTAAATTTACCATTGTCATAGAAGGCAAAGCGGCTCATGCTGGTCGTGCTTTTGATAAAGGGATAAATGCCATCGTTGCCTTGTCGAGAGTAGCGGAGCAACTGCATCAACTCAGTGGCCAACGTCCAGAGCTCACCGTCAATGTCGGGCGTATTATTGGTGGCGGCGCAGTTAACCGTGTGCCACACAAAGCCGTGGCCTGGTTAGATGTGCGCTTAGCACAAGGAGATGATCAAGCCTGGATTATACAACGGTTTAAAAAAATATTAAAAGAGATAGAAACTGCAATGGGTGTTGTGACTCACTTACATGGTCAGTTCACACGCCCACCAAAACCTTTAAATGATGCAACATTAAACTTGCTAGAAAGCTTTCGTGAAATTAGCGAAGAGCAGGGTGTCGATCTTCATTGGAAAAAATCAGGGGGCTGCTGCGATGGCAACAATTTAGCAGCAGCTGGGTTGCCGACGATCGACTCCTTAGGTGTGCGTGGTGAAAACATACATACGGACAAAGAATTTATTTACATTGATAGCTTAGTTGAAAGAGCGAAGTTGTTAGCAATATTTTTGTTAAGACAAAATCAATGAATATCATAAGACCAATACAGGCAGAAGATATTGAGGGCTTGTATGCTTTGGCTAAAATGGTAGGCTCAGGGTTAACAACATTACCCGCTGATGAAACGGTTTTAAAAAGTAAAATTAATAGCTCCATCAAAAGTTTTAAGACAGATGTTGAAACCCCAGGCGATGAATATTATTTGTTTGTCATGCAGTGTACTAAAACCGATAAGATAATAGGGTGTAGTGCCATTGATGCAGTACTCGGTTTAAACCGACCTTATTATTTTTATAAACTATCACATCACACCATGCAATCAGAAGAGTTAAATATAAAAAAGAAAATTTCCTTTTTGAGCATGGTAAATGATTATGAGGGCAATAGTGAGCTTTGTACCTTATATCTATCCCCACAATACCGGCGTCAGCATAATGGTAAGCTGCTCTCACTGAGCCGCTTATTGTATATGGCTAATGAGCCTCACCGCTTTGCGGATAAAGTTATTGCGGAGCTACGAGGGATCTCTGATAAGAGTGGTTATTCACCTTTTTGGCAAGCCGTGGGCAAACATTTTTTTGATATGGACTTCGCGCAAGCGGTTTATATGTTAGGATCAGGAAACAAACAATTTGTGCATGACTTAATGCCAACCATTCCTATTTGCACGGAGTTATTACCAAAGTCGGCTCAAGAAGTGATTGGAATCGCACATCAAAATACCGTACCTGCGAAAAAAATGTTAGAAAAAGAAGGGTTTTGTTTTCAGGGATATGTGGATTTATTTGATGCTGGACCTTGCCTCGAAGCCAGTAAACAACAATTAAATACGGTGAGAGAAAGTCAGTTATTTTCAATTGATTCAATTCAAACAATTAAGCCACAAAATTATTATTTAATTAGTAATGTACATAAATCCTTTAGAGCCTGCATTGCATCCATTAGTGTAGTAGGTAATAGCAATGTTATTTTATCTCCAGAACTTGCTGAAACCTTGATGGTTGAAGTGGGAGACTTTATTCGTTTAGCAAAAATAAGGAATTAACATGGATAATTTATGGATTAATGGCGAATGGGAGCGTGGCAAAGGCGCGCAATTTTCTTCTTTAGATCCCGCTAATAATGACGTTATTTGGCGCGGTCACGAAGCGAGTCATGACCAAGTCAATCATGCTATTAAGTCTGCTAGATCTGCATTTAAGGAATGGATGTTACGACCTTACGAAGAACGCCTCCAAGTGGTGAAACAATTTGCAGAACAATTAAAAAAGAACGAAGCCCAGTTAACCCAGACTTTATCAAAAGAAGTCGGTAAGCCATTATGGGAAGCAGCGACTGAAATAAAAGCGATGACAGCCAAGGCAAATATTTCAGATAAGGCTTATCATGCTCGTAGCGGGAGGGTGAGTAGTTCAATGGGACAAGCGACTGCCACAACACGTCATAAACCCCATGGTGTGTTTGTCGTTATTGGTCCTTATAATTTTCCAGCCCACCTACCCAATGGACATATTATCCCGGCATTATTGGCGGGTAACACGGTAATATTAAAACCTAGTTCACAAACACCGCTCATTGCTGAAGCTGTGATGCACTGTTGGCAAGCGACTGATTTACCAAAAGGTGTCATTAATCTCATACAAGGCACGGGCAGCATTGGCCAAAAACTATTATCTAGCACAAGTATTAATGGTTTATTGTTTACTGGAAGTTACAAAACAGGTGTGAGTTTAAATAAACATTTTGCAGCTCATCCTGAAATTATTTTGGCATTAGAAATGGGGGGTAATAATCCCTTAGTTGTCACAGATATTGATGATATACAAACAGCTGCTTATTACACGATTCAATCCGCATTCATCACAGCCGGCCAGCGTTGCACTTGCGCCAGGCGCTTAATTGTGCCAGAAGGTGGTCAGGGTGATGAATTTATTCAAGCCTTAGTCAACATGACATCAAATATAAAAGTAGGACACTACACCGAAGATCCAGAACCCTTCATGGGTCCCGTAATTTCTAAAAAAATCGCACAGCAATTAATAATGGCCCAAGATGATTTTTCAAAGCGTGGCGCGAAAGTATTAAAACCATTAGAACGATTAGTACCAGAAACAGGCTTATTAGCACCAGGCATCATGGATGTAACGGGAGTTGAGGAGCGCTATGATACAGAATTCTTCGGTCCTTTATTGCAAGTTATCCGCGTCGCAGACTTTGAAGCAGCGATCATAGAAGCCAATAACACCAACTATGGTTTATCTGCAGGCTTATTCAGTAATAACGCCGAAGAATTCAAACAGTTTTACCAACATGTCAACGCAGGTGTCATCAACTGGAATCAACAATTAACTGGCGCCAGCAGTGCCCAACCCTTCGGCGGCGTAGGCTTCAGCGGTAATCATCGTCCCAGTGCTTTTTATGCAGCAGACTATTGTGCTTATCCTGTAGCAAGTTTGGAAGCAGAGCGCTTGATAATGCCAGAAACTATAACACCGGGAATAACTATTGTCCCCTCAGCCTTGTGAGCAAGGGTTAGGCTAAATGCAATCGTACTTTGTTTAACAACATTGACTTAGTTACTTCATCTGCGAAGCTGTTAGTGATTGAAGCTTTTGTAATTTCAATCAATTCAACATCCGATAAACCAAAGTGTTCTTTAGCAATTTGGTATTCTCTTGCCATCGTAGTAGCAAAATAAGGAGGATCATCAGAGCTCAGTGTAACTTTACAACCTGCTTCTCGTAATTTTAAAAAAGGATGACTGGCAAAATCAGGATAGACGCCTAAAGCAATATTACTACCCGGACATACCTCTAAAGTAATACCACGATGCACGAGTTCTTCCACTAATGTTGGATCTTCAATGGAACGCACACCATGACCAATACGCACCACCGGTAAATGATTAATGGCATCCCACACACTCTCGGGCCCAGCGAACTCACCCGCATGAGTGGTACAAGCCAAACCAGCATTGTGAGCAATCTCATAAGCTTCTTTAAATTGACTCGCAGGAAAACCTGCTTCATCACCACCCAGCCCAAAGCCAATGATATAAGGATGCGGGTTCACGCTTGCTTTTTTTGCCACTGCGGTGACTTTTTCAGGTCCAAAATGGCGCACACCAGTGATGATAAGGCGTCCTTCAATGCCAAACTCTTTACGCGCATCATTGATGCCAGCAATAGCACCTTCTAAGTGTTCTTCATAGCCCACACCACACATAGCGGCATGATCAGGGGATATCATCATTTCTGTATAAATAACTTTTTCTTTTGCACTGCGTGCCAAATAACCATAGGTCATGTCACGGTAATCTTGTGCATTGCGCAACACCATGCTGGCTTGATCATACACTTCCAAAAAATGTAAAAAATCATTCCATAAAAAGGTGTCGTTAGGACCAATAATATCTTCAGAGAATTGAATATTATTGCGTTTAGCAATTTCTCGCATGAGAGAAGGCGTAAGCGTGCCCTCTAAATGAACATGTAACTCTGCTTTTGCGACCATTTTTTTTATGACTCCTTTTGACGTTGTAAGCGCAGTATTTTGACAAAGTTTGTGGAATTAGTAAAGCGCATTTTGAGGTACGATGGCTATAGTGTACAATCCTCAGACACTGGATTATCGTGGATAATAATAATGATTGAAATTGCAGAAGATGAGGTGCTAGATGAAGCTTCAGACGAAGAGGCGCTCATCGTCCTGCATCCCGAAGCAATCTCCCTGAAAGATGCTATCAAAGACATTTTCAACCATTCTTTTAAATTTATTGGTTGTCGCTTAATTTATTTAGGTGGCACCATGGCGAATCTTACTTTCTTGGGTGAAAAAGGGTTTTACTATTTAGGTGCAAGCAGTCTAATCACTACCACACAAATCTCCGTACTCTACTCGAGTACCGGCGTTATTTTTGCCGTTGGTGTATTTGCTAAAGGTGCGATAGCAGAAGGACGCCTCGAAGATGTTGGGGAAATTTACCGGCAAGGTATGTTGATTTCAGCGATCGTGAGTGTTCCTGCTGTACTGGCAACTTATTTTATGAGTAATATTTTAAGTTTAACAGATCAGTCACCGGACTTTTTAAACTTGGTTAATGATTATAATGTGATTTACATGACGGCCGTGCCAGCTAATACTTTTTTTATGAATAATTTACAAGTCTTATTGGCTACGAGTGATTACAAAGCTATCTTGGCGCAGGTGTCATTGTTTTCACTCATTATGCTGCCTTGTAGTTATGGTTTTGTAAACGGTGCCTGGGGCTTTCCTGACTTGGGGGCAAGTGGTGCTGGCTTAGCGGCAACACTGGCTGCATGGGGAAGTGTTATCCCAACGACACTCTATATTTTTTTCAGACCTTATTACCGTAAGACTTATGGCATAACGCGATGTTATTTTTCATTAAAAATGTTTAAAGATCTTCTTAAGAAAGGGATTAATATTGGCTTACAAGCAGGGATTGAAACGATTTATCTCACCTTGCTTTCACAAATTCTAGGAAAAATCAGTGCAACAGCATTATCAGCTAGTGCTCCCATTTGGGATCTTTCGAGTATTTTGACCTCGGTAACGTTTAGCTTAGCCCACGTTGGTGGTGTGTTAACGCGGAAAGTGATTGGACGAGGCGATTTTGCGGCAGCAAGAACCTATGGTTTTGCAACACAAATTATGGGGCAAATCATGCCGATATCTTGTCTCATTATTTTTTTTGCAGCCACCACACCTTTGCTAGAAATCTTTTTAGGGAAGCACCATATTGATAGTGTTGATTTCGACGATTTGGCCGCACAAATGCTTTATATCTACGGTGTCGGTTTAATTCCCGATTCGGTACGTAATATTGCTGCCGGTAATATGCGAGGTTATAACGATACCCTATTTGCTATGCTTTCAGGTTTTGTAAATGTCTTATGTTTAGGACTCCTTATATCCGGGTTGCTGGGTTTTGAATCGCCCTTAGGTGGCTTAGGCGCACTGCTTGGTAGAACTTTAGCTTTTACCATTGGTGCCTGTGTCATGGGAAGCTATTGGTATACTAACAGTCGTGATATCCAAAGTGTCCAAAGTTTACAGGCCCACGAAGATAGTTCATTGTGGTTTAACGTCAAAACTTGGATGAATGCCATTTGCTGTTGTCGTCGGCGCCCCGCATTAGCAGCACCCATTGCGGACGTAGTCGTAGTCCCTGCTGACGGTGGCAGACATGGTTTTTGGCATCATGATGATGAAGAACAAGTCCCAATCGTTGCTGCAAGTGCTGGAAAAAGCGTTTACGGCAGCATACAAGCTGATGATCTTAATTACATCATCGAAAACGAATTTCGTCCTGATCCACCTAGTCGTTGCTCATCCTGTTATTTTTTATAAGCGCTTACAATGGGTTTCTTTTATTAACATAGCGCAAATGAGTGCTATCACAAACGCAGCAGGGAAGATCAGCATAGCGCGGTGAAAATCATTAGCAGAATAAATCATGACATGGTTAACCACCTGGTGTTTTAAATGGAAGTCCATCAGCCAACCGAACAAAGGTTGAAACACAGCGCCACCACCAATCGCACAGATAGCAATAACACTGATAGAAATCGCCGTGAGAGAAATAGGATTGCTTTCGGTGACCAGTGGATAACTGATGATTTGTGCACTGGTGATAAAACCCAATGCAAAAAATAGAATAGCTAAGGTACTCGCACTTAATCCTGGCTGATACATCATCCATAAAATCATTGCTAAAGAAATAATGGCCGCAATGATCATAGGACGCTTGCGCAATCCCATTTTATCAGAAATAAATCCAGCAGCCGGCGAGCCAATCACCGTGCCGAAAAAAATCATGCCGGTTATTACTGAGGATTGATCACGGCTTAAATGATGAATTTCTTCTAGGTAAGGGATCCCCCATAAGGCGCCTAATAAAAAGATGGGTAGATTCATCAAACTGGTATAAAGACCGCTGAGCCAATTTTGTGGATTCAAATAAGAGTGTTTTATACTTGTTAAAAAACCGCTGCCGGATATTTGCTGCCGATGGGCTTTTATATGTTCGGCTTTATCACTGGGATAATCGTATACCACTAAGTAAATCAATAAAAAAATTAAAACGCCCAGTATGGCATTAACCCATAAAGCATGGCGCCAACCAATATGTTCGATGAGTAAGGTTAATGGATTTTGTGCCACCCAGCCACCAAGCATCCCTAAGGTAACGATCAATCCGCTGATCAAAGCCATATGGTTTGCTTCAAACCAATGCGAGGCTAAACGAATGCTGCTTAGAAAACAAAATGCCGCACCGATGCCAATTAAAATGCGACTGAATAATGCAATTTCATAATTAGCACTCATGGCAAACCCGATAGCGCCAATCATACACACGCTCATTGAAGCTAAAATAATGGTGCGAGTCGAAAAGCGATCTAACAATAAGCCAGCTGGAATGATAAATATCATGTTCGCAAAGAAATAACTCGCAGATAAAAAACTCATTTGAGTCGCATCAATGTTAAAGGCTTGCATCAAATCTTCATTAAGCGCATTCAACATATTCAATTGCAAAAATTCATAAAAGAAAAAGCAAGCGGCTGACAAACACACAAGCCACGGCAACCAGGGTTTACTGTTGGCATTATCTATTACTGTTGATTCATTGGTCATTTTATCCATCTTTATTTAAGTGTTTACAGTGAGTTTCTTTGATCATCATTGCAGGGCCCCAACCTTATTGTTATCTTCCTCAGCATGTTTTTTCATGCCGGACTCGCCTAGTTTAAAATGACGCCGACACGTTGAGATATAACGATCATTGCCACCAATTTCAATTTGTTCACCATCACTGACTGGGTTGCCCTGTTCATCGATACGCATATTCATTGTAGCTTTACGACCACAGTGGCAAATTGTTTTTATTTCATTAATATCTTCCGCCCACGCCATTAAGGCTAAGCTGCCTGGAAAGGGTTCACCACGAAAATCTGAGCGCAAGCCATAAGCCAGCACGGGGATATTAAGCTTGTCGGCAATTTCAGTGAGTTGAAAGACTTGTTCCTTCGTTAAGAATTGCGCTTCATCCACCAAGACACATTTAATATTAGGGTTAACTTTGACGGCTTGTTGCACTTGGGTAAACAGATCATAGGTATCATCAATGGGTGTTGCGTCTGCGCTGAGGCCAATACGTGAAGTCACGGTACCGATGGCATAGCGATTATCAATACTGGGTGAATATAATAACGTATCCATTCCACGCTCTCGATAATTATAACTCGATTGCAATAGGTTGGTACTCTTACCCGCATTCATTGCAGAATAATAAAAATGTAATTTAGCCACGTTACTTCCTAACTCCAGGTAGAGCGACGTTTCCAGGAAATTCGAGAGATAAACAAACCAAGCAACATACCGAGAATGAGAATACCTGCACCCGTAATAAACCAAGCGCGATTTTCCCGTTGCATGGCGGTGTAATTATTCATTTCTTGTGGTGATAGTTTAACAAGCGTATTCGGTGCAGCTGCATTGGCGCTGGCGACGGCATGCAACTTTTCTTTGACATCATCATAATAACTTTTATTAGGGTTGTTATTGGCCGGTTTTAACTTACCTTCTGGCATAACAGCGGCTACTTTAGCAGGGCTGGTGGCTACAATGGCAGCAGCGATTTGCGTTTTAGTTGTTTTATAGTTATCTGCATTGGGTTGTACCAAGACGGGCGTTTTAGGTGTCGCCGTGGTTAACTCACTTTCGGCGATCCAGCCACGTAATTTATCCTGAGTAACAATCAATGCATAACCGGTGCTTCTATCAGTACCGATGACATTGACTTGAGTATTGGGTACTAATGTGCCAGAACTATCGGCATACTCACTGGGCCCAGCGCGCAAGTTTACCGCCTTGGCACTGTGAATATAACGCGTCGCTGCGAATGCCGACATGCTAATCGTAAGAGAGACTAATACTAATAATAACTTTTTCATGCTTTCACTCCATGTACCCAGTGGCAGTAATTTTTTTGCATTCTAGCGGATCTTAGCGTATCTTCCCAGACCTATTGTTTAATTATTTTTAGCACACCGTACGGAAGCACTATGGATAAAAATCGACTAGGAGAATCAGAATTAATCCTCAGTGAAGACGGCAGAATCTATCACTTAAACTTAAGGCCAGAAGATATTGCCACCACCATCATCACCGTGGGTGATCCCAACAGAGTGAATGCTGTGTCGCGCCATTTTGATTCAATTGAACTCAAAGTTGATAATCGTGAAATCACTACGCATACCGGCTATCTGCAAGGGAAGCGTTTGAGTGTGGTCTCTACGGGCATGGGCACGGATAATATAGACATCGTGTTTAATGAGCTCGATGCCTTGGTCAATATTGATTTTAATACCCGCACAATCAAAGACGACAAAACTTCACTCACCATTGTCAGAGTCGGAACGTCCGGATCCTTGCAAGAAGATATCCCCGTGGATAGCTTCGTTGCTTCTAGCTTCGGCTTTGGCTTTGATAGCTTAATGCACTTTTACCAACGCAAGCTCAGTGAAGCAGAAGAAGAGCTCACCAAGGCAGCGTTGGATTATTTTTCAGACATTGCAGTAAAACCCTACGTTGCCGGCGGTACGCCTGAATTGATTAATAAATTTGCTTCAGGTTGTCATCCAGGGATCACAGTGACTTGTCCTGGATTTTATGGTCCTCAGGGGCGAGTATTACGCGCAATACCTAAATATGAAACGTTCATCGATCGCTTGGGACAATTTCGCCATGGTGATTTACGCGTGACAAATTTTGAAATGGAAACCGCTGGTATTTATGGGGTGGGTAATTTACTGGGACACAAAGTTTGTTCTCTAAACGTTATTGTTGCTAATCGCATAAAGAAACAATTCACGAATGATGCGAAAAAAACCGTGGAAAATTTAATTGAATTTGCCTTAGAAAATTTACTGCAAGATTAAATCATCTAACAGTTGACTCGCACCAAAACGCACATGTTGCGCATTAATCCAATCAGTGCCCATGATGTTTGCAGTCAGTGTTAAATATTGCTTCGCTTGTTCATAAGAACGAATACCACCTGAAGCTTTAAATCCTACAGCGGGATTTATTTGTTTTATGGTAGTTAACATGGCATTAGCTGCTTTTGGCGTAGCACCTGTGGGTGTTTTTCCTGTTGAGGTTTTGATGAAATCAGCTCCGGCGTTGATGGCATCTTCACTGGCAGCTTTAATGAGTGGTACTTGTTTTAGTTCCCCAGTTTCTAAGATCACTTTCATGGTTTTATCGACACATACGTCCCGACATTGCTTTAAAAACATTAATACCGCATGTTGGCTTCCCGTAAAATAATGATGATAAGGCATCACAATATCAATTTCATCGGCACCGTTTGCAATCGCCTTATCAATATCAGTGACAACAGTATTTATTTCTGCAGAGCCTGTAGGAAAATTTGCAACGGTAGCGATTTTAATGGTTGTATTTACTAACTGTTGTTTAGCAAATGCCACAAACTGTGGGTAAATACAAACACTGGCAACAGTGCCCAACGGAGTTGTGGCCTTATCACAAAGTGCTAAGATGCTTTCTTGAGTATCGCTTTCATTCAAGCTGGTTAAATCAATCAAACTAACCAGAGTTTCTTTGTCGAATGAGTCAGACATTTAAGATAAGCGTTCCATCAAGGTTGTAATTAATCGTGTCATACTATGTGATGCTTGTTGCGCATGATAAAGCGTGCCTTCGTGCGTGATTTTTTCTTCACTCAAACCTGCCGCTAAATTGGTAATTGCTGAGATGACAGCAACTTTTAAACCACAGTGGCGTGCCACAATCACTTCAGGTACGGTAGACATACCCACGGCATTTGCGCCTAGAAGACTAAAGGCTTTAATTTCCGCGGGAGTTTCAAAGCTAGGGCCGAGCACAGCCATGTATACACCGCGTTCTAAAGGAATATTTAAAGACTTTGCCGTGGCCAATATCTGTGTTCGCAAATCAACATCATAAGCATCCTCCATCCCAATAAATCGTGGACCATATTCATCATCGTTCTGGCCTATTAATGGATTACTTGGTTGAAAGTTAATGTGATCGGTAATCATCATTAAGCTGCCAGGGCCAATACTTGGATCTAACGACCCCGCGGCATTAGTTAAAATCAGTGATTCACAGCCGAGTAGTTTTAAAGTGCGTACTAATATTTTAATTTTTTCGGGTTTTACACCTTCATAAGAATGCACACGACCCCTTAGACAGGCAACGGGCATCCCTTTTAAATATCCAGTGACTAAATGACCGACGTGGCCTGAGACCGAGCTTAAGGGAAAGCCGGGTAAATCCGCAAAAGGAATACTCGTGGCATCTTCGATATGATCGGCCAACCCTCCTAAACCGGATCCTAAAATTAGCCCTACCTTCGGTTTGAAATCACCGATTTTGTCATGAATAACTGCAGTGGCTTGTTTTGGACAAGAAACTTCATTCATTATTTATTCTCCAAAAATTGTGGCCCAAAGGATAATGGCAGCAACGCTTCCAATGTATGCGTAATATAATCTGTGGTTGATTTTGCCATATGTATCGGTGTGTCTAATGGTGCAAATTCTCGAATGCGCTGGCGGCAAGCACCGCAAGGTGAAATATAATCGTCGCAATCTAATCCCACGATGACGATCTTGGCAATGGCTTGTTCTTTGTGGCATAGCATTTCTATAACTGCTGAGGCTTCTGCACAGGTACTCAAACCGTAAGACGCATTTTCCACATTACATCCAGTATATAATTTTCCATTAGCCGTTTTAATACAAGCGCCTACTTTGAATTTAGAATAAGGGGCATAGGCACACTCAGCAATGTCAAAAGCAGCTTCAATCATGTTTTCTATAGACATGGCGGTATCCTACAAACGAAATAAAAAATGCAGTGCATAAAAATAAATAATGGCAAACACGGCTGCAGCAGGTATGGTTATAATCCATGACATGAAAATATTACGCACTACTACCATATTCAAAGCACCGATACCGCGCGCTAAGCCAACACCTAAAACTCCACCCACTAAGGTTTGCGTGGTTGAAACAGGGATACCCATCCCCGTGGCAATCACCACCGTGAAAGCACCGGCCAACGTTGCAGCAAACGCGCGGCTGGGCGTTAACGACGTAATGCCTTTGCCCACCGTCGCAATAACGTTACGACCATACATTAATAACCCTAAGACAACACCAGTACACACTAAAAAGGTAATCCAGTAGGGAGGGTGCGACCCGGCAAGGACTTGGCCACTACTTTTGACAATGGTAGCAATCGCGGCAATCGGACCAACGGCAATGGCGACGTCATTAGAACCATGAGCAAAGATCATAGCGCAAGCAGTGAAAAGCATCAGTACGCCAAAGATTTTTTCCACTTCGGCAAATTGATTGTGGCGGCTACTATAAGGGTTTGGTGTAATACGGTTAATCATGATGGTGCCAATGAACATGATTAATAAGCCAATACCGATAGTGGTGGCCACGGCCTCAAGAAAACCAATCTCAAAACCTAAGTGTCCTAAACCGCGAATGACACTAACCGTGGAGACGGCAATACCAATAAGAAAGAGTAACAGCGGCGCGTAACGTTTTGCATGCCGAAAGGGACCAAGACGCATAAAGATTAAGTACTGTAATAAGGTAAATAATAAAAATGAAAAAAAGCCGGCAATAAGGGGCGAGGTAATCCAACTGATGGCAATAAAGCTCACCGTTTTCCAGTGAATAGCATCGGCGCCCAGCACAATCGTACCAAACCCCACCATGGCGCCAATGATGGTATGGGTAATAGAAACGGGTAAACCAAACACACTGGCGATCAACATCCAACTGGTGCCAGCGAGTAACACGGCCAACATGCCATCCACTAATAATTCAGGATGATGGCTCAAGGCACCCGTGTTAATAATGCCGTTACGCACAGTATCAGAGACTTGCATACCGCCAATAAAAGCACCGGCAAATTCAAAAATAATCGCAATAATAATGGCTTGACGAATCGTAATGGCTTTAGAGCCCATGGTGGTACTCATGACATTAGCTAAGTCATTGGCACCCACGCCCCAGGCCATAACAAAGCCGAACAGTCCGGCAAGAACAAGAGAAAGGTATCCCAATTCCATCAATGGTTATCTCGCTAATAATAATTGTAAACGGTTTCCGACTTGCTCTGCTCTGTCTGCTATCTTCCCGGTGAGATCAATAACTTCATAAAGAAACATGGCGTCAATGGGTGATAAAGTATTTTCAATTTCATACAATTCTTGTCGGACCTTTATTTGTAAATCATCGGCATCATGCTCTGCCTCGGAAATGTCAGTAATCATTTCTTCGACGATGTTGACTTCGCTACCACGAAAACCGGTTTCTAATAATTCATCGAGTTCATTAATTGCCTTTTGTGCCAGTTTTACCGTTTCCATGCAACGCTTTAATAATCCAAGGTAGCTGGGGGCTATGGCTTCTGGGATGTGCATGCGGCGGCCAATGATAATGCCGGCAATGTCTTTGGCTTTGTTGGCAATCCTATCTTGCACCGTGAGAATTTGTAACACATCTTCTCGTGATACGGGCAAGAATAAACCTTTGTGTAAATTACCGCGCAGGTTGCGTTTGATAATATCAGCTTCGTGTTCTAGTTTGGCAATGATTTGCCGCTTTTCTTCGGCCAAATGCCATTCATGCTCTAATACGGCTGCAAAAAAATCAAACAAATGATGGGCGCAGTCATAGGCTTTAGCGATATGCTGCTGCAGCGGTTTGATGGGAGATTTTCCAAATACGTTGTATAAGGGTCCTGGTATCATTGTGGTGACGCTTCATCCAATTAATTTGGGGGTCAGTATACCACTCGTGCTTCAAGATGCGAAATTTAGGCGCTACTGCAATGTGCAGCTTAATCTTGGGCAATTGAAGAGGTTATCCTCATCAGGAGGTACATGACTATTAATCAAGGGTGATTCTTCATTTGGACCTATCGGCTCAATGGGTGCTTCCTCTCTTTTAAAGAAAGCACATAAATTTCGACCAAGTCTAGTGCACCGTGATGGTGCACGATCTTCTTCTAATGCTTGGGTCATGGCTTTATTTTCTTTTATGACGATGTCAAAGGCGCGCTCAATCTGCAAGAAATGTCCTTTTACGACCATCCTTTGAATTTTACTTTGTAGTTTTTCAAAGGGTTTAGGCAATTCATCTTTTGGTAGTCTTGTGATGCGAGAGCAGCTTTGTAGTGCGGAAATGATGCCTTCAAAAAAACCAATGGTACTTCGAAGACTGACGATAAAGAGGGCCAAAGTAACCATAAAAAACGCATATTCCTCGGGTAAGCCACCCTCAATAATACCTAATGAGACGCTAGGAAACCAAGAAAAGCTCACTAAGACAAAACAGATTAACAAAAAAAGGCTGCGTATGATTTGTAATACAGTGGGTTGACGCTGAAACCATGAAAATCGCTGGTGCAAAAAACACAACTCATTAAATACTTCATAACCTAGCTTCGCGAAAAAAACGGCTGAAATGGTGGCAACAGCAAAGGTTACAATTTCAGATAAACCCACAGGTAAAGTATCATCATTGTAGGTGACTGCCGGCGCTGTTATGCTGCCTGCGACGCACAATAAAGCACCTAAAGCGCCCACAAGCGTATAGATAATCGTTCGGTTAAAACTTTGTGATTTTAATTTATATTTATAATTTTTCTTTTTTGATAAACTGCCTAAGAGAATGACTAGCTGTTCTGGTGTTAATGCTTTAAGCTCTTTTAGGAAAATTTTCCAGTGCTCGCCCTTAGCGTATTCTTCAGATAACTCATACAACTGCAGCATATCAGTTCTTGCTCGATTTTCACTACTGATAGTAAAGTCTCTGGCTAATTGCATAATAAAACGTGACTTTTTAGTGGAATAAAAGATATTAATAAAGCTGATCCCTGCCGCTTGCATGCAAGCCATTGATAGAGCAACGATAACCGTCACAGGAATTTCTTCATCTTCAAGACGATTAAAAACCACACCAAAGATAGAGTAAGTTGCAGCAAAAAAACTCAGGATAACAAATGGTAATAATAGCAATAGATCTTTGCGTGACTCTGTGAAAAATTGACTCATGAAGCGAGGGAAAAAAATTAAATTTGAAAAAACACTAAAGTTATATAAAGCAGCTTGAAGACCATTGACGGTTTCAAAACATGCTTTTACAAAATACTCAAGGCTATCGTCATAATCTTGTCCTATAAATTCTTCAACGCCATACCAACCGGCATGCATAAATGCAATGCCCACAGGAAGGGCTAACACAGCCATGATTCCGCCAAAAATTTTTGTGCTCCATTTTATCGACTTGGCGACATGTTTATTAACCATGAGGTTGCGACGCGCAACATGATTTCCGTCACGGTCAAATAGCGTTAACGTTCTAATGGGCTCGCCACTTTCATTCTTAAGTGAGTGAATGGGATGCCCATCTTTATCAAAAAATCGTCCGGGAATAAAATGAATACGTCGGCCTATTTCCACGCCATGTTTTTTTAGAATCAAAGATGGAACAGCACTATCGTCATCAGCCCTGACAGCAGAGATACGTTCTCCTGAAATGGGATCAAAGTATTCGCAGGGTTTCTTAAACATTGGGTGCCCATTTGGATCTATAGGCATATGGATGGCGCTATAGTTACCAACTAACAAGCGTTTAAAAGCTTGCCGTACTTCTTTTTTTATTTCCTCTTTGCTTCTTGCAGGCCGCATATTAGCAGTGAAGCGTTGCCATTCGTGAATCTGACTTAATTCTTCTTCGGTGAACGCCTTCCCCGCGTCAAGGTGACGACCTCTTGAATTTTCGAGGCTTTTGGTAGCAGAGCTAGAGCCAGCATTAGAGTCAGAGTCAGAGTCAGAGTCAGAGTCAGGGGATTGTACCGTAATGACTGGATACTGTCTTGATGGTCGTGTTGTGGGTAATAACGGGTTTAAATTATTTGTCCAATTGCCTTTAAGGTGCCCGCCTAACTGAAGTGATTTCATATTACTTTTCTCTTTTTTATCATCTGTATCTCAATTCTACCTTTTGCGCTGGTGAATACCAGCAGTTGCAAAAACTATCTAAAAAACGCGTCTAACGCCCGGTCTCACAACGTGAGCGCGTGAAGCCTTACTGCAATCCTGAAGCGGGTATGCCCAGGTGCGTTGTGACTGAATCTGCAAACTCAGCGCCAACTTTGGCGGAAAACTTACTGAATAAGCTTTGTTGTTGCGTATAATCCACAATATTTTTAGTTTTAATCACATCGCGGGCGACTTCAGTGGGGCTGCCTAAGCCATCGGCTAAGCCGATTTGTACAGCTTGTTGGCCGGTCCAGACTAAGCCTGAGAATAATAACGGTGTGTCTAATTTCAAACGTTTGCCGCGGCCTTTTTTGACGCTGTTGATAAATTGCTGATGGATGATGCCTAACATTTTGTGCATGTATTTCACATCGGATTCTTTGACGGGTGAGAAAGGATCCATAAAGCCTTTTTCAGAACCAGCAGTGATTAACCGTCTGGTGGCGCCGACTTTTTTCAAGGTATCCACGAAACCAAAGCCATTCATCAATACACCAATGGAACCAACCAAACTGGCTTTATCTACATAAACATCATTGGCAGCGGCTGCAATATAATAAGCACCGGAAGCACACATATCAGTACACACGGCATAGACTTTTTTCTTAGGGTATTTTTTTCGAAGGCGCATGATATTGTCATAGACTTCACCTGCTTGCACAGGAGAACCGCCGGGGCTATTGATTTGCAACAAGATACCAGTGGCATTTTCATCGCTAAAGGCACTATTTAAACTTTTATTGATATTCTCAGCACTGGTGCTAACACCAGGCATAATGGTGCCACTTATTTTAATCAACGCGGCGTGGGGTAAGTTACGGCTATAGTAATCCTTACTATGGCCAGGTCTTAAGGCAAAAATAGCGATGATAATGATTCCAATCCAAGCAAAACGAAAGAAAATCCGCCAGCGTCTGGAGCGACGTTGTTCTTTTATTCCTTCCAATAAAATAGTCTGCAACGCCTCTTGCTGTGAATTGCCATTATCATCTTGTGCCATCTAATTGCCCCATCATTCTTAAGATTGAACCAAATCGTACCATTTTTCTGTATTTAGACCAAATGTACATTTAAGATATCCTTAAGAAAAAAAATAATGCAATTACAAACTGGTAGTTTTATAATCTGCCGCGAGAGGTGCCCTTAGTCCTTATGTAATTATGGGCATATACCTAAATTGAGACAGAGGATACTTATATGAAACGTTACATTGTGGTTTTACCCATTCTATTAACTTTGTTGCTAGCTGCATGTGCTAAAGATCTTTCTCCAAATACCTATTCTGATGCCAATATTGATTCAGGTTCTCGTGTGTATCATGGTGTAATCATCAGCATGCGCCCGGTCAAAGTAAAAGGTAATTCTGGTTTCGGCGGGCCTGCAGGTTTAGCCTCTGGTGCCGTTTTAGGATCTGCTGTTGGTGGCGGCCGCGGTAGTATCGTGACAGGCGTTGCTGGTGCTATTGCCGGTGGTATTGCGGGTCATGCAATTGATAAGAGTGTCAACACGCAAAATGCTATTGAGTATATTGTTCAACTTGATACTCGTAAAACAATGTCTGTGGTGCAAGCTCCAACGAATTTACACGTTAACCAACGCGTCTTATTACTTTACGGTGCGCGTGTTCGCTTAATCCCAGATACAACACCAGTTCCTGCACAACACCATGCTAAAGCTGCAAAACCTACAGCAAACGTTACTAAAAAAGCATAATTGAGCCAGGTATGACAGATATTCATGATTTAAATAATGAACTTGCGTTTTATTTCAAACGGTTAGAAGAAAAACCTAAAACGCTAACGGTTTATCATCAAGTTGATCACTATGGTGAAATGGTCAGAGAGCCTTTTTGCCGTGTAACGCCTGCCACCGATCCAAGCTGTGTGCATCGTTTTTATTTACAATATTATGACGGTGAAGCGCAAGCAATCACCGCAGAGACGCTCAAAACCATTCACCATCCTTTTGCCTTATTATATGAGACTATCAAACAACATAATGATGACATTAAATTAGATGAGATGGGTTTTTGGCGTAAATATGGTGAAAAAGTCTCCCGCTATTTTTCTGAGTTATTAGGCTCGGAAGTAGAAGCGGTTAATAATGATGCATTTGAGTATACCCGTTTACCAGAATCATGGTGGAAGCCGCTGTTTGGTTTTTTCAACTCGAACTTAAAGCGGTTAATGCGCTTATTAATTTTTGATAGTTTTCTGAGTAAACAAACCATTGGTCGTGCTATTGCTGGTGTGGCTAATCATGGTAACCCCCACTATATCACTAAGCCGCAAACGTTGACTGGCACCTTAGGACCATTGATTTTTCCTGGGGGGTTAAAAGAACCACAAGTTTCAGCGCAAGGTAGTATTGATTTAGATCATGTGTTGAGTAATCAATACCTTGCCTTAAAAAAACAACATGAAGTTGAAGAAACCCCTTTCGCCGCCGAGGATGCAGCGCTTATTGAAGCATTCGGTGATATTGATGCCGATAATGAATATTTTCATTTTGATGCATTACCTGAGCCCACTCCAAGATCTCAAGAGATAAACTTTGAAGAATTTAAAGTACGCATGCCATCAGGTGCTGTGATGACAGGCGTTTTGGCTGATAATCGTTTGGTAAACACAACGGCGCCACGCAATCATTTACATATTATTTACTTCAATGGAAATAGTGATTGCTATCAGCGTGACATGCCTAGAGTTAAAGGTGACTTAAGGGCCTATCAATCACTAGGCACTTCGGTCACGGCCGTTCAATTTAATTATCCCGGTGTTTTAAACAGTAGTGGCAAAGTTAGAAAGGCAGCACACTTAATCGAGGCAGGTATTGCCCAAGTCGAACGTTTGAATAAGGAACTCGGTGTGCCTTATGAGCGCATTGGTTTGCATGGCGTCTCTTTAGGTGGCAGCATCGTTAGTCATGTTGCTAATTATTACCATCGGCGTGGTATAAATTTAGCAGGCACCTATGCCTCTAAAACATTTTCTTCTACCACTAACGTAGCAATTTCGTATGTGAGAAAGTTACCAGTTATTGGAAAAGTATTAGGATTTTTCCTTCGTCCAATTATTGCTGTTGCATTATGGAGTGCTAGGTGGCAATTGAATACGGCAGCACATTTTGCCAGTCTGCCGACATTAAAACGCGAGTATTCTGTGGTGCGATCACACAAAGATGTTCGCGAAGCTTGTAGACCTTTAGATGATCCAGTCCTCAGCCATTTTTGTTCACTGCACAAATCATCACGCTTAAAATTTGATAGGGTGTTACACAAGTATGGTTTTTTCGGTCGTGATCCAAGTACTCATAAAGTCACAAACCGTAACCGCAAGATGACCGTTTTCTTTAAAGACGTGGATGGTTACACTGTTGAGCCTGATGTGTGTGGCCACAGCTGTGTACCCTTCAACTATGGCTGCTCAACAGAACCTGTGCTGATGCATCGTGCTGAAGGAGATCAGGCCGAATCACCCACTCGCTTCTCACAACTCACCGGCCAAGAAGCTGGCGAAAGAGTCAGACAATTCTTTGCAACGCGGTGATTGACTCAGTTTCACCTTTTATGCCACAGTAACACTAAGTCAGTCTGAAACGGATCTTCAATCGTGAAAAAGAAATTTTCTCCAAGGGTAGCCACCACTCTTCAAATTACCGTCGCCTTGCTGCTATGTGTTAGTGTTTTATTATGCTTACGACTCGTGGAAAGTGAAGGTATTCTTAGTATTGTCGGCGCGAGCTCAATTGGTTCGACCATCTTTATTTTACTTTCTCGTCCTCATTGTGAAACGGCGAAATTAAGACGTGTGATTTTGAGTTATTGTATAGGATTGGCCGTTGGGCTCCTTTATTTTTATGGCAGTCGCAAATTTGTTGGCGTTGAGCACGTTCTTAGATACGACCATGTGTATATCATTACCGGTGGTTTAGCGTTGGCAACCACCATGCTTAGCTTAATTGTACTCGACTTAAATCACCCACCCGCCGTGGGTTTATCCTTAGGTGTGGTGATCGATCACTGGGATGGTTGGTTATACCTTACCATCCTCGCTTGCGTGGTAATGATTTGCATCATTGAAAGGTTGCTAAGACCCTGGCTTAGGAATCTTCGATACCGAGCTTACAATTAACATGGCCATTTCTAAAGCTTGCTCATAATTAAGGCGTGGATCAACGGTGCTTTTATAGCCGTCGATTAAATCTTCTTCGCGCACATCCATGGCGCCGCCGATGCATTCTGTAATATTGTCGCCAGTCATTTCAAAATGCACGCCACCTAGCTGGCTATCATGGGCATTATGAATGGTAAAGGCTTGTTGTAATTCCGATAAAATGTCATGGAAATAACGGGTCTTATGTCCGAGACTGGTTTTCTTGGTATTACCATGCATGGGATCGCATGACCAAAGCACAGGATGTTTACTTGTCTTAACGGCTTTGATTAAAGCTGGCAAGTGCTCGCCAATTTGGGTATGGCCAAAGCGATGGATTAAGATAATTTTGCCAGGCTCATGCTCGGGGTTTAATGTATCCAATAAATCAATTAACCATGCTTGGGTCATCGTGGGGCCGATTTTAACGCCAACAGGATTGGCGATACCACGCATGTATTCCACATGCCCATGATCCAAATGCGCAGTACGCATGCCAATCCATGGTAAGTGAGTGGATAAATTATACCAGCGCTGGTGAGGCTCAGAATAGCGAGTTAGGGCAGCTTCATAGGGCAGTAATAAGGCTTCATGGCTGGCGAAGAAATCAACTTGTTGTAAATTGGTGGTATTGATACCGGGAATAGTTTTCACATAATCGATGGCATCCCCAATCATATTGGATAAATTTAAATAGTCATCGGCCATGGGAGAATGTTTGACGAAATCTAAGTTCCAGTTTTCTGGATATTGCAAATCGGCGAAGCCGCCATCGATGAGAGCCCGTAAATAATTGAGCGTCAGTGCAGAATAGTGATAGCCAGTGAGCATTTTTTGTGGATCTGGTTCACGTGCTTCGGGGGTGAAATCGGCCTGGTTAATGATATCGCCACGATAACTTGGCAAGGTGACACCGTCGATGGTTTCATTGGCTTGAGAGCGAGGTTTGGCGTATTGACCAGCTATCCGTCCCACTCGAATAACGGGTGTGCGTAAGCCATAGGTCAAAATCAAGCTCATTTGCAACAGAATTTTTAATTTATTGGTGATTGAGTCGGCGCTGCATTCTGCAAAGCTTTCGGCGCAATCGCCACCTTGGATTAAAAAATAGTGGCCCGCTTGGGCGGCGGCCAATTGTTTTTTTAAGCGTTTAATTTCAAATTCTGACACTAAAGGAGGCAGGCTTGCCAATTTGTCACTGGCATTTGCCAAGGCCTCGGCCGAAGAATAGTCAGGTTGCTGTTCGCAGGTTTTGTCTTGCCAACTAAAAGGATGCCATTTGCTCATAATTACTGCTAAATAAATGTAAATTATTGTTATTATAGTGAACAAGGCAATTGCAAACCAGGCTTTTTGAAAAAAATAATCCTGTAATATTAAAAACTTTCTTTATAGCTGGCTTAAGACCATGCTAGACTTAGTCCGTTTAACGGTTAACCTTAATCAGCCTCGGCTGACGTGTTAGGGAATAAGGAGAAAGGAAATGTCAAAAGGGCAAACATTACAAGACCCTTTTTTAAATGCACTACGCAAAGATAAAGTTCCTGTCGCTATCTATTTAGTGAATGGGATCAAGCTACAGGGGCAAGTTGATTCATTCGATCAATTTGTCGTGTTGCTAAAAAACTCTGTCAGTCAATTAGTATACAAACATGCTATTTCGACAATCGTACCCTCCCGTGCGGTTAAAATGATGAATGCGGTGCATGAAGAAGAAGAAGCTTCTGTAGAAGGCTGATAAGATAGTCACCTAAACGTGTGGTGGGTATCTAAATTGAGGTAAAAACCTAAAGAGTGCTTTTTCAAAGCACAACATCATTAGGAGTTTATTTGTTCGAGCGCCCCACCGGTGGTGAATTAGCTGTGTTAGTTCATGTGGATTTTGCCAAAGGCAACGTCCAAGAAGAGTTAGATGAATTCAAGCTACTCGTAGCATCAGCCGGTGCTACGAGTGTTGAAGTCATTGTTGTGTCTCGCAAAGCACCCCACCCCAAATTTTATATTGGTAGTGGTAAAGCTGAGGCAATCAAGCAATTTATCATGCATCATGAGGCAGATCTTGTCATCATGAATTGTGAATTGTCGCCTGGACAGCAGCGAAATTTAGAAAAATTATTTGATTGCCAGGTCTTAGACAGGATAGGTCTTATCCTGGATATTTTTGCGCAGCGCGCACGTACGCATGAAGGTAAGTTGCAAGTAGAATTGGCACAATTACAACATTTATCTACCCGCTTAGTCCGAGGCTGGACCCACTTAGAGCGCCAAAAGGGTGGTATTGGCTTGCGTGGCCCGGGTGAAACTCAGCTTGAGTCCGACAGGCGCTTGATTAATCTTCGCATTAAAAACATTAAAAAGCGTTTACAAAAAGTCCAGAGTCAGCGCACCCAAAATCGTCGTTCGCGGCAGAAAGCGAATATCCCTACGATTTCTTTGGTGGGATATACTAATGCCGGTAAATCAACCTTATTTAATCGCTTAACCCAAAGTGATGTTTACGCTGCGGATAAATTATTTGCAACCCTTGATCCTACCTTGCGACGAATTAATATTAGCAGTTTAGGCCAAGCCATCTTAGCGGACACGGTTGGTTTCATCCGTCATTTACCCCACGATTTAGTGGATGCTTTTCGCGCAACCTTAGAAGAAACGACGCAAGCTGATATGTTATTACACATCGTCGATGCTAATGATGAGCGCCGTCGCACCCATGCTGAACAAGTAGCGTTAGTGTTAAAAGAAATCGGTGCCCAAAGCGTGCCGCAATTAATGGTGTACAACAAAATAGACTTAGTGGAAGGAGCCGAGCCCTTACTAGAGCGTGATGAGCACAATCATATTCGCCGCGTGTGGCTATCTGCCGTGACCGGCGAGGGCATTGACTTACTCCACCAAGCCATCGCAGAAATTTTACACGGCGAACTGTGCTACCAGACGCTCTGCCTAACTAGCCAAGATGCAAAGTTACGTGCACATTTTTACGACATTGGTGCAGTGATCGACGAAGAGGTTGATGAAGAAGGTCATTACTTTTTAACCATCTGTTTGCCAAGACATGAGTATGAGCGCTTGAGTAAATCAAGTTAAATGAGCGAGACAGTTGCCAGACAGTAGCGAGTGCCCTAAGATGGTACCTATCATTTTTTTATTTGACAGGAGAACAACATGGCCTGGAACGAACCGGGTGGGGATAATAACGATAAAGATCCATGGGGTCGTCCACGAAAAAACCAGGGTCCGCCTGAGTTGGATAAAATGTTAAAAAACCTACAAAAAAAACTCGATCAAGTGATGGGTGGTAATGGTAAAGGTAGTGACACGGGCGGTGATGGCGAAGGGCCCTCGCCCAAAGCCATGTCTTTTTCCGGTATTGCCATTATTATCGCCATTTTGGCCATTTGGATTCTCTCTGGTATTTATATTGTCAAACCAGCGCAAGAAGCGGTGGTGTTACGATTTGGTAAATACTCTAAAACCGTGGGTGAAGGTCCACACTGGGCACCGCGTTTTATTGACTCAGTGTATAAAGTCGACGTGCAAAAAATTTACTCCTACACATACACCGCTAACATGCTGACTAAAGATGAAAACATTGTCACAGTCACTGTATCGGTACAGTACCGAATCAACAACCTGAATGATTTCTTATTCAAAGTCATCAATCCGATTGTCAGTTTGCAAGAAGCAACCGCGAGTGCTTTGCGTCAAGTCATTGGTAATTCAACCTTAGATGAAGTCTTAACCTCAGGTCGTGAAGTGGTCAGGCAACAAACGCAGGTGCAATTAGAAAAGATATTAGCGCAATACCAGGCAGGTATTGGGGTCACTAATGTTTCTTTGCAACCAGCAAAAGCACCAGAGCAAGTAAAAGAAGCCTTTGATGACGCTATTAAAGCCGAGCAAGATAGAGAGCGTTTCATTAACCAAGCGCAAGCGTATCTTGAGCAAAAAGTTGCAAGGGCGGTTGGACAACAAAAACGTTTGCTGGCAGATGCCCAAGCGTATAAAGGTAAAGTCGTGTTGAACTCTCAAGGTGAAACAGCGCGTTACTTAGCCGTCTTGCCGCAATTCCAGCAAGCGCCACAAGTGACTCGTGAACGTATCTACATCGGTGCGATTCAAAATGTCTTATCTCGCACTAGTAAAATCTTTATTGATGAGCAAAAGGGGAGTAATTTGATCCTAGGTCTGCCTTTGCAACAACTATTGTCGCAAATCAATAGCGGCAATGTTACTGGAGCGCAACCGCCGTTATTACCGCAAAACACATCCACGACAACGAGCAGTAGTGATACTTCCAAAAATTATTACTCATTGCATCCATCACGATTTTCTGAAAGAACTGGGCGAGGGGGATAAGCATGTCAGTTAAAGTTAAATTTATATTAATCGTTGCCCTGCTGGCGTTACTCGTTCTTTTTTCGAGTTTGTTTACCGTGACGGAAGGTAGCCGTAGTCTGGTTTTAAGACTGGGTAAATTGCGCCAACAAAGTAACGGCCAAACCTTCGTGGCAGGGCCAGGTCTGCACTTGAAAATGCCATTTCTCGATACGGTAAAAACCTTCGATGTGCGTTTACAAAACTTAGACATCAAATCATCGCCCATTGTGACGGTGAATAAAAAGAATGTGATTGCCGATTACTATGTGCGTTGGGAAATTTCCGATGTACCTTTGTACTACAAACGTACCAGTGGTAATTCCCAAGAAGCTGAAACCTTATTGGAACAACAACTCAATGATGCTCTGCGAGCGCAGTTTGGTCTTCGCACCATTAGCGAGGTTGTTTCGGACGACAGACTTGCTATCATGCATGCTCTAAAACAACAAGCCAAAAAAGGCGCTGAAGGTTTAGGGATTAAAGTGGTTGATGTGCGGATTAAAGGAATTGATTTGCCTGAGGAAGTAAGTGGCTCTGTCTTTGAAAGAATGCGCGCTGAGCGTTTCAAAGTGGCGACAGAGTTACGCGCTAAAGGTAGAGCAGAAGGCGAAGCTATCCGCGCCCAAGCTGATGCCAAGTCCACTATCATTGTGGCCCAAGCAAATGCGACTGCCAATAAAACCCGAGCCGGTGGTGATAAGCATGCTGCAAAAATCTATGCTGAGGCTTATAACAAAAACCCAGAGTTTTATGCCTTCTATCGTAGCATGCAAGCCTATGCGCAAACGTTTAATACCAAAGACGATATCTTATTGCTAACGCCGGAGAGTGATTTCTTACGCTATTTCAATAATGCAACAGGCAGCAGCAAGAACAAAAAATCTTAGTTTCTTTCTTCCTCTTTTTAGGGAAGTAACTTCACCTCAGGAAGGGTGGCACAGGGGCGGTTCTCGAACCGCCCTTATGTTTTTGTTAGATAGCATGTTGGATAATCCGTAACATACCACTAAGTTTTCAACGATTTTATTATTAACCTAATGTTCATGGATGACAAAACGTCAGCCTTCGGGTACTATACTCATCGCTGTTTGGCGTTAATTAAGGTTAGGCAATGAGTTGGAAGTTATTGTTCATGGCATTAGGGTTAATGTTGGTCTTAGAAGGGGTGTTACCCTTCTTGTCACCCGATCGTTGGCGGCAGTTTGTGCAATCCTTAGCTCAGCAGACGGATAAAAGCATCAGAATCACGGGGTTTGTGTGTATGTTAGTAGGCATGGCTATCGTGGTGGTTATTCATCAATTTGTTTTGTAGAGAGTAGGTCGAATGGGGCGTAATGTTGTTATTTTGGGCAGCCAATGGGGTGATGAAGGTAAGGGTAAAATTGTTGATTTATTAACAGACCGAGCTGATTGTGTGGTGCGCTATCAAGGCGGCCATAATGCCGGTCATACTTTAGTCATCGATGGTAAGACGACCATATTGCATTTAATCCCATCCGGCATTTTGCACGCCAATGTGATATGTTTGATTGGCAATGGCGTGGTGGTATCACCTGAAGCGTTGCTAAAAGAAATGGCAGGCTTAGAAGCCAATAATATCCCCGTTAAATCACAATTACGCTTAAGTGGTGCTTGCCCATTAATCTTGCCGTATCACATCGCCATGGATCATGCTCGTGAAGTGAAGTTAGCCGATAAAGCTATCGGCACTACCAAGCGTGGTATAGGCCCGGCTTATGAAGATAAAATGGCGCGCCGTGCTATCAAGCTGATGGATTTAACCCGACCAGACATCTTTTTAGAAAAACTAAAAACCAATCTTGAATATTATAATTTCCAGTTACAACAACTCCACGGCCAACCTGCCTTAGACTTGCAACAAATTGCCGATGAAACATTGACAATGGCAGAGCAAATCGTGCCATTAATTACAGATGTGCCTGAGTTATTACACCAATATCGAAAACAAGGGAAAAATATATTATTCGAAGGCGCTCAGGGGAGTGCGCTAGATGTTGATCATGGTACCTATCCTTATGTTACCTCTTCTAATACAACTGCAGGTGGCACCGCCACTGGTAGTGGCTTTGGGCCCTTATATTTAGATGATGTTATTGGGATCACTAAAGCTTACACCACGCGCGTAGGCGCAGGACCCATGCCGACAGAAATTAATGACGCCGCCGGTAAAACCTTAGCCGAACGCGGCAATGAATTTGGCTCCACCACCGGTAGGCCAAGACGCTGCGGCTGGTTTGATGCAGCCGCCTTACGACGCGCCGTCTATTTAAATAGTATGACTAGTTTGTGCTTAACAAAATTAGACGTATTAGACACTTTCGAAACCATCCGCATTTGCACCGGCTATCGCAATGGCAATGATACTTTAAACGCCATTCCAGCCGATTCAAGCCTAGTAGAACAATGCGAACCCATCTACGAAGAAGCCTCTGGCTGGCAATGTTCCACTATTGGCATCACGGATTACGAAGCCTTACCCACGGCCGCAAAAGCCTACATTAAGCGCATCGAAGAAATCCTAGAAGTGCCTGTTGATATAATTTCAACCGGGCCAGAACGTAATGAAACCATCCAGCTCAGAGAATTTTTCTAATAATTTGCTACGTTAGATTTGCCGAGGAGAGGACTTGAACCTCCACGGGGTTGCCCCCACAAGCATCTGAAGCTTGCGTGTCTACCAATTCCACCACCTCGGCTTGCCGGTCACTTTAATAATGCCTTGTCACTTTGTCAATGAATACCCCCACCGCATTCTGGGGTAACAACAGGGCGAATTTTTTCTGTAAGATTTTTTTAGTTCATTTTAAATCAGTTTTGTTGTTCATGTTTTTATCTAAACATGCGGGGGTTGTTTTAATAGTGGACAATGTGATGGGGTTTCTAGAAAAATTTTATACAAAATAAAATTAATTTTAAAAATTTTCAAAATAAAAAAAATCCTTAATGTTCCGTTAATGTTTATTTCCTAAAGTAGCAACTGAAAGATTCGTTAGATTATCGATGTGTGGGACAGACAAATTATTAAATGACAGAATAAAGATATAGGGGGGATGTTAGCTTAAAGTTTCCGTTCTCTTGAATTGGCCGTAGCGTGAGCTACGGCCATTTTTTTATTTATCACAGCCATGGGCTTTAAAGCTTTGCACTTTCTTGTACTTGCTTGGGCTGCTTTTGTACATTTCATCATAGTTGTTGTGGCCATTATAACCTAGTTCTCTTGCTAATTTACGGCAGATAGAATCGCGGTTGCCAGCATGTGTTGAAATACTGGGTGAACCAGGATCGTTGTAATCATGCACTGTATAGCTATCACAAGCTGCCAATGTTACACTGGCCGCCAGCGTTATCAGTACCAATCCTGTTCGTTTTAACATGTTACCCCCTCATGTGTGTTATGGTCGTTAAACAGTCAAATAGATTTTGCAATCGTCATGCCAAAAGACGCTATACTATACTCTATTACTGGCAAGGATTGCCGAGGTAGAAAACGTACGAATTAAGCATGTAACCGCAAGTATAGCAGTTGCTCAAAAAAGGAAACCAAAGGTGGGAAAGAAAAAACAACGAAAAGATCCCTACGCTGACAGAGAAGCACAAAAATATTCCAATCCAATCCCTAGTCGCGAATATATTCTCCAGGTGTTGAGTGAATCGAAACAAACATTGAGTTACCAACAAATCGCTAAGCATTTAGATATCGGTGATGATGATGAACAAGTAGAAGCCTTGTCGCGCCGTCTAAAAGCCATGTGTCGTGATGGCCAATTAATTTTCAATCGCAAAAAGCACTATGGGATTGCCAATAAAATGGATTTAATCCCAGGGCGCATTATTGCTCATCGTGATGGTTTTGGATTTTTGATGCCGGATAAAGGTGGTGACGATATTTTCTTAGCCGCTAGGCAAATGCGCAAAGTCTTTCATGGTGATAGAGTCATGGTGC
Source organism: Gammaproteobacteria bacterium (assembly GCA_021773295.1). GTDB lineage: Bacteria > Pseudomonadota > Gammaproteobacteria > UBA1113 > UBA1113 > JAJFKI01. The sequence continues at coordinate 37,748 of JAJFKI010000097.1, read as the reverse complement.
GGGTTAAAGGTAAAGATCATAAAGGCCGCGATGAAGGTGCTATTGTTGAAGTTCTAGAGCGTAACACCACACAATTAGTCGGTCGCTTTGTGCTGCATGAAGGCGTAGCGTTTGCCACGCCTGAAGGTAAGCAATTCACACAAGATATTTTAATCTTACCCTCAGATACTTTAGGCGCCAAGGTAGGGCAAATTGTCACGGTAGATATTATTTCACAACCCTCAGCACGATCATGTCCCGTGGGGAAAATTGTTGATGTGCTAGGTGAACATATGGATCCAGGTATGGAAATTGATATTGCACTACGCGGACATGGGATCCCTTACGAATGGCCCGAAGCCGTACAAGCAGAAATTCCAAATATTCCGACTAAGGTAAGCACGAGCGCGAAAAACGGGCGTAAGGATATTAAGACCTTACCCTTAGTCACCATTGATGGCGCCGATGCAAAAGATTTTGATGACGCGGTCTATTGCGAAAAACAAAAAAATGGATGGCGCTTGATTGTCGCCATTGCAGATGTGTCAGCTTATGTGGAAGTGGGCAGTGTGCTAGATGATGAAGCAGCTAATCGCGGTAATTCTGTTTATTTTCCTCAGCGCGTTATCCCTATGTTACCCGAACAATTATCCAATGGTTTATGTTCTTTAAATCCCAAAGTGGAACGTTTGTGTATGGTGTGTGATATTAGCTTATCGACACGGGGTAAAATTCAAAATTTCCAATTTTATGAAGCGCTGATGCAATCCAGGGCGCGCTTGACCTACAATCAAGTAGCGGCAATGTTAGTGGATAAGGATAAAGACTTAATTAATAAATACCAAAAAGTTTATCCACACTTAGAAGACTTATATGCTTTATATAAAATTCTTCACAAACATCGACAAAACCGCGGTGCTTTAGATTTCGATGTGCCTGAGACTCGGATTATGTTCGATGATAATGGCAAAATTGATAAAATCGTTCCGACACAGCGCAATGATGCACACAAACTCATTGAAGAGTGCATGTTAACCGCAAACGTCTGTGCGGCACAGTTTTTATTAAAACATAAAATTGCGGGCTTATACCGGATTCATGGTGGCCCCGATGCGGATAAGTTAGCAGGCTTGAGACAATTCTTGAGTGAACTCGGTTTAAATTTGGGGGGTGGTTCTGAACCTGGACCACAAGATTATGCGATAGTGATTGAAAAAATTGCTAAACGTCCGGACTTTAGCATGATACAAACCGTATTGTTACGATCTCTTTCACAAGCAGTTTATCATCCAGAAAACCAAGGACATTTTGGTTTGGCCTATGAGGCTTATACGCATTTCACTTCACCCATTCGGCGTTATCCAGATTTATTAGTCCACCGTGCGATTAAACATCTCATCACCGGTGGCAAGGCAAAAGACTTTTATTATAGCGAAGAAAAAATTGGCCAATACTGTGGACACTGTTCCATGAGTGAGCGCCGCGCAGATGATGCCACACGTGATGTGATCGATTGGCTCAAATGCGAATACATGCAAGATAAGCTCGGAGAAGAATTTGAAGGTATTATTACTGGCGTCACCGGGTTTGGTGTTTTTGTGGCATTAAAAGATATTTTTGTCGAAGGCTTAGTGCACGTGACTTCACTGACAAATGATTATTATCATTTTGATGCCGTGCGGCACCAACTCATTGGCGAACGCTCCGGTGTGCGTTTTCAGTTAGGGGATCCTTTAAAAGTGAGAGTTATCAGCGTCAATCTCGATGAGCGTAAAATTGATTTCGAATTAGTAACGGCACCAAAGCCCGGCAGAAAAAAACGATGACACTGAATTATGTTTTTGGGATCCACAGCGCGAAAGCCTGCCTTGAAAAAACTCCCCAAGCAGTGAATCGATTATTTGTGTTAAATAATCGTAAGGATAAATCCATACAATCACTCGTATCTTTAGCAAAGAAAGCGGGTGTATCGGCAGAGTCTTTATCGCGGCAACAATTAGATGACATGAGTGCTGGTGCGAATCACCAAGGAGTTGTGTTGCAACTTTCATCCCAGAAACAATCGTATGAAACGGTTGATGATGTCTTAGAGCAATTAACAAAACCAGCTTTTATTTTGATATTAGATGGCGTGCAAGATCCTCATAATTTAGGAGCATGTTTACGCAGTGCCGATGCCGCTGGCGTTGATGCAGTGGTAGTTCCTAAAGATAAAGCGGTTTCTATCACACCCACCGTGAGAAAAGTCGCCTGCGGCGCCGCTGAAACCGTCCCCTTTTTTCAAGTCACCAACATCGCCAGAACCATCGAATCCTTACAACAGCAAGGCATCTGGATTTACGGCTTGGCTGGCGAAGCCAAGCAAACCCTCTATGATATAGACTTCAAAGGCTCCATTGCCCTAGTAGTAGGCGCCGAAGGCAAAGGCTTACGCCAGCTTACCAAAACTAAATGCGATGATCTCGTGTCATTACCCATGCAAGGCTATGTGGATAGCCTCAATGTATCAGTCGCTACCGGCATCAGCCTCTTTGAGGTGGTGCGGCAACGAGTTGGTTTAAGTTAAACCAACATTACAAAATATAGTTTTGTGCTACGATTTGTTGCATTTTCAGCCATTCTCCCCTACAATGCCTCGCTTCCTTGCTTTTAGGATAGGCCTAAAAGCTGTTTAAACCGTAAGGAGTCTATAATGCGACATTATGAAATCGTATTTCTAGTACATCCCGATCAATCTGAGCAAGTACCAGGCATGATTGAACGCTATAAAGGCATGATCGAAACCAAAAAAGGTAAAATTAATCGCTTAGAAGATTGGGGCCGTCGGCAACTAGCCTACCAAATCAATAAAGTTCACAAAGCACACTACGTGTTAATGAATGTTGAGTCTGATCAAGAAGTTATGAATGAATTAGCCAATATTTTCCGCTTTAATGATGCGGTATTGCGTCACATGATTAGCCGTGAAAAAGAAGCCATCACTGAGCCATCTTCAATGATGAAACCCAAAGATGAGCGTGAGCGCGGTGATCGTGGTGAGCGCGGTGATCGTGGTGAGCGCGGTGATCGTGGTGAGCGCGGTGATCGTGGTGATCGTGGTGAGCGCGGTGATCGCGGTGATCGTGGTGAGCGCGGTGAGCGTGGTGATCGCAGTGAGCGCGGTGATCGTGGTTCCAGACAGGCGCCACCAGCTGAAGAAATGACCCAAGAGCAACAGTAAGTAGGAGTGAACGATGATAAGTCGACGTAATCGAAAATTTTGTCCTTTCACCAATGGCGAGTCAAAAGAGATTGACTACAAAGACATTGGTCTTTTAAAAAGGTTTTTAACCGAATCCGGTAGAATGGTCCCAAGCCGTATTACTGGGGTGCAAGCAAAGTATCAGCGCCGATTAGCCATGGCTATCAAGCGCGCGCGTTATCTTGCCTTGTTACCATACTGTGATCACCATAAATAAGTCGAGGGCAAAACGATGGAAGTTATTTTATTAGAAAAAATCCGTAATGTTGGCAGCCTTGGTGATAAAGTTGAGGTGCGAGCAGGCTACGGTCGTAATTACTTAATTCCCTATGGCAAAGCGTTAGCGGCTACTAAAGAAAATTTAGTAGATTTTGAAGCAAAGCGAGCTGAATTAGAAAAAGCTGCAACAGAGTTATTAGCTAAAGCACAAGCGCGTGCTGAGAAGCTTGTAGATGTTGCTGTGACAATTGCAGCACAGTCTGCGGATGAAGGTAAGCTTTATGGCTCTATCAATGTCCGCGAAGTGGCAGATGCACTTGCTGCTGCCGGCCATGAAATTGAAAAGAGTGAAATACAATTACCTGAAGGTCCAATTCGCCAAACAGGTGAGCATGATATTGTGTTAGCGCTGCATACGGATGTGACGGCTACTGTTAAGCTAAATGTCGTTGAGGCGTAATTTTTGTAGGGGCGGTTCGCGAACCGCCCTGCTGTAAATTTGGTGCTGATTATTTTCTTTAGGACAGTGCTAAATAATCGTATATGAGAAATAGCAACATTTAGAGGGCGCTTCGCGAACTGCCCCTACATTCGCATTGCGATGTTGTTTAAAAGCTTTATTGAAGGGAATAAGAGATGAAAAAAGCAATGCGTGAATTCATCGTAAAGCAGCGAGCCTGGTTATTGTGGTGTCTCCTAATGATTACGGCCATCACAAGCTCTTGGGCAGGCCATTTTCATCGAAGTGTTACCCACGCCTATCGCAGCGGCGCATTACATTGGTTGCATGGCTTGGCGCTTTATAGTGGCAATGGAAAAGGCTTTATTTATTTTCCGCAGTCTGCCATTCTCTATATTCCCTTTGCTAGCGTATCTATTCCTGCAAATATCATTGTTTGGTGCCTGTTATCCGTCAGTTTATTTGCCTATGGTATTTATCGGCTTTTAGATTTCGTACCCCTTCAATACCGTGAGCGGTTTTTCTTTATCATGACATTAATTGCAGTACCCATTGCGTTTTCTGATGCGCGTAATGGGCAAATGAATTTAATCATGGCAGCATTAATGTTTTTAGCAACGACGATGTTGGTGAATAAACAGTGGAATAAAACGGCATTATTTTTAATGTTAGCCTTTGCCTTAAAGCCAATTAGTATTGTATTGGTCCTGTTGTTTGCGGTGCTTTATCCTCGATTATTATGGCGTGTGGCCTTGGGCATGGTGATACTGTTTATGATGCCTTTTTTGACGCAAGATCCTGGCTATGTGTGGTCACAGTATCATGCCGCCATGGATATGTTGCACATCGCATCTCACGTAGGGAGTAGCGAGAGTACTCACTGGGCGCAGTTGTTTAATGTATTAGCGCAAGTGCATTGGGATGTTTCTCAAGTACAGCAAAGAATTTGGCGCATTGTGGCAGCCTTTGTAACCTTGACCATTGCTTATTATTGCAAGCGAAAATATCCTAAAGAGCAGGCGCCGTTTTGGATTTTACTGTTAGCGATGAATTATTTAATGCTTTTTAATCCCCGCACTGAAAATAATACCTACGCGATTTTAGCACCATTGATTGGCTATTTTGCGGCATATTATTTTGTGCTGAAGCGGCAAGTGGTTTATGGTGCTGTTTATGTAGCACTGGCAGTAGCAATATTATTTGCTTCTAATATTGGGAGCTGGATTATTCCTGGGCAGCATTCTTGGGTGACGCCATTGGTGGCGCTTATTTTTACAGCTTTATCGTTAGTGCACATTTTTTTCAGGGGCATCGCATTTACGGAAGCTATAAGCTAGAATACCCCATCCTCCATTAATCAAAAGATGACACATGGACACAAAACAAAAATTTAAAAAATCTGATAAAGAATTAGAGGCGCTGAAAGTGCCCCCCCATTCCATCGAGGCGGAGCAATCGGTCATCGGTGGCTTGATGCTGGATAATGATGCTTGGGACCATGTGGTAGAGCGCTTATTAGAGAGTGATTTTTACCGTTATGAACACCGCCTGATTTTTCAAGCTATGGCTAGCCTTGTTGAAAAGAATCATCCCTTCGATGTTGTCACCTTGTCGGAAAGTTTAAAAAACTTAGGAGAGTTAGAAAACATTGGGGGTGAAGTTTATTTATTTGAACTATCACGCAATACGCCCAGTGCTTCTAATATTAAAGCCTATGCTGATATCGTTAGGGAACGTTCCGTCTTACGACAAATGATTAGCGTGGCGGCTGAGATTGCTGACTCTGCTTATCATACCGAAGGTTTGGCATCGACGGCCCTACTCGATCAAGCCGAACGTAAAGTATTTGAAATTGCTGATCAATCCGTTCGCGGTAAAGGTCCACAAGAAGTGAAGTCACTGGTGGCGCAAGCGATGGAGCGCATCGATCATTTATTTCATACTAAAGCGGCTATCACAGGTTTGTCGACGGGGTATTCTGACTTCGACCAACTCACGTCAGGCTTGCAACCTTCCGACTTAATCATCATAGCAGGGCGGCCTTCTATGGGTAAAACAGCGCTTGCGATGAATATTGTCGAGCATGCAGCCATTAAAGGTGATAAGCCAGTGTTAGTGTTTAGTATGGAGATGCCTGGGGATTCATTAGCCATGAGAATGCTATCTTCATTAGGCCGCATTGAACAACACCGCGTACGTACGGGTAGTTTGCAAGATGAAGACTGGAGTCGTATTGGTTCCGCCGTTAGTATCTTGAGTCAAGCAAAAATGTTTATCGATGACACGCCGGGTTTGAGTCCTACCGAAATTCGATCGAGAGCAAGACGTTTAGTCAGGGACCAAGGTGATTTGGGTTTAATTGTGATTGACTATTTGCAGCTGATGCAAATTCAAGGTGCCTCAGAAAACAGAGCGACGGAAATTTCAGAAATCTCACGCTCTTTAAAAGCCTTGGCTAAAGAATTAAAAGTGCCAGTGGTTGCTTTATCACAGTTAAATCGTAGTTTGGAACAACGAGCCGATAGGCGCCCTATGATGTCAGATTTACGCGAGTCCGGTGCGATTGAGCAAGATGCAGATTTGATTGCTTTTATTTATCGTGATGAGGTATATCACCCTGATACCCGCGATAAAGGCATTTCAGAAATCATTGTCGCAAAACAAAGAAACGGCCCCATTGGTAAAGTGCGCTTAGCCTTCTTAGGACAATATACACGTTTTGAAAATTTAGCACCGAATCATCAATATGCAGGTGTCTTAGAGTAATGACTTATGTAACTGCTGTCATCGATAGCAATGCCTTTAAACACAATCTCTTGCAAGTACGAAAGGCAGCGCCTAAGAGTAACGTATTAGCCATGGTAAAGGCCGATGCCTATGGTCATGGCTTTAGACATTTAACAGGCGTTTTAGATGAAGCCGATGCCTTAGGTGTGGCACGTTTGGAAGAAGCATTACGCTTAAAAAAATATGGTGTGACGAGCCAAATTGTGATTATGGGTGGCATTACCACCGCAGAAGAATTAATGGTAGCCTCCCAGCATGAGTTTGCGATTGTGGTGCATAACGCCGAGCGTTTGCAAATGATTCAACATGAAACGTTAGAAAATAAACTATCAGTTTGGCTGAAAATAGACACCGGCATGCATCGTTTAGGCGTGATGCCGGAAGAAGTTAATGATTTTGTACAAGTCTTAAAAGCCTCAGGAAATGTAAAAAATCCCATCGGCTTAATGAGCCATTTTGCCAAAGCCGATGATCGCAACAGCCCATACACAGACAATCAAATACTTAGTTTTGCAGAATGTGTGCAGCCATTAGAAGGCCCAAAAAGTTTAGCCAACTCAGCCGCAATTTTAGCCTGGCCAGATAGTCATGAAGATTGGGTACGCCCTGGGATCATGCTATATGGCGTATCACCTTTCGCAGAAGAAACAGGCTTGGATTATAATTTAAAACCAGTAATGACATTGCAATCTTCCATTATTGCCATACGTCAATTGCACCAAGGTGACGCTATCGGTTATGGTTCCACTTGGACCTGTCCTAAAGACATGATCGTTGGCGTCGTTGCTATGGGTTATGGTGATGGTTATCCGCGTCACATAGCTGCCGGTACACCGGTACTCGTCAATCAACAACAAGCCAGCATTCTCGGTCGAGTTTCTATGGATATGTTAACCATCGACTTAAGCCAACAAAGCCATGCAGCAGTAGGTGATGAAGTTATCCTCTGGGGAAAGGGTTTACCCATCGAACACATCGCCCGTAGTGCCAATACCATAGCGTATGAATTATTGTGCCAAGTGACGGCGCGAGCGACGAAAGTTAAAGCTTAAAATTATTGACGTAGTGTCATATGCTCATCGTACTCCAAAATGCGAAATTAATGCGGCTGCTTTTTACCATCCACTCGGTTTTTGCATAATTTGTCGACGTTGTTCTGGCGTCAATGATTCATAACCTGAACGTGGTACGTAATGATGTCCACGGTAATCGGGTTGGCCATGATCAGGATGGTATATTGTCTTTTCCATTTGTTGTTGTGGCACTGGTGTTGGAATCGGCGAATTCGCCAAGTGCCAAAGTCCCGTGGGATTCTTAAATTTGATGTCTTTCATAAAGATTTCAAAGTTTCCAGGCATTTTTGCATTATCAAAGCTCGAATCTTTTTTTGCGACGGAACTCTCACTAACTAATGGCTTTTTCCCATCAGCTGCTAAACTGATAGAAGAGATAAGCAGTAATAACAAAGCAGTGAGAGGAATCATGATTTTCATAGAGCACCCCATTATCAATGTTGTTACCAAGAATTATAGCGGCTGCTGGGAAAGCGTGCTTGGAGTTAATCTTCTCTTAAGGAAATGATATGCCAGAAGATGCGGTATTACTACAACCAGGGAAATTAGAAAAAAAGGATATTGAACGCCTTTACTATAGTAAAACATCACTCGCAATCGATGATGCGTATTGGCAGCAAGTAGAAAAGTCAGCACAACGAGTGCAGGATATCGTATCGAAAAAAGAGAGTGTCTATGGCATCAATACAGGCTTTGGATATTTAGCGGATAAAAAAATAGGGTTAGATAATTTAGAAGAATTACAAAAACGTTTAGTGTTATCTCACGCGGCAGGTGTTGGAGAATATTTATCTGCAAGCACGGTACGGTTAATTCTCGCTTTTAAAATAAATAGCTTAGCCAGAGCTTATTCTGGCATTTCCACTCAAACGCTAAAAGCCCTGTTTGCACTTTATAATAATGACGTCTTGCCCTGTGTTCCTGCCAAAGGCTCAGTGGGTGCTTCAGGTGATTTGGCGCCTTTAGCGCATATTGCGTGCTGCTTATTAGGTGAAGGTGAAGTATTGTATCGCGGGAAAATAATTCCGGCACTCAAAGGGCTTAAAAAAATAAAGTTAAAGCCTTTAATTCTTGGTCCTAAAGAAGGTTTGGCATTGGTAAATGGTACACAGGTTTCAACGGCATTAGCTTGGGAGGCTCTTTTAAAAACAGAGCGCGTATTCAAAGCTGCCATCATCAGTGGTTGTTTAACCACAGAGGCTACCTTAAGTAGCCATATTCCCTTTCATGAAAAACTGCAAGCATTAAGAGGACAACAGGGGCAAATAGAGGTTGCAGAAAATTATAGACATTTATTACAAGACAGTAATATTAATGCTTCTCATCACAATTGTTCCAGAGTACAAGATCCGTATTCCATCAGATGCCAGCCGCAAGTGATGGGCGCATGCTTGGATCAAATGCACTATGCTGAAATGATTTTGTTGCGAGAAGCTAATGCCGTATCCGATAACCCTATTATTCTCAAAAATTCTGAGGTGATATCAGGTGGAAATTTTCACGCTGAACCCGTCGCCTTTGTGGCAGATGCTCTGGCTTGTGCCATCAGTGAAATAGGCTCACTAGCAGAACGGCGTATCGAATTATTAATGGATAAACATTTCAGTTTATTGCCTGCTTTTTTAGTGGATGATGCCGGACTAAATTCAGGGTTTATGGTGGCCCAAGTAACGGCTGCTGCCTTAGTGAGTGAAAATAAGCAATTATCTCATCCCGCCAGTGTGGATAGTATTCCCACCTCAGCTAATCAAGAAGATCACGTCAGCATGGCGACTCATGGCGCCAGGCGTCTACTAACCATGGTGGATAATACGGCCAATGTCATCGCCATCGAATTATTAGCAGCCGCTCAAGGCATTGACTTCAGACGACCTCTGACCACTTCAATCCCTTTGGAGGGGGCAGTGACCACGATTCGTCAGGCCGTGCCTCATTATGAGCACGATCGCTACCTTGCACCCGATATAGCAGCTGTGCAACAAATGGTGTTATCGGGACAGTTTTCTTGCTAAAATTAGGCATTCTTAGCAAACCGATAGGAACTTTAATGAACAAAATAGTGGTTTATCCTGGAACCTTTGATCCCATCACCTTAGGCCATGTGGATATGGTTATGCGTGCTGCCAAGCTGTTCGAGCGTGTCATCGTGGCTGTGTCAGATGATCCAGGGGAGAAAACAACATTTTTGACTTTAGATCAACGCGTGACATTGGCCAAAGAGTCCTTCAAGTCGATGTCAACGGTAGATGTCGTGGGTTTTTCAGGTTTACTGGTTGATTTTGCAAAGAAACAGCGTGCAAATTTAGTATTACGGGGCGTTAGAGCGGTCAGTGATTTTGACTTTGAAATGCAACTTGCGAGTATGAATCGTGCCATGCTACCTAGTTTAGAAACCATCTTCCTCACACCATCAGCTGACTATGCTTATGTCTCTTCCTCTTTAGTACGCGAAATTGCAAAACATCAAGGCGACATTAGCAGCTTCGTTGCGCCGCACGTTAAAATGACAATGGAAAAAAAGTTTAAGGCATGAGATCGTTATGGCATTAATAATTACTGATGAATGTATTAATTGTGATATTTGTGAGCCAGAATGCCCGAACGAGGCTATTACTCAGGGAGAATGGTTTTATGAAATTGAACCGAATAAATGTACCGAATGCGTCGGGCATTTCGATACACCGCAATGCCGAGAGGTATGCCCCGTCGATTGTATTCCAGTGAATCCAGAGCATATCGAGTCCAAAGAAGCACTATTAGAAAAGTATCATCATTTAATGGCAGAAAACGTTTAAATGGAGCAAAGACAAGGAGTCTATCAGTGAAAAAACTAATTTTGATGTTGTGCTTAATAACAGCGAATGTTATCGCTGCGCCTGACGTCGTTTCAACGAAGAACATAGCACCATCGGACGCTGCTATTGCATCAGCTTCTAAACTGGCAACCGAGGCAGGTTTAAAAATTATAAAAGAAGGGGGTAATGCCTTCGACGCAGCGGTTACTGTGGCCACGGTGCTCGCAGTTGCAGAGCCTTATAATTCCGGCTTAGGCGGTGGCGGGTTTTTATTGCTTTACCGTGCTAAGGATAAGACCTATAGTTTTATCGATGCTCGTGAAGTTGCACCTGCAACTGCAGCTGCTAATTTATACCTTGATAGCAGAGGGAATCCCATTGATGGTGCTACCTTAAATGGCCCTTTAGCCGCAGCGATTCCAGGTGAAGTGGCAGGCATGGTGTATTTAGAAAAAAACTACGGTAAGCTCTCCTTAGAAAAAACCTTACAGCCAGCTATTGATATTGCGAATAAGGGTTTTAACGTTGATAAATTATATCAAGAAGCAGCTCAGAGGCGTTTGGCCGCATTACTGGCATCGCCCGCGGCGGCGCAACTTTTTTTACATGATGGCTTAGTGCCAGCAGTTGGTTATGTGATTAAGCAGCCTGAGTTAGCGAAGGTGCTAAGTTTAATTGTCAAAGAAGGTAATGCAGGTTTTTATCATGGGCCTATCGCCAAGAAAATGGTAACGGGCGTTAAAGAAGCTGGTGGTATTTGGCAATTAAAAGATTTAAAAAATTATAAAGTCATTGTGCGTAAACCTTTGATCCGTGTTTATCATAATGCAAAACTAATCGTCGCACCGCCACCATCAGCCGGTGGTATTGCTCTCATTACCATGTTAAACATTGCATCGGGCTATGACTTCTTAACCGAAAAGAAAGTCAACCGGGCGCATATCTTAACAGAAGCCATGCGGCGTGCATTTTATGATAGAAGTCAACATTTAGGTGATCCGAATTATACCAATATTCCAACGGAACAATTAACCTCAGATGCCCATGCCCGAGAAGCTAGTAAAACACTCTCGAAAGAGAAAGCGACAGCAAGTGTCAGTTTAGGGGAGGGTCATGTCGGAGAAGGAACTCATACTACGCACTTTTCTATTCTAGATAAAGAAGGTAATCGCGTGGCTGCGACCTTGAGTTTGAATTATTCATTTGGATCTGGTTTTGTGCCGCAAGGCACCGGCGTGCTTTTGAATGATCAAATGGATGATTTTTCCATTAACTTAGGTGGCGAAAATCTTTACGGCTTAGTGGGCCATCAATCTAACATGGTTGCCCCTGGCAAACGGCCATTATCCAGCATGTCACCCACCTTTGTTGAGACAAAGGATAAAGTCGCCATCCTTGGCACACCCGGTGGCAGTCGCATTATTAGCATGGTATTACTCGCCATCATTGATTTCATGGATGGCAATCGCCCGTTGTCATGGGTAACTTTACCACGCTTTCACCATCAGTTTATGCCCGATGAAATTCAATATGAAAAAGATGCTTTCAACAACGATCAAGTACAAGCATTACAGCAAAAGGGTCATAAAATGCGAATGGTGGACAACCCTTACGGCAACATGCAAGCTATTCTCTGGGATAAGAAAAACAATAAAGTCTACGCTGCCTCCGATCCAAGAGGCAACGGTTCTGCGCAAGTGCTCAATGAGTAAATAATCACCCAGCCGTGCTAGACCCAACTTGCGCTACTTTGCGACCATTCAAAGGCTGCACCGGTCGTGCATTGCTTGCGATCACTCGCTGCTGAAACGCTTTAACTTGTGCCGGCGTCACAGACACAGGTTGCTTCATCACAACCCAAGTCACATTTTCACTACAAGGTGGGGTGGTGAGTGAACCAGAATAGGTATAAAAGGCTTTATCTTTGGGAATTAGCCGGTTTGGATTTATTAATAGATCGCCCAATTGTTTAACCATCACTTGTTGTGGCAGACGTAAGGATAATAATTCTTGGAAAAACTTATTAGGCAAGTCGCTATATTGAAATAATACCGCAAGCACTAACAATTCACCGGATTGGCTTTTATTCACTAAATGCGCCACCATGGGGAAGGCTTTCCTGTCAATCATATGTTCTGAAGGCGTATGGAAATGTAAGTTTTTCAAATAGTATTTTTTATTATGAAAGTTGATGTAATTCTTTTTATCTTGGTTCATGAAAGACAGCTTGATGTTATTATGTCCTCGCTGTAATTGTGCTCGCTCAGGAGAGTAGTGAACTACTAATTTACCCTTACTACTCATAATGTCACTGGTTCTGATATTAACTGGTGATTGGTACTTACCAAGACCACAGGTTTTGTAAGCGGGTGTTAATTGCCCCCAATGGGAAGGCCCATCGCTACCATTGTAAGTCCACTGTGGTTTGCTATGGTTGCTGGCCAAAGCTATCATAGGCAGGAGTAAAAAGAGGATTATCCATTTTTTCATCGCTAACATCCTTGTTGTGTATGAAATCAGAAGTGATATACCCATTACAGATGAAAATGCGGAATTAAGGCGATTTGATTTTTGTTCCCTTTGAGCGTTCGAAATGCAGGTAATAGCCGGTCTATTGGCAAATTTCGAACGTTCAAAGGGGGCAAAAAGCAATAGCATTAATCTCGCATTTTCATCTGTGATGGGTATAGATATAACAGCAATGGTGCGAAATTGCAATTCGCCTAAAATCTCCGCATTTCCAAGTAGAATGGGTGTGAAAAGCTCACATCAACAATGTTTAGCAATTTTATTGAGTGCAGACTGAATTCTTGCGCTTGATGTTTTGTTTACACCAGTTGCTTTTGCAAAATTTTGCCAGTTTGAAATGGCATGAAAGACTTCGTCGATAATCGTTTTGGCTTTGATAGGTGCTATGTCAACCGTTGCGGCTAATTTTAATAGATGAGAAGTGCCGGGCATCTTGCCTTCTCCCATGACCATGGTGCTTTGCTCACCTGCGGGTCCTGAGGAAAAGATAAGATCATAAGCAGGTGATACATGCCATGTGCCATGTTCACTCATGATAAAAGAAAAGTTTTTGGAATGATCATCTCGATTATGAGCAAGAACATTAAATACGGCTGCCCTATATTGTTTTTCACACTCCCTGATATCATTGCTTAATAGCCAAGTTGCTTTTAAAATTGTTTCATAGTCGAGACTTGGAATTCTATAATCCGTATGTAAAAGTCCGCATAAAGTATGTGTATGTAGGCGCTGCTGCCCATCTCGATCAAAACGTTTTACACCATAATACCCTGGCTCCCTTTTAGATTGAAACAGTCTCGCAGTTGGGACATCAAGACCTGCGGCCTTAGCCATTAAGTGATAGGCGTATTCTATTGGGCCATTATCTCTAGGATCATGAGATGAACGAAATTTAATAATCCAGTCATTATTTTTGGGCTGTTCGGAGGTGGTGAGCCATGATTCATTAATGATATTCACGAGAATTTTAGGTCTTGCGCCAGCGGATGAACCGTTCATTGCGAGTAAATCATCAACATAAGTATCATCATCAGTTTCCTGGAACTGTATCACTTCTTCTTCAATTTCATCTAGGCTTTGTTGATAATTTGCAGGAATATTTTCAATTTCTGGTTCATAAGTCAAGGCGCCCATACCTGACTGGCCAACATAACGCAGTCTATCGAGTGGCGATAATTCTCCTGGATTGACTCCTAAGCTTATTAGTTTTCTATCGAGTAGCAATCTGCCCCAGCCGTCGGGGAGGCTGTCATTAAAAACTCCCAACAGTCCATCAAAGACATGATCTTTTTGGGTCATTACGCCAGGTTTCAAGGGTAGTTTAAAGGGTGATAGTGCTAAGCCTGATGAGAGAAATTGTGGTTCGTATTCAAAATAAATAATGCGATTTTTAATGGCTAAGCGACCGACTTTTATTTTCTGTGAGCGTGGTAAGTAATAGACATGGATAACAGATACGTTTTCAAAACTCATTTGCGCCCCCGTTTTCTATTAGTGTCACTCAGCAACTCATCAAGCGAGTTTGCAGTTTCTGCTGGGATGATGTTAAAAAGACATTCAAACTCATTTAATGAATTTAGGACTAAAGCAATTTTTAAGAGCGATTCGAGAGAGATTTTACCGGTTTGTTCGAATTTCTTTATTACAGCGTAGCTAACACCAGAGCGCTCTGATAGTCCCTTTTGGCTCAGGTTCAATGACAAGCGTTTTGTTCGTTCTTGTTTGGCAACCTGCTTTGCCATTTCTGGTGGTGTTATTAATATAACTGACATTATAATAGCCTTTAAATGGTTTTTTTGTTGATAATAGATATTATAGTAGCTTTTATGGAAAAGGGGTAGCTATACCACTTTAAATACCTTGCTGGCACTGTGGGCAAAACACAGTGCTGCGCTGCCCTAGGCGTATTTCAGTGAGCTCCGTTTCACAATTCACACAAGGCAAACCGCTACGGCCATAAACTTTTAACTGCTGCGCAAAATAACCAGGTTTACCATCACTCTGAGTGAAATCTTTTAACGTTGTACCGCCTTGTTTGATGGCGGTTTTTAAAATTGATTTGATGGCTTTTACCAGGCGTGTTAATTGTTTTTCACTAACGAGGTGTACCGGCTCTCTCGGCGCAATGCCAGCTTCGAATAATGCTTCATTCGCATAGATATTGCCAACACCGACGACGACCTTACTATCCATAATAACTTGCTTGACAGGGGCTTTACGTTTCGCAATGGTTTTTTGCAAGTAGGCAACATTGAAAGCATGGGTCAGAGGCTCTGGCCCGAGCTTGGCGAGCAAGGGATGCTCTGCTACGGGTTTGTCAGTCCACAGCCAAGCGCCAAAACGTCTAGGATCATTGTAGCGAAGGCTTTTATTCTCATTAATAGTTAGCACGACATGATCATGTTTTTTTACCGGCTCATTTGGCGTCACAATTTTTATATGCCCCGACATGCCTAAATGCACGAGTACGGTACCATGATCTAAAGACAGCAGTAAATATTTCCCTCGCCGAGACACTTCGCGCACGATCTTACCTTGCAACATGGATTTTAATTTTTTAGGGATAGGCCAGCGTAATTGCTTATTATGAATCGCAACACTACTGACGCACTGATCTTTTAAGTGTGGTCTGATACCGCGGCGGGTGGTTTCAACTTCGGGTAATTCTGGCATGGGGAATTAAAAAAGGCTCCTTTAGGAGCCTTTTTCATTATTTAATTTTATCTTCTTTAAACCAGACATGCTTACGCAACACAGGGTCGTATTTTTTCATACGCATTTTCCCCGGGGTGTTTTTTTTGTTTTTGTCGGTTGTGTAATAATAACCAGTGCCTTCTTCGGAAACTAATTTGACTTTATCTCGCATGAGTCTCTACCTTTGATTTAAACTTTTTCACCACGTTCACGCATTTTTTGTAAGACTTGTTCGATACCAAGCTTATCAATCAAACGCAAACCTTTATTGCTGACTTTTAATTTAATAAACCGATTCATGGACGGAACCCAAAACTTACGGCTATGTAAATTGATGTTAAAACGACGACGTGTTTTATTATTCGCGTGGGAAACATTGTTTCCACTCATGGGTCCACGCCCCGTTACCTGACAAACTCTGGCCATTTTCTTTACTCCAAAAACTATCTAATCGCGCAAAACTAACGCGAGAAGCGGAATTTTACCAAAATAATACCAAAAAACAAGAAGTTTCTGTCTTCAAGTGCATTCAGCTTAAACCTTAACACTTTCTTAAGTGCAGAAAAAAATTATAAAAGCTTGCATTGCACCAACGCATACTTTAGTATCCCGGGCTGACAGGATACACGATACTCATCAAGACGGACTTTTCTTTATGATGCTGCAAGGCTCGGGAAAGGTTACTACCGGTTCCACCTCGCACGCTAAATGCTACTAAATAAATACACAAAATCATCGAATTGATGATTACAGTGGTTGTTTTAGCCCGGTGGTGCCCAACTTGATAATAATTTATAAGGGCGCTACGGGCCTTTTAGTGCGAAGACTTTCATAGGGAGCCAAGCTCTTCGTTAAAAAACATTTTTAATTCGGTCATTTAGCGCCATTCTATTGGCAAGTTTCAAACGGCTCCTGGGAACAAAAAGCGCCCGGCAGAAAATCGCATCTTGAAGTGTGACGGGTATAGTTCTACATCTTATAGTCCTATAGTAGTTTCCCCATTTCCCGAAATGAATAATTTCCCCTTTGTCCCACGATTATGTGATCCCACAATGGTACTTCAATCAAGGCTAAGGCTTGCTTTATCAGCTCTGTGACTTCGATATCACTGTCGCTTGGCCAATGGTTTCCAAAGGGGTGATTATGGGCGATGATAAGCCCTACTGCGTTGTGATGTAGTACCAATTTAACAATTTCCCTTACATGGATTTGCGACTGGTTCACCGTGCCATAAAATAGTTCCTGATAATGCAATAAACGGCATTTGCAATCCATGAGTAAGCAGGCAAAGACTTCTCGTGAGTAGGGTTGCAAGCGATGGCGCAAAAACGCATGGGTATGCTGAGTGTCATGGAGTAAGTGATAAGACTTTGCGTTAGCAGCCACGTAACGATTACCGAGCTCGAGGGCGGCTTGTAACTGGCAATACGTGGCAGTGCCAAAGCCAGCATGGGAGAGTAGCGCCTCTTTGCCAAGCCCTAGTAATTGCTGCAAATTGCCGGCTCGTTGCAGCGCCATACGGGATAAATCTACCGCAGTATAGGGTTTATGCCCACTACCCATGAAGATAGCTAATAGCTCTGCATCCGAGAGGTACTGTGCCCCGAGCTGTAATAAGCGTTCCCTCGGCCTCTCGCTGGCTGGCCAATCCTTCAAACTCATTTTGTGATATTATCTCTAGCTATTCCATTAGAATATTTTCTAACATATAGATTTAAAATGCAATGAAGAATCTGGCAGGTAAACATATTATTCTTGGTGTTACTGGTGGCATTGCTGCCTACAAGAGTGCTGATTTGGTGAGACGACTCATGGAGCATGGCGCCAAAGTGAGAGTCGTGATGACCCAAGGGGCAAAAGCCTTTGTGACGCCACTCACTTTCCAAGCCGTCTCAGGCCATCCCGTACATGAAGACTTATTGGATCCCAAAGCCGAAGCAGGCATGGGTCACATCGAATTAGCTCGTTGGGCCGATTTAGTCTTTGTGGCACCCGCTAGCGCCAACTTCATTGCCCGCCTTTGCCATGGCGAAGCCGATGATTTATTAACGACACTGTGCCTTGCCACCACGGCGAAATTAGCCATAGCCCCCGCCATGAATCAGCAAATGTGGAGCAACACCGCGACGCAAGGCAATATTGCCTTATTACAACAACGCCATGTTACGTTACTTGGTCCTGCCAGTGGCTCTCAAGCCTGTGGCGAAGTAGGGCCGGGGCGCATGTTAGAACCCCTGGAGTTAGTGCAACACGCCAATGATTTTTTTAACACGGGAGCTTTAGCTGGCACTCATGTATTAATCACCGCGGGCCCAACCATTGAAGCCATCGATCCCATTCGTTATTTAACCAATCGTAGCAGTGGCAAAATGGGTTATGCTTTAGCGCAAGCTGCAACCGAAGCCGGGGCTATTGTGACGTTAGTTTCAGGCCCAACACAGTTACCACCACCACGAGTGAATCAATTCATTGCAGTAACAAGCGCTGAGCAAATGCATCAATCTGTGATGCAGCAGGTCGAACAACATCAGATTTTTATCGGCGCTGCTGCGGTTGCCGATTATCGTCCAGAAAACATAGCTGCGCAAAAAATTAAAAAAGTCGATGATGATTTTACTTTAACATTAGTGCGCAACCCAGACATTATTGCTGACGTTGCCAAGCAGTGTATTTTCACCGTAGGTTTTGCTGCAGAAACAGAAAAGCTGATGGAACACGCTAAGGCTAAATTAAAACAAAAAAACTTAAACATGATTGCAGCAAATATCGTTGAAAAAGACAAAGGCATGGCAGCGGATGATAATACCTTAACAGTTATTTGGCCCGAAGGGCAAAAAGACTTAGCTGTCGTTAGTAAATATCAGTTAGCCTGTCAATTAATAGAAATAATAGCGAGGAATTATGAACAACACAGTCGAAATTAAAATTTTAGATAAACGTATTGGTGATGAATTCCCATTACCCCGCTATGCTACGCCAGGTTCTGCCGGTTTAGACTTGCGGGCTTGTTTGGGTGAGCCCTTGCAATTAGCGCCGGGTGAGACTCAACTAATCCCCACAGGCATTGCCATCCATATGGGCGACCCCAACATGGCGGCGACGATTCTACCGCGCTCTGGCATGGGTCATAAGCATGGCATCGTCTTGGGAAACTTAGTGGGCTTAATCGATTCTGATTATCAAGGCCCCTTGATGATTTCCACTTGGAATCGCGGTAATGATCACTTCACGATTAACCCCGGTGAGCGCATCGCTCAATTAGTTTTTGTCCCCGTTTTACAAGTGGAATTTTGTGTGGTGGATGAGTTCAATACTTCCCAACGCGGGGAAGGTGGCTTCGGCTCTACTGGAAAAAGTTGATAAAAAAGGACAACCTATGACATCCTACCAATTAACCACGGACATCCCAGAAGCTATTTTCCGTGCCTATGATATTCGCAGCGACAGCGCTTTACTAACGGATGATGTCGTCTACACCATTGCTCACGCCTATGCGAACCAACTAAAACAACGACAGCAAAACAAGTGTATTCTAGGACGTGATGGTCGCTTGTCCAGTCCGCGGATCTTTGCTGCTTTTTCTAGGGGCTTACTAGACTCAGGCGTAGATGTTGTCGACCTCGGTATTATTACCACACCATTATTATATTTCGCCGGTGCCACCGGTGATGTGACATCGGGGGTGATGATCTCGGCTAGCCATAATCCAAAAGCACACAATGGTTTTAAAATGATTTTTGATAATGTCTCGCCAACGGCCAAAACCATTAAAGATCTTTACCACTTAACGCAAGCAGGCGAGTTTGAAAAGGGGCAAGGTGTACTAAGTCAACGGGAAATTATTCCAGGTTATATTGAACACATTACTTCAAGTGTTAGCTTTGAACGTTCATTAAAAATTATCATTGATTGCAGTAATGGTGTTAGTGGTGTTATTGCGCCAGAATTATTCTCAGCCATGAATGGCCAGTATATTTTTATAAATGAAACAGTAGATGGAAATTTTCCAAGTCATAAGCCTGATACCAGTGTGCCGGAAGAATATCAACAATTACAAGCAGCTGTCACTCAGCATCAGGCGGATATTGGCATTATGTTTGACGGTGATGCCGATAGAGTAGGCGTGGTATGTAATGATGGTAACATCATATGGCCTGATCGCTTGCTAATGCTATTAGCACAAGATATTTTACAAAAATATCCAGGTGGCACGATTGTCTATGATGTAAAATCCACCCAAAATTTGAAGAAGGTGATTGAAGATAGTGGTGGTAAGCCCATCATGTGGCGTACAGGTCACTCCATTATGAAACGAAAAATTCATGATGAGCAAGCGCCAGTAGGGGCAGAGTTAAGTGGCCACGTATTTTTTAATGATCGTTGGTTTGGCTTTGATGATGGTGTTTACACCGCCGTTAGACTTTTAGAAGTCATTGCTAAACAATCGAAATCAGTATCTGAAATTTTTGCAGCGTTACCGGACTCAATTTCCACCCCAGAAATTTTATACCCAGTCAGTGAAGACGAAAAGTTTGATATCATCACACGCTTACAACAAGCATCCTTTCCCGACTCTCTAGATGTGAATCAAATCGACGGTGTGCGAGTGACTTTTGAAAAAGGTTGGGCTTTAGTTCGTGCATCAAACACCTCTCCCAATCTAACTTTACGCTTTGAAGCCCAGACAAAGGAAGCATTGGAAGCGATTCAGCATGTTGTATTGCGTACATTAAAAGAAGTAGAAGCTTAAATCCTTTCTAAAGGCGCCACTTTCTGCTGATGCTGCTTCATCGAAGCAACACACTCTTGCATGTCGGTTTTTGTTTCCAAGTAACGAATTAAATCTGCTAGGGTGATGATACTCACCACGGGGATTTTATAGTGTAGTTTGATTTCATCGATAGCAGAGTAACTACCGGTGCCGCGTTCTTGGCGATCTAAGGCAATGATGACACCACTGACTTTCGCCGGGGTATGCTGCATCAGCTCCATGGCTTCGCGAAAAGCAGTACCTGCAGTGATGACGTCATCAATGATAACCACATCACCTTTTAATGCTTGGCCGACAAGTTGTCCACCTTCGCCATGTTTTTTTGCTTCTTTACGATTGAAGCAATAGGGTATGGTTTTTTGGAATAAGTGGTGATAAGCAATGGTCGTCGCTGAGACCAAGGGGATACCTTTGTATGCAGGGCCAAATAAAATATCAAATTTGATTTGATGCTGTTCTAATGTTTTTGCATAATACTCCCCGAGCTTAGCTAGGGCTGTGCCATGATTGAATTGGCCGGCGTTAAAAAAGTAAGGACTTTGGCGGCCAGATTTTAAGGTAAAGTTACCGAATTGTAGGGCATTAGTACTCATAGCGAATTCGATAAAGCCAAAGCGCAATTGTTGTTCTTTGTCAGTTAAAGACATGGTTTACCTCAAATAGGAGTTATTAACGATGCGTATTATAACGCTAAATGTGAATGGAATACGAGCTGCAAATCGTAAAGGTTTTTTTGCCTGGCTGGGAAAGCAAAATGCAGATGTCGTGTGTTTGCAAGAAATTAAAGCGCAGGTGGAGCAATTAACTGATCCCATTTATTTTCCAGAAGACTATCATTGCTATTATTATCCTGCCCAGAGAAAGGGCTACAGTGGTGTCGCATTATTTTCGCGAGTAAAACCTAAAAAGATTACCCAGGGTTTAGGTTGGGATCATGCTGATTTAGAAGGGCGTTATATTGAAGCGGAATTTGATAATGTGCGGGTAGCTTCTTTGTATTTACCCTCTGGGTCTAGCAGCGAAGAACGACAAATCAATAAATATGATTTTATGCAGCGTTACCAAGCGCATTTAAATAAATGCCGCAAAAAGCGTAAGCCTTATATTATTTGTGGCGATTGGAATATTGCTCACAAAGAAATTGATTTAAAAAATTGGCGTGCTAATCGAAAAAACTCGGGCTTTTTGCCCCAAGAGCGCGCGTGGTTGGATCAATTGTTTGATGAAATGGGGTTTGTAGACGCATTTCGCTTAATTAATCAAGAGGCTGAGCAATACACATGGTGGTCAAACCGGGGGCAAGCTTGGGCAAAGAATGTGGGCTGGCGTCTTGATTATCAAGTTATTTCATCCCAATTAGTCGAGGCAGTGAGAGAGGTAAGTATTTATAAAGATGAGCGTTTTTCCGATCATGCACCGGTATGCATTGATTATAAGCTAATATAGCTTTTTACTTTTTTATTTAAATCTGTATACTATCCAATCGTGACTAAATGGAGCTAGCGTATGAAGGGAAGTGACATAAAGGATATTATTGCTGACATAGAGTCTTTGACTGCTATCGTCGATTTTGGCAATAAAAAATTAACGAATTTCTTCGCGGCTATCGAAGAAAAAGAACAGGAATTGCTAGCGATTACTAGCCGAGACGTTTTAGCCAAATTTATTTCAGAATTACATGCTTTGCGCGGATCTGTGCAAGTTACCACAAATTCCCTGCAAGAATGGAAAGAAAAAGCCGGCCAGCATTTGCATAAATTACACGATGCCGCAAAAGCACAAGAACAGGGCTCAGATGAAATTAGTTACGATTTTCAACAAGTGGCCGAAGATACGACCACACTCCTTCGAAAAATCACATCACAACTACAAGACATTACTCATCAAAATAATAAATTAGTCAATCTTGGCAACCACGTGCAAAATAAGAAGAACCAATTGCAACTTCACATCGACAGAAGCAAATCTATACCACCACTGACAGATGACGTTGAAGCAGTAGCGCACTAAGATTTTTTTTATCTTCCCTACCAAGGCTTACTTTTCGTTAGTGCCTTTGCTAATTGAGAGAAACGATTGCTCAGAAGCGGAAGAAGAAACCAATATCTTCTTTTTTTTCATTTTTGCTGTTGTTTTGTGAGGATGATGCTGCTTGTTGTTCTCTATGGTGATGTGAGCTTGATGCTTGTGTACTAGGATTGCCGTCCATGCGTGCAAAGTAGTGTAAGCCTGTGACTTGGCTCGAGCTAGCAATTATTTCATCTTCCTCTAAGCACTCTTCTGCCTCCATATACTCTCTGAGCGAGTACACGGTGCTATAGTTTAAAAGCCAAACTAACAGTCTTTTTCGTTGTATTTCGAACCTCTCTTCTTCAGAAGAGCGTGAACTGCGTGAAGGTACTTTTTTCCAGTCCATGATTTCCGAGAGTACTGGCATCATCTTGAAGGCAGGGAGCAACCGATTCGAAGATTCTCGGTTTATGCTAGGAAATTGATCATTGGCTTTTATGGCGAGTTGACTAATTTTTTCGAGTAGATTGTCAAAGCTTTCAGCGTTGCTGATCTTTTCTTGATTTTTTTTCAGTTCAGCGTTATTCATTAGAACGTGTTTCGTTAAGAGCCCAAGTATCGAACGCTTTTTCTGCCTCAAAATAACTGTTTCAAATTGGCTTTTTTGATTTTCAGAAACCTTTGATAATACTTCTAAGGCATTGTTTACCTCAGCACGGCTTTTTATTATGAATAATTCATTGATAGCATGTCGTAGGAAATCGACGCAATATTGTTGGCTTTTGGGATAGCTATTGTCAGTATAGCCATAAAGATCTATCGCGGAGATGACATGTTGTGTAAAGTGTTGCTTTTTATTTACAACGTTTAGGCATTCAGCGAGTAGCTGTAATCTGGAAGGATCAGCTTGCACGTTTAACTCTGAAAGAGATTGAGAAGTAATTTCTCTCTCATCTAAAATGTTTAGTGAAACGGCACGAAATGTCGCTGCGTTGTTGATAATCAGACTACGTTCAGATTGGTTAATAGCGTTCTTACAACCCAGCCTAGCAGGTATCTTCCCTCCGATTTGTCTCAGTTCATGACGATTTTCATTAGCATGTACCTGTAAACCTTCGAGAAATGTGTCACGTAGATGGGGATAGTGCCCAAGTTCTTTTTTTTCCATTACATCGATATAGGCTTTTTCACCTCTAGAGAATGCACAAGTTAAGATTAAAAACATAGCTTCAACATCATTCTCAAGAAACGCCATATAGAGTGGGGTCTTACAGTTATGATTTCTACTAATAATACTGATTTTCACCTTAGAATGGTCGAGCAGTAACTTTAATTTTTCAAGTTGCCGTTTTCGTATTATTCTTTCACAATCTGGACTAGATTCTAATGTTTGGACAGCTGACCGTTCAATTTCTGAAATGAGTTTGTAGGGGTGACTGTTAATTAATACATGAAGAGCGCCATTTCCTTCTTCGTTGCATACACTGAGATTAAGATCATGTCTTTTCAACGCTACTTGAAGTACGTCGCTGCTGGCAGTAAACATTAATATTCTGGTATTAGAAATCCCATCTTTATCAAAGCTTTCATATTTTACTCTCATGAGTGAACATAGCAGGAGAAGTGGGCAGGTAACTTCTGTTTCATTAATACAGGGTAAGTTGACATTGACCTTTTGATTACTGAGAAGACATTTTATCAGCGTTTCATTTTTTCCATCCAGGATAGCTTTGTGAAGTAATGAAACTTTATGATTAGGGGTATCAATGTAATAGTCATAAATGCCTTTTTTATGAAACCAGTCAATCATCTCTGGTTGTCCAGATTCAATAAACGCGTCGATGATTTCTTCTGTTAACCAAGGTGATTTTCTTTTTGTTTTCCCAATAAGCTCGAACATTAACTGTTTAAGATTATTTAATGGATGATTTTGTTTCAATTGATATACTTCAAAGGCTTGAATTAAAGCTATGAAAATTTTCGGCTTAAACTCCTCGAAAAAATTATTTTCAACAAGGCAATGTTTTATTTCAGAAGGAGACTTACCTGAATTAATATCCGATCTAATTTTTTTTAGCATGTGCTCGAGGCTTAAAGGAGAAGGACTTCTTCTTCCACCAGCACGAGGTCTTTTTCCTTTGCCTTTACTTCTTCTTACTTTAGTTTTTTTGTGACTTTTTCCTTTTGGAAGTTCATCTAAAATCTTAAAGGAGTTACTTTGGAGTATGTTGCTATTTTCAATTTCTTCTAGGAAAATTTTCAGAGAATTAATATTCTCTTTCAACCCTGAAAAAAGTGATATTGTCCTCTCATCAGTGAGCGTCTTTTTCAAACTTGACATGATATAGAAGACAGTAGTCGTTGTTTTTGGGTGTAATAACTCGTCTCTTAACTCTTGGAATTGCTTTAGATAATGATAAAGCTGTGAGTTTTTATCGACAATTTGTTCTAATATCCACTGTCTTTTTCCATTAATATGCTCAGCTTGCAACTCACCAATGTGACAAATATCATAAAGCAAGGCTAGGCATTTTTCATGATGTTTTAATACAGAAGGATAATTCCAAGATGCAAGCAAGCTGTTGAGTGTATCAAGAAGCTGTACACGTCTTTGCACAATGGGTATATCAGTGTTAATAAAAGTATGGGTGTTACTATCATTCAAAAACTTTTGATAGTATGCAGTTCGTAACACTTCCTGCAGGTAGCGTTGGAAGGCGAAAGGATTGTTTAGAAAACCTCGAGCCTTTGCATGAGCACTTGCATTGCGGGTTGCACGTAACTCTTCATCCTCGAGTGGGGAAAGAGCATTCATCACCGCTAAATAGTACGCAGCGGCTTTTCGTAAAATTAAGCCTTTAGGAGCCTTTTCTTCTGCGAATTCTGGTTGACGTACATAGTTCAAGATAATATCAATGACATCTTCGATGATATTATCATCATTATATTGTTCTGCTGACACCTTTGTAACCTCACATCTATTTTCATCTCTTTTTCCATCAGAGCAGGATAAATACTCATGAATGAGATATATATTATATACATGTTTGATTAAAAATAAAACAAAAAATTGTTACCCATACTCCATTGATTTATAGATACTTTTTCATTATTAAAATAAAAGGTCAAATATGGTAACCTAGCTTGCCTTCTTCAATGGAGATAACATGCAATCAGGTAATCTGTACATCGTTGCGACACCTATCGGTAATTTACAAGATATGACGCAGCGCGCTATCGAAGTTTTACAAAGCGTCGATCTCATCTACGCCGAAGACACACGCCACAGCAAAAAACTCTTACTACACATCAACGTCAAAACGCCACTATCCTCTTTTCATGATCATAACGAATCCCACCGCACCAAAGAGTTGTTACAAAAATTAAAAGAAGGAAAACAACTCGCATTAATCAGCGATGCCGGCACACCCTTAATCAGCGATCCAGGCTATCACATCGTACACCAGGCACAACAAGAAGGATTTAACGTCATCCCGATCCCAGGTGCTTGTGCACTCATCACGGCTCTTTGTGCCAGCGGCCTAGCCACCGATCGTTTTATTTTCGAAGGCTTTCTCCCAGCAAAGACAGCGGCAAGAAAAAAGTATTTATCAGCATTGCAATACGAATCACGCACGATTATTTTTTACGAATCCTGCCACCGCATTGTAGAAACAATCAAAGACTGCATCGAAGTCCTAGGAAGTGAAAGGCAAATCGTCATTGCAAGAGAGTTAACAAAAACTTTCGAAACTATCCATAACGCACCAGCAGCCCAAATGCTGACATGGTTACAGCAAGATATGAATCAACAAAGAGGAGAGTTCGTCCTGATGCTGGCTGGTTATCATGCTTGTCCTGAAGAAATAAGCCCTGAAGCAAAGCGCATGTTAGCCTTACTGATGAATGAGTTACCCTTAAAAAAGGCTGCAAAAATGACGGCCGACCTTACGGGCATCAAGAAAAACCGTTTATATGAGTATGGCTTGTCGATTTCAAGCTAAAAACCATTGCTTTTCCCAGTCAAAATTGATAAGATTCTGCACAGCGCGAATAATTACAGAACATTGAGTGGAATTAAAGATGAGTACAGAACCTACCCTTATTACTGCTGCTGGGGCCTTGCACGAAACGAAAGAGGCTCTCAAGCATTGGCGTGATGCTGGTGATACGAAAAGCGTACTTGCTATTATTAAAGCATATGAGCATCAACCATACCCATTTTATCCCCTATTGGTACAAGATCTGAGTTATTATGTTGATTCTGAGGCATTTAAAGAACGCCATCGTATACTCGTGCATAGTGATAATGCCGATGCCGCTTACCCTTATCGATTCCAAGAAACAGCAGAGTTTTTAGAATTGAAGGATCAGTTAGCGGCTTTAAACCCGCTATCGCAATCCGAGTTATTTCAGCTTTTTTTATGGATGAAATTGCAAGAACTTTGGGAAGCTATTCAGCGTGATCCGATTAAATTTTTGCTGGGACTTTGTTTATTGTATCTTGCCTTTAGCATGATCCCTACGGCCCAAGCAGCGCCGACAAGACGACGAGACGATGGTCATAGCGCTTTGTTTCCAATGGAAACTGATCCCTCACTCATGCTTCATCAGGATCTTCAACATAGACAGGCGATTCATCAACTGGCTTCGACAGTGATTAAGCAGCCTCATGAAAGCGTGATTGAACAGATCTCAGGTTCATCGACAACGGCAACGTTTATGGAAGACCGTGTTAGCCATCCATTTGCAAGCATGGTAAAACAGGCGGGTGGGTTCATGGCTGCGATCAGGGTATTAGGCAAAGCGTCCAATGCTTACAATCAATTTGATAATAAAAACCACCATGCGCTAACTTACTGTCTTGATGATTCTAGTGAAGATGCCTTACAAGCGGCGGGCTACTTACTGCAATACGAGCATATTACAGCGCGCATCATTGACCACTTCACGATTCAACCTACACCAGCAACGCAGTATTTACTTCGTTTGATTGATGAGGACGATGACAAGCAGTTAGCGGCATTTTGTAAAGAGGGCTTTTGTTCCGAAAAATCTTTGGTGGGTACGTATACCTTACTAAAGCACGCTACGGAAAAAAACAAAACGTCAATGTTAGAAAACTTTTTGCTAGATGCCTATTTAAAAGATATTGATGCTACTGAGAAGCAAAGTCACTTAGAAAGTATAGCGATTACTGCAATAGATTTTGATAGATTAGATGTTATGAAGCTATTAGTTGACAGAGGCTTACGTGTTGGCAAGACTAATAGTGAAGGTAACTCCATATTACTACTCGCGGTTGCTAAAGATAAACCAGAGTTCGTCTCCTACTTTTTATCCCTTCCAGGAATTGAGCTGAACGCCGTTAGGCAAGATGGCTCCTATCCATCTAGTTTATCGTTATTGCATTATGCAGTCGCGGGAAACCATATAGAAATGGCTGGACATTTATTGAAACTAGGCGCTGATCCAAATATTGTGAGCCCTTTGGGTGTGACCCCACTGCATCTGGCTGCGCAACTAAATAATAAAAATCTTGTAAAGTTGCTGATTGATAATAATGCAAAACACACCATGTCTGTTGACGGAAGATATCCATTTTTATTAACTACTGATGACGAGGTGAGAGATCTTCTATCCTATTCGCAACCATTTTACGTGGGATTGAAGCTTCTTTGGAGCGCCTCATATCAATATAAATTGATTATTGTTTCTTTATTCTCACTGATGCTCGGTGCGATAGGATCACTTTCCTATTTTTCGGTGTTGTTTATTAAAAAATCTTTTAGAGTTATACATCAATTACTTTATCGGGAACGTATTCAGCGTGAGAGATTACAGCTGCAGCAAAGAAGACAACAAATTAAGGAAGACGTGCGACAAGGTGAAAGACATGCAAAAAATTTCATTAAAATTATTGCTTGCATCAATGGGCAGATTCAATCTTGTGAGGTAGAAGGTTTACAAGAGCTGAGGAACGAAAATAATAATCTTATTTTTGATGAAGCCCATATGAAAGTCAGAATAGTGTTAGAGCACCATCAACAGTATCGGCACCAAGGTATAGAATATACCATGTCGAGAGAAGAAAGAGTGGCTGCATTAAAAGAACTTGTCGAGTCTGCAGACATTAATGGCAGTGTTAAAATGATTGATAACATTGTGAAGATCAGCATTAATATACCCATTTTGAGTGATGATAATGCTTGCTATCACTATCACCAAGAAATGGAAGGTTTACTGTTGCAACACAGCGCTGACTACCAATCAACGTTACAGGCAATAAAAGAACAGCAGGTGGCAAAAGAAAGAGAAATACATTTGCAACAGCTTTCTGCACAACAGGATGAGACTCAACAAAAGTTTGCATCACTGCAAACTACTTATGAGCCACTGGCGGCTAGTTTAACTGCGGCTGTTGCGTGGGTGGGATCTAAAAAAGCAGCAGTCACAGATGCTAATACGAGTTTAAGAGTCTTTGACAAAGGGATTGAGTCGCTGAACAGCCGTGTGTTGGATTTTAAAAAAATAAGTATGAGTTCATTATCCAAGCTTATTGCTCAAGTATCGCAAGCACTGCCTGAGAGTGATGCAGCACTTAAAACTTTTGAGGCGCGGCTAGAGAGTGCAGATAAAACATTAACAGGCGTTGCAAGGAAAGTCTCGAGTACTCAATTGACTATAGATAGGGTAAAGAAAGACGTGGAAAAAGCCTATGATAATTTATCAAGACGTGGCAAAGCGCCTGTAACAGCCAAGCAAAAGACAAGAGGTGTCGCAATCCCTCCTGCAGCTAGCACGGTTCGGCCAAACGCTTTTACTTCAACTGCAACCGTAACGGATAGCAATCCTATAACAGTAAGATCACAGACATACTCTACTCTAATTGCATCTTCATCGTCTTCCTCTTCATCCTCGGCACCTTCCTCAATATCTAGAACAGATATATTTTCAGCAGCTTGGGTTCCAATACCACGTTCCGAGGATAGTAAAGATCCTTATAAAGTGCAAAAAACTAAGGGTAAAGGTAAAGGAAAAAGAAAAACAAAAGAAAGCAATGGCTCATCGAGTCAACGTGATACTCCTCATGTTTTTAAATTAATGGTTGCAGAATTTGAAATCATTAAGCACACAGGCATGCCAGAAGAAGATAAGTTGTTGTGTATGCGTGGCTGGGCTCTTAGTATCTTCTTGGCATTATTAGATAAAAATAGAATGATCACGGGTGAAATTAACGATAGGCGGTTAATGATAAGTATGCGCCACATCATCAGGCATCACTTAAAGGAACTAAGCTATACTGATTTGCAAGATTTATATCATAAGCTAAAAGTCTGCGAGCCATGCAAAGTAAACTCTTTAGAGATAGCACTTCAAAACACAGCTGTCTATAAAACTCACATGGAATGGCTAACGGCACAAGGTGAACGACCAAATTACTATGATCGAAAAAACTCACTGTGGTATCTGCATTACTATTTATTAAAGCTACAAGAAATTGCAAAACAAGGGATCACAAATCGTCGACAAGCATTGCTGTTACGATCACTCTTCATCCAAATTGGCGATGCATGGAAACTTCAAACACGGCATGATAAATCTGCATTCGCAGAAAGCCTACAGGATTTATCACCAGGCGATCAGCAAAAAACAATAGACTATCTAAACACACTCATAGAACATCGCAACAGAGCCGCCCACGAATGGACTGTCGCGATTTCAGCCAGACTTTACCAATTAATCCCAGAATTAGAAGACGTCATAAAAAGCTTAGAAGCTTACTTAATACAAGAGTCGACCTCTCAACCCATGGCCGCGCGTATCTAGTATGTTATACTCCCACGCTGAGTTGGCCAGGTAGTCGCTGTGCTTTGCACAGAGGAAAGTCCGGGCTCCAAAGAGCAGGGTGCCAGGTAACGCCTGGGAGGCGCAAGCCTACGGCAAGTGCAACAGAAAGAATACCGCCATAATCTTCGGATTAAGGTAAGGGTGAAATGGTGCGGTAAGAGCGCACCGCGCTGGTGGTAACATCAGTGGCAAGGTAAACCCCACCTGGAGCAAGACCAAATAGGGGCTCATTGGCGTTGCTCGCGCTGAGCCCGGGTTGGTCGCACGAGGTGATTGGCGACAATCATCCCAGATGAATGATTACCCACGACAGAACCCGGCTTATCGGCCAACTCAACTTTATACCTTTCCATCGGCCCGTTTCAAACTTGCAAGTCAATTCTTTTGATTATAATATAAAAATACACAAACAAATTATTGATTTTACGCGGCTTTATAAATAAACACTTGCAATATCCCAAATCTAGGATAAAATAAATGGAAACATCAAAAAAGATTATATGGATGAGAGATGCTCTCAAAAACTTGAAGGAATTCCCTGAGGAAGTAAAAGATGGGATCGGATACTCACTTTACCAAGCTCAAAAAGGATTTGTGCCTAGAAATGCTAAACCTTTAAAGGGGAAGGCGTTTAAATCAATGGTGATGGAGATAGTCTCTGATTTTGATACGAACACATACCGTGCTATTTATACGGTAAAACTTGGTGAAGCAGTGTATGTTTTGCATTGCTTTCAGAAAAAATCAAAGTTCGGTAGAAAAACGCCGAAAAAAGAAATAGCGTTAATAAAACAACGTTTATGTGAAGCAATACAACATAGCAGGTGAAGACAATGAATAATCAATTTACACAAGGTAGTGGTAATGTATACCAAGACTTAGGATTTGAAGATTCTGAAGAACGCTTAGCAAAAGCGAAACTTGCCATGCGCATTGAAGAAGTCATCACTCAAAACCAATTAAAACAAGTCGAAGCAGCTAAAATTCTCGGTATAAACCAACCAAAAGTGTCTGCATTGATGAATGGTAGACTAAGCGGGTTCTCCATGGAAAAACTCATTCATTTCTTAAATTTATTGAATCAAGATGTCGAAATTATTGTTAAAAGTCATGCTGGAAAAGCAGATAGTCATGGTTGGCTTAAGGTGGCATTGACATAATCCTAGAAACGACCGTTTCTAGGATAATCAGTCACCTTAATCTCCTCAGTTTGTATCTCATCCCAATTTAGTATAAAATATGACACATTATGAATACAGATACCGCAACACAATCCCAATTAGCCAGCGACATTGCCATTGACGCAAAGAACCTTAGTTCATGCGGCAAATGCAATGCGGGTGGTTTTGTTGGCTGTCAATGTGGTACTGATAGTGGCGGCGAAGACTCCGATCAGCAAACCGGTCAAGGCACTGGTACCCCAAAGCCTTATTCAAACGTTGCCATACTGTTAACATTTAGCTTTATCAATGAAGCAAACCGCCTTAAAAATCCATATTCATTAAAGCGACGAGTCAACATTTTTCTTACCGTTAAAGACTTATTTCAAGCGTTTATCCGCCAACTACAATCACAAGGTTTATCCGTGGTCAATTACAAAGTGAAAATGGTTGGCAATCGGTTAATTCTTAGCATCCCCAACGGCAGTCACCATGATAAATTTCTCGAAAGCTTATATCAAAATACACATTTGCTAGCACCAAGACCAGGTGTCGTCAAAGTCAATGACAAAGACTTAGATGAAGCCTTAGAAAATCTCAATAATAAAGAACTGGAACAAGACTTAAAAAACCGCCCATCATACCGTCCTAAAAGCCCTTTTGCGCTGCCACGCTGCCTCCCACCAGGCGCTTAGTATTAGCGTTCTACTTATCAAAAACGGGAGCGAGGAGAGGTGCATCCTAAGGGCGCGAACTTAAAGTTACTGCGGTTAGCCTATGATCACGGGATCGATTACATCATTTCATAAGCGAGGAGCTAATGCTTTTGCAAATGGCCAACGCTCCTATTTAATCTGAATAAATAAAAAGTGGGTGATCAGGCCATCCATCAGCACAAAAAATAACCCACTCGATCAAACTTAGAATAATTTTGCCCCCTTTCTTGACAATACCTAACTTGTGTACCATATTATTTTGTACCGTTGTGGGAAATTGTGGGAAATTGTGGTATAAGGTCATGTTTCGAGGTATAAATGCTCTAAATATGGATACGAAAGGGCGAGTGGCAATGCCAGCTCGTTACCGTGATGCGCTTGTAGATAGCGCGCTAGGTAACCTGGTGGTCACGATTGATACGGATGCGCCATGCCTTTTACTCTATCCACTACCAGAATGGGAAATTATTGAGAAAAAAATAACGGCATTACCGAGTTTTAATACAGCGGCGCGTCGTATCCAACGATTATTGATCGGGCACGCCACCGACGTAGAAATCGACGCCAATGGCAGGATTTTAGTCCCGCCAGTCTTGCGCGACTACGCTGGTTTAGAAAAGAAAGTAATGCTTGTTGGGCAAGGTAAGAAATTTGAAATTTGGAGTGAACTGGGTTGGTTAGATCAAAGGGAATCATGGTTTTCTAACACAGAGAAAGATGTGGAAGAAATACCAGTAGAATTACAACAATTATCCCTTTAACGATGTCAAAACATGATGAACAACACAAACCGGTTCTCTTTGAAGAAGCCCTTGAGGCATTGGCGATTGTGCCGGATGGCATTTACGTCGATGGGACTTTTGGCCGAGGTGGCCATAGCCAGGGGATTCTTGAAAGATTAGGGCCAAATGGGCGCTTGTTTTCGTTTGATAAAGACGCGCAAGCGATTGAATTTGGGCAACGCCGCATCAAGGATGATCGGTTAACATTAAAACAAGGTTCATTTGCTATGATGGAACAGTTAGCAGAACAGAATCACATCACAGGTAACGTCAATGGCATCTTGCTAGACTTGGGTGTGTCCTCTCCTCAATTAGAAACAGCCGATAGAGGGTTTAGTTTTCGAAGAGATGGACCATTAGATATGCGCATGGATACCACCCAAGGTATCAGCGCCGCCGACTGGATTCAATCAGCATCAGAAGAAGACATGATTTCAGTTTTAAAAATCTACGGTGAAGAGCGCTTTGCAAAACGCATCAGCCGTGCCATTGTGAGCGCGCGCGCTGAAACACCCATCACTCGCACTAAACAGTTAGCAGACATTATTGCGAAAGCTCATCCAGCCTGGGAAAAAGG
Organism: Gammaproteobacteria bacterium; assembly: GCA_021773295.1. Lineage (GTDB taxonomy): Bacteria > Pseudomonadota > Gammaproteobacteria > UBA1113 > UBA1113 > JAJFKI01. The sequence goes on along the minus strand of JAJFKI010000097.1, from coordinate 4,104 downwards.
CAAACATCCAGCAACCCAATCATTCCAAGCGATCCGAATTTATATTAATAAAGAGTTAGACGATTTAAAGGCAGTATTACCGCAAGCGCTCTCTTTATTATGCCCAAAGGGGCGCTTAGCGGTAATTAGTTTTCACTCTTTAGAAGACAGAATAGTTAAACGATTTCTGCGTGGGGAGGCCAAAGGGGATTCATTGCCGCGCGAGATACCGGTGGCACCTGAAGATATCAAACGTCGGGTGAAATTAATCGGTAAAGCACAACGTGCAAGCAACAATGAAGTGGCAATGAATCCTAGGGCCCGAAGTGCTATCTTACGAGTAGCGGAGAAACTATCATGGTAACCGCTACAAGAATCGCTACACAAACCCCATGGTTTGTCATCAGTCAATGGTTGGATTATTTAAAAGTTTCCAGTCGTACATTAATGCTAACGGCTTTGATAACAGCCGTATTATTGTCCGCCGTGTCAGTGGTGTATGTGCGTTGTTTAGAGAGACAATTAGTCTCAACGCAACAATCCTTAGTGGAAGAACGCCAATCTCTACAAGACCAGTGGGGCCAATTATTATTGGAACGCAGTACTTGGTCTAACCCCGTGCATATCCAACAGGTGGCTACCGATCAAGGCATGATAACGCCGCAGCAACAAGCCATCATTATGGTGAGGTCGTGATTGGAGATGGTACGCAGTACAAATGTGCTTGGTGGCGTTTTTATTTTGTAATTATTGCTATCGGTTTACTAATCACAGCACTATTTGGAAGAATGGTGCAATTGAGTATTGTGCAACGGCCTTTCTTAATGCAACAAGGCGATGCTCGTACGCTGCGTACGATATCAATGCCAGCGCTTCGCGGTATGGTAACCGATCGTCAAGGGTATCCCTTAGCCATTACAACGCCTGTCACATCCATTTGGATAAACCCACAAGAATTTGTGAGCAATGAAACCAACATTCAGCGAGTCGCGAAAATCATTCATGAGAAACCCAGTATCATTCGCAAACGCCTAGCCCATAATAAAAATAAAGAATTCATTTATATAAAGCGTCAATTACCGCCTCGGCAAACGGATAAAGTCAAAGCCTTAAAAATCCCCGGCGTGCACTTTTTGCCGGAATACAGGCGTTATTATCCCGATGGCGCAGTGTTCGCGCAAGCCATGGGGTTTACTAATATTGATGACAAAGGCCAGGAAGGCATTGAATTAGAGTTTGACCGTTGGTTGGCGGGTAAGCCAGGCAAAGAGCGTGTGTTAAAAGATCGCTTAGGTCATGTGGTTGCCGTGATGGATACCATTCAAAAAGCAGAACCGGGACATAAATTACAATTGAGCTTAGATCATCATATACAATTTTTGGCGTATGGTGCTTTGAAAAAAGCCGTAAGAGAAAACAAAGCGCAATCAGGATCGGTTGTGGTGATGGATGTACACAGCGGCGAAGTGTTAGCCATGGCAAATTATCCTTCTTTTAATCCAAACATTCGGCCAAAGCGCTCTGGTAGTCAGTATCGTAACCGAGCCGTGACGGATGTCTTTGAGCCGGGTTCAACCGTGAAAGCCTTCAGCGTCGCCAATGCATTAATGAGTGGAAAATATACGCCGCATACCAAGATAAACACGTCCCCTGGTTGGATGATGGTGGCAGGTAATACGGTGCGTGATCATCGTGATTATGGCACGCTTGATGTAATGTCGATTTTGCAACGCTCGAGTAATGTTGGCATTACTAAAATAACCTTAGATACAAAGCCAGATAGTCTATGGCAATTATTGCATACGGTAGGTCTAGGTGAACGCACAGGCTCAGGTTTTCCTGGCGAAGTCAGTGGCAGTTTGTATCACCACCGCATCTGGGCACCTTTCACCTTAGCCACCTTATCTTTCGGCTACGGTTTATCCGTCACTTCGTTACAATTGGCCGAAGCCTACAGTATTATTGCCGCAGACGGCGTTAAATATCCCGTAACCTTAGTAAAGCGCACCGGTGATGCACAAGGCAAATCCGTCATGAACCCAAAGGTAGCAAGACAAGTTCTATCCATGATGGAATCCGTCCTTCAAAAAGGCGGCACCGCCACCAGAGCTAAAATCCCCGGCTACAAAGTTAGTGGTAAAACCGGCACATCCCGCATCGTAGGCCCTCACGGCTACGAAAAAAACCACCACATCGCCATCTTTGTCGGCGTAGCGCCTGCGAGTGATCCGCAATTAGTAGTAGCTGTTGATATCAAAGATCCAAAAGCCGGTAAATTCTACGGCGGCTTAGTGGCAGCGCCTGTGTTTAAGACTGTTATGGGGGGTGCGTTGCGCGTGTTAGATATACCGCCTGATGATTTTGGGGCTGAGGCTCGCGTTTAACAGCAGTTTCTAGGATAATGGAATACGTTATTATGTGTTTACCAATAACCGAAGGAACATCATGCAAATTGAGAGACACAGTTGGAGCCAAGTCCGAAAAACTATTACCCAATATGAGCCAACATTAAGTAAAATCATAGATTCTTTATCACCTGATGGTAGTTATTGCTTTTATAAAGTGAGATATCCTTATGGTGCTAGCATTTTAGACAAAGGAACCTTTCAAGTTATTAATGACAAAAAAAAACTTGTTCCTCTTGAGCATAATAGCGTTTCTAAAAAAATACAGTCAGATTTAAATTATACTGGTACGATGCCAGTTGGATTTGTTACTAATAACTCAGTAGAAACATTTTTTACAGGTGAGGGTCGTATTGTACCCGCGAGTTTATATGGGCCTGGTTCCATGTTTTCTTTGTGGCGGATTTTTGATGGGGCTTCATCGTATCAAGACTGTGGGCTTTGGAATGTTTCTTCAGGCGCTAGAACAATATGTATGCTGCCAAAAATAGCTGATAAAAATGGGTATAGAAACTTAAAAAGTAAATTTTCACTGAATTTGCAAACGACACCTACGCTAGTTGATCAATGGGACATCTTTAAAACTTTAGCAAATCATAACTTATTTTCTGAAAACTGGTATTCAGAAATTATTTGTTTTTCTAAAAAATGGTTTTCACATAAAAGTGATCCCAGCTGGGCTCCATTCTACTATTATTTGCTAAATAATGTTTGGTCATCATCACCATTTCACCGTAATCAATATGTTTTAGATTTCCTTTTTTCTGTGGCACAAGAAAAGAATAGATTGAAGCCGAATCCTTATTTAGCTGACACAGTAAAGCACTTAATAGGCATTGGTACAGGCGAAGTTCCAGGATTTATTGCTGCTAAGGATAGTTCAGCAGCCCCAGTGAGAGGATTACAAGAGGTTTTTTTAAATGATTACTTATTAAAGCGGTACGCACCAGTGATTATGCATTTGGGACACCTTGAGGGAAGTGCTAATTTACCTATCTTATACTCTTTGCAATTACCAACAACCACAGTCTTCTCTCCACGTTCAAGCCGAATCTACAGTAAGATCGCTGATATGAGGGAAATAAAATTTATTCTTGAATTGTTCTTTTCTGAAATAAGTAATAATGGTATGACTTTGAAAGACATGCCCTTGAGCCTATTAGAGCGAGATTATCAGTATGGTTTTTTCCATTCTGACAAGGACTCTCATGGCGAAATTAAACAAATTTCAGAATTAATGTCGATGGAGCCTATGTTTACTCGGGCCTTAACAGACAGCACTACTTACGAATTTCCTGAATTTTCCCCATTTTTTAAGGGATGTATCGTCTTGCAGCAAAAATAATGGTTTTTATTTTCTTAGAATAACTCTTTGTTTCCAATAAAAATATACTAAAAAAACTATCATTTCCCGAATAAATCTGAAAATAATTTGCTTAACAGAATTTACATGCTAAATATTTTATGGTAATATTGTGACCTGTACTAAAGTTAAACATGAAGGAGCAAGACCATGCTAGTATTAACAAGACGCACCAATCAAGTCATTCACATTGGAGATGATATCCAAATTCGCATTTTAGATACCAAAGGGCGTTATGTGCGCGTAGGTATTGACGCGCCAAAGGATGTCAGCATTTTTCGCGATGAAATTTACCAAAAACTCAAATCACAGCCTGACGTAGAAGTTGTGGAAGGAAGTTAGTTTGAGATTTAACAC
>JAJFKI010000096.1 GCA_021773295.1 Gammaproteobacteria bacterium | reverse complement strand
TTCAAGGCGCTTGTACCAAAAGCAATAACCATTTCTATCCCAGTAAAAAATTTTCAACTTATCGCCACGGCGATTAGTGAATACAAATAACTGGCCACTGTAAACATCTTTTTTAAGGCCTTCGCTGATGATAGCGGCAAGACCATCAAAGGATTTACGCTTATGTGGAGCTCCACATAAGCGTAAGTCGATCAACGGGCTCTCTGCCTTGGTCGTTGATTTTCTAGAAGCTTCTCCATAATCAGGGCATCAGTTTGTGTTTCGAAACAAAGGAAAAGACAAAATCAAAATACAGTATTGGGATCGCAATGGTTTTGTGCTTCACTATAAACGTCTGGAGCGCTGCCGCTAAAGAGCATCAAGGTTTTATTGTTGTCATAAATTCATTGATGGCATCATGATGCGAAGCAAGCTTCGGCTTTGCAGCAGTATCAGTGTTAATATCCATGAGTAATTCCCAGTCCGGAGGATAGTAGGAAGTACTATGCGGTCCATGTAGGCTTAGATATTCCTGTAAATCGCTCAGTCGCACGCTGTCAGTTTTCAGTCGCTTGAATTCTTTTGCTAATTCAACGGCGGATTCAGGCATAATACCCTCGATAACGAGCCTTAACACCAACAGCTCAACGGCCTGCAGACTGTAATAGCTGCACATTCCTGGTTTCTGCTCCTTTTGAGGAATATGTGTGTGCGGCATAGTCTTTAACAGGGTGTTGTTAATGGAATTGAAAAAATTGGCACTGTCTTTCCAGGAAGCAAATTTCCAGTTTGTATACTTTTGATAAGAACTTACCATCGCTAGCATCTCAGCACGGCTGAAAAGATTTCCCAGCACACCACTCTTCATGAACGTTCCGTAGCCCCGGTTACAGCGGTAGACATGGTACTTGTCAGTGTCAGGTTGTTTGAAAATTACTAGCCCCCAGATGTGAAATGACCAATCGACATCGGTTTTGGTCATGTTAAAGCAGACAGCAGGTCTGCCTTTGCCCAGATGTTTCTGAAGCTCTGTCTGCAGTTCTTCTTCAATTACATCCAGATTAACAGGGTTTTCCATGGCGGCAAGAAATTGATGCAGTGCCTCGACAAGTGCCAGACGCTTTGAAGCCGATTTCAGATCAGAGGCAATCAATCGTTTTCCCCTGTCAGAAAAGCGCTGTAGTATCGGACCATCCCCCTGAGAGATTTCTTCAATGAGTGCTTTATAAAACGGCGCGCTCTTCACAGAAAAATGCTTCATAAAAAACTGATGGCTAAAGCCTTCTCGCCTGATTTCGCATCCATCGAGGTGCGATATTCCAGCAATGCCGAATTCGTGTGCCAGTTTTTTTCTCCAGATTATTTCCTCACTGAAGCCCGCGTCCTTCACAAGCATGGCCTCAACGCATGCGGCCATCGCGACCCCTCCCTCACGCGCTATTCTTAACGGAGTTGCCGAGGTATTGTGTTTCATACATTTCACATTGGCGCCACGTTCAATCAGCATCAATGCGATTTCTGGACGATTAAAGAGACAGGCTTCCAGTAGGGGGGTACTGCCTGGCACAAATTGGTTTTCGATATCAACCCCAGCGTTTACGGCCTGTTTTGCCAGTGCCGGCAGATTGTAAAGAATAGCCATTTGCAGCGCTTCATTATATGCTGCTTGCGGCATACCGGCAGTCAGAGGAATAAACTTTTCAGGCGCTGGACTAAAGCCTGAAAAGTCAATGCACCAAGGCAGCCCAAGGTTTGCAAAACTGTTAAAAATGCGAGTGAGGATTTGGGGATTCTCTCGATAAATTCGCTGAATCAACTGGATTTGTGGCTGCGGTTTCACACGCTGACACCGGTCAATTTTCAACGAAGACAGGTTCGGACACTGCAATAAATCAGGCAGGTATTCGATAAAGGTGTTGGAAAGGTCCAGTGTTCTTAGAGAAGACAGGCCTTCTAAACTCGGAGGAGATTTCATGAAATTCCAGGAAAGATTCACCACTCTCAGCTCAGAAAAATTTTTAATGTCTGGTGCATGGGAGAGACTGGATCTGGTTATGATCAGTGTATGGAGATTGGCAAGTTTTCCGAAAACAGGGGGTTCTTGCAGGAGGAAACAGTTTTCAAACTTAAGGGAATTGAGAGAAGTACAGCCTTCGAGATCTGGAGGGAGCTTAAACGGGCAATCATAAAACGCTAAGTGTTCCAGTCGCTCCATGCCCTTCAGATCTGGTGCCTCAGTTAAGTCAGGGCTCTGATGGATATAAAGCCCCAGAAGATGATGCAGTGCTTGTATCTCCTTCCAGAAAAAGGCATCTCCCGTTATGCTGCACTGAATCAGCCAGAGATGTTTTACCTGTTGTAAGTCAGATAAGAGGTAGCTGACTTCACTGTTATCAAACCCGCACAGATACACATCCTCGATATGGTTAAGGTGCGTGAAGGCGATTCTTTCAAGCGTTTCATTGATGTTATTTTTTTGCAGCAGAATTTTGATGAAGAACTTTTCATCGGGTGCAAACGTTTTCATCCATGTCATGAGTTCCTCTGCATGGTTTAACAGCGTGTCATCAGAATATGGAGAAATCGTTATCCTGAAAGCATTTGTCGAGGTGTCAAAAGCAATCTCTGTTTGGACAGGAAGCTCTGTTGTAGCACGCGTTTTTTCATTGAAAATCTGCATCCATCGGGATCGGGCTTCGTACGTTTTGTCAGCGAGTCCAGACAGTAATTCCTGATGAGGTGCGGTTACACTCTCGGACGTTGGCATAAAGAGCTCCATAAAAATCAAAGGATGGTTTATATTCTACCATGTGAGCCAATTTTGATCAATATAATGTCAGTAGCATGCCATATGTCCGGTTTATAAGGATGCGTGTCAGCCCGTGTTGAATCTCATCCGGTTTGACACAAATCTGACACAGACTAAAAAGGAAGCAGTTTTAAAACCAGTGCTGAGTGTCGTAAGCTCATGATTTTAAAGGTTTTTTATGGCGCGCCCGGAGAGATTCGAACTCCCGACCACCTAGTTCGAAGCCAGATACTCTATCCAGCTGAGCTACGGGCGCGTGAGGCGCATACTAGCAAATTCTTGTCACTAGAACAATCTCGCTATGCGCTTAAACTCCGTATTTAACCATTCTGAGTAGCTGGTTCTGCGTTATCTCGGGCTTTATCTTGGTTGTTAGTGTCTCTGAATTGTTTGGCGAATTGCTCGATGCGTTTGGCATTTGTGCCCACATCTGATTTACCAACGCGTGATACAGAGCGAATGTCAACTCTAGCACCACTGCCTTCAGGCATGACGCGAATGCTAACGTCGTCTTTGAAACCAAACCAAAAAGTCGTAGCAACAGCTTCTAGCGTGCCTTTGCTAGGGTTGGCATCAACAATTTCCCAGCTGTTCCGTTTCACCAAACGTAAGACACGAATATAAGATTTTTCTGCATTGGTTTCAGTAATAATGGGTTGCACATTGGGGTAAGCCGACTGTTGTTGCGCCGCAATTTTTTCACCGGCATATTGTAAGCTATTACTTTCAGAACCACGGCCGTGAATGTTTTCCATAAACTTAGGTGGATTTTTAGTATCCGTAGTAATGTCATGAATGACAGGTAATTTTTTCATTAACAGGTATTGGTGTCCAACCATACTCACCGGAATCAAACAAAATAACACTGCCCATAAATTACTGCGTCGATTTACTGCACCTTTTGTGGTAAAGGACATGGCAAACGTAATGACGGCGAAAATTAAAAAGATAACCGCAACATAAACCAGCCATTTAACAGCTGTTAATCCAACGGCGTAATTCCACCACGCTAGCCGAGTACCAATGCCGGCTAATGGGAAACTAAGAAAGACTAGTAATGTTATCCAGAATAGTGTTTTACTAACAGATGACTTTTTAGTTACAGCTTGCTCTTGCATCCATTCTCTCCTTATCAAATTATGCTCATGCTTAGGGTGCTCAGAGTACTATTAGAAACCTCTGAGTATGACTTAGGTCCACATAATACATGATTATTACCGCATTTCAATCATGGCTTTGCAATTCCCGCTGGCTCGTTATTTGCTATAAGTCGCCTTATCCATGTCATTGACGCGCACAGTCAGTTGTAGCTTGTGTTTAGATTGAGCAGGTTCGTAATACTGGCGCAGTAATGCCAATGCCTTTTGTGATAAGGTTTGCTTTTCATCGGTGGAACGCCCTGAAAGCAAATTAATCGTAATAAAAGCGAAGGCATGTGCATCAGCACCATCGCCGATACAATACTGCTGCAATGGTATTACGCCTGATTTACAGGCATTCAAGTTTGCACCTGTGATATCACAGACTAATTGATGCAATTGGGTAAATAGTGACTTAAAATCAATCTTCAAATCAATATTTGTTGTATACTCTAAGCGTATTTGTGGCATAATTTACTCCTAAAAGTGAACTAAACTAAAGTAATGGAATACCCAAGGCAAATAAATTAAGGATATCTTTTTGCTAAAAATTTCAACACCCTGTCAATCTCAGCTCCACAGCTTTATCACACAAGGTTACCCCCATGAAACCTGTGGCGTTTTGCTTGGCAAACAAAACAATAATACACGCGAAATCCTACAAATCACTCAGGCAAAAAATCTCAATGAAGAAAAACCGGAAGTACGTTACGATTTAGATCCTAAGGATTTACTCAAAGCAGACAATTTAGCAAAAGAAAATGGTTGGGAAATTATTGGCATATGGCACTCACATCCTGATCACCCCGCAAAACCATCAGAAACTGATCGCCAAGGCGCGTGGTCCAATTGGTCTTATGTGATTGTGTCTGTTACTCAACAAGGCATTGAAGACACGCGCTCATGGTTATTAAATGGCGAAGAATTTATTGAAGAGGAGATAATTTAATGTCAAAGGTCACGATTAGAATTCCCACCCCCCTGCGCACTATGGTTAATAATGCCGATGAAATTATACTTGAGGGAAACACGGTAAGAGAAGTGCTAGAACAGTTGACGTCTCAATTCGACGCTTTAAACGCTAGTCTTTTCAATGAAGAACAAGAATTACGGCACTTCGTCAATTTATTTCTTGCTGAAACAAATATCAAAGATTTACAAGGCTTAGATACGAAAGTCAATGACGGTGATGTCATTTCAATTATTCCTGCGGTAGCTGGAGGTTAATATGAACTTTAAAAATGTGCTGAAAAAGTTGAAAGAAACTGTTAAAGAAGTAACGCCTAAACAAGCTTATGAACTCCAACAAAAAGGCTATATCTTATTAGACATACGTGAGCCTCACGAAGTATCTCAAGGCACCCCGACTGGAGCGACTCGCATTAATCGTTCGCATTTGGAAGCACGCGTATTACAAACATTTCCTGACTTAGAACAACCCATCATGACCATGTGCGCCTCAGGCGAGCGCTCACTGTTCGTGGCTCAAAGCTTAATGCAACTTGGCTACCGTCATGTATCTTCTGTCTCTGGTGGCTTCGTGCAATGGAAAAATGAAAGCTTGCCTTTTGAAATGCCTGAAGCATTAACACAAAATGATCGGGAACGGTATGCCAGACAGATCACCATGCCTGAAATCAAAGAAAAAGGCCAATTAAAACTATCAAATGCTAAAGTACTCTGTATCGGTGCGGGGGGCTTAGGCTCGCCCATTGCAATGTACCTTGCCGCAGGTGGAATTGGGACCATTGGCATTATTGATGATGACATTGTCGATCGCAGTAATTTGCAGCGGCAAATTATTCATACCGATGAGCGCATTGGTATGACGAAAACTGACTCGGCAGAATTTACCTTAAAGGCTTTAAACCCCACCGTTAATGTTAAAAAATATAATAGCCGCTTGACCAGTGATAATATTGAAGAAGTATTTTCTGGTTATGACGTCATTGTCGATGGCTCTGATAATTTTGCTACGCGATACCTTGTCAATGATGCTTGTGTGAAATTAAAATTACCGAATGTGCATGGCTCTGTTTTTCGTTTTGAGGGACAAGTCACGGTATTTTGGCCAGCGTATAGTAAACACCGTGGCCCTTGTTATCGTTGTCTTTATCTAGAGCCCCCGCCACCAGAATTAGCACCTTCTTGTGCTGATGCTGGTGTTTTAGGTATTTTACCCGGTACCATCGGTTTATTAGAGGCAACCGAAACCATCAAAATAATTTTGGACCTCGGTGATTTACTCGTGGGTAGACTGCTACATTACGATGCATTAAAACAACGCTTTGTCGAATTAAAATGTCAACGCAACCCTGATTGTCTCTATTGCGGCGACAATCGTGAATTCCCAGGTTATGTTGATTATCAAAAATTTTGCCGGAGCTCTAGTTAATGTCTTTAATTGCTAATATCGGTAATACCCCATTAATTGAATTAGACATTATAAAAACCGTTGCACCGAAAACTCGATTATTTGCAAAACTTGAGTCTTCAAATCCTGGTGGCTCACTTAAAGACAGGCCCGTAGCAAACATGTTAATCGAGGCCAAGAAAAATGGCAGCTTAAAACCCGGACAACGTTTACTAGACTCATCCTCCGGTAATGCTGGTATTGCTTATGCCATGCTAGGCGCTGCCATGGATATCCCCGTTAGCATCATTGTGCCTGGTAATGCTAGCAAAGAGCGCCTCAACAGAATTCGCGCTCACGGCGCTGAGTTGATTATAACGGATCCGATTAAAGGCTATGATTTTGCTTTAACACAAGCAAAACGTCTTGCTCATGAGCAAGAGGATAAGTATTGGTATTGCGATCAGTATGGCAATGATAATAATTGGTTAGCTCATTATCATGGCACCGCTGAAGAAATTTTAAATGAATTGAAAACCACCTATAGCCTCAGGCCTGACGCCTTTGTTGCTGGCATAGGTACCGGTGGCACGATCACAGGAGTCGGCCGAAAGTTTAAAGAAACACATGCCAACCTCCACATTGCAACGGTCATCCCCGATGTGTTTCCTGGCATTGAAGGCTTAAAACCATTAGGCTCCCCAAATTATATAGTCCCTAAAATATTAGATGAAAGTGTTATAGACCAACAAATTCCGACAACGTTAGAAAATGCCTTGCCTGTATGTGAACAATTGGCAAAGCAAGGTTTATTTGTCGGTCCATCTTCCGGCGCGTATGTTTATGCTGCCATGGAATTGGCAAAGCAACATGCTTTTGACGTGATTGTCACCTTGCTATGTGATACAGGTGAGCGTTACTTTTCTACTGGAATGTGGGATGCTAGGCAGTAAGATTAGCGTTTAGCCAGCAGGGTCCTTGTGGTATAGTACGGAATATTTTTCTTTTAGGGTTTTGTATGAATCACGTCGTTAGTGCTCCAGCAGATGCTTCTCCTTTTATGAAGTGGGCGCCTTTGATTTTGCTTTGTATTATTCAAATGGGCGCTACCGCTGATAGTTCCGTATTAATTACGGCTACTTCTGCCTTGCTAGAAAGCATGAAAACGACGGTCTCTTATATCCAAATTGCTAATGCTATTTATCCCTTGGTTGCTAGTTCGTTAATGATTATTTGTGGATTTATTGGGCTCATTATTGGCTGGCGGCGCGTGTTGCGTATTGGCTTATTGATCCTTGCCTGCGGCGAGATTTTAGCAGCCTTTAGTCCTAATATGTTTATTTTTACTTATGTTGCCAGAGTGCTAACGGGGATTGGTGCCAGTGTGGCAATACCCGGGATGTTAGGTCTTATACCTGGAACCTATCATGGGCGTGAACAAGCCATTGCTTTTGGGGCAATTGCTGCTTCTAATGGCCTTGCCAGTGCCATAGGACCTGTTGTGGGTGGTGCTATCATTGTCGGATTTGGTTGGCAATGGGCCTTTGTCAGTTTAGGCTTATTATTTCTTTTATCTTTATTTGCCAGCGTTATCATTAAACCACTTCCCGTGACTGAAAAGCGGCCTCACTTCGATATCGTTGGCGCTGTCTTGATCATTGCCGCCATGTTTTTAGTTATTTCTGGACTCTTGACGATTAATGAATGGGGGTTTATTAAACCTGTGGCCCCACCCTTTATGGTGTTTGACTTATCACCCTCGCCTTTCTTTATTGTCTTAGGGCTCTTTATTTTTTGGCTATTTTTACATTGGCAAGAACACATAGAAAACCAAGGAAAAATGGCCTTTTTACCGGCTATTTTTCTAAATAATCGACAAGTTCGATCGGGGTTGTTTCTAATGTTACTCATTTTTCTAAGCATTGGCGGTTTTTTCTTTTTAATTATTACTTATTTACAAGTGGTCATCGGTTTAGATGCTGTACGCAGTGGCTTTGTATTATCCGTCTTCGCGTTAGGTATGGTTTTATTTGCTATAGGCACACCGTTACTACTCAAGAATGCTTCGCCCCGCCTAATTTGTCGCTTAGGAATTATCACGCTAGTCCTCTCTTGTATCATCATTGCTTACGGACTGGAGTCAATGGCCATTAACCCACTCTTGCTATTAGGTTTGTTTTTTGCTGGCTCAGGTTGTGGCTTGGTAGCATCACAATCAAGCATCGTTATCACCAGCGCAATACCTGAACATTATGCCCAACAATCCGGTGGAGTCCAAGGCACAATGCGTAGTCTTGGACAAGCAGTAGGCGTTGCCTTAAGTGGTGTCATTTTAATCACTTTCTTAACGGCTGCAGTAAAAACAACCGCGAAAGTTTCACCCTATATCTCGGCTGCGGCGAGACATCAAGTACAATTAGTTTCCAATGTCCCGTTTATCAGCAACCAGCAAGTTGAAACTATCTTGAAAAAGGCTAAATTACCCGATAAACAGCGACAAGCATTAATCGATCTTAATGAACACAGTCGTTTGTTCGCCGCGAGAATCACAACCTTATCTATCGGTTTGATGGCATTTTTATTCCTGTTTACCACTAAACATTTACCAAGAGTGCCCGCAAGTCCACCGCGCCAACCACCAAAAGCGCGTAAATAAGGCCAAGCTCTCAATATACCCAATCTGTGAATTTTAAGTTATACTTTTACTCTTAATAGAATAGATTAGAGATGAAGACATGGATGTTCCTTCAGAAAAAAAATCCTATCGCCGGAAATATTTAATCGCGATGCTTATTTTAAGCGCTGTGGTTTTCCTTTCCTATGCGCTTATATTAACTAATCTATACAATTTAAAAGACATAGTAACCGCCATAGACCAGGCCAGAGTGAGCTACCTAATCTGGGTGCTCCTTGCTTCATTTTTACTTTTTATCATGACCATCATCGCCGTGGTGAAATTTATTTTCTTACCCATGGAACAAACCGTCATTGAACGTGAGAAAAACCTCATAAAACGTCTGCAAGATATATTTAATCAAAGAGAATATGATAAAGACAGCCTGGGCCGTTATCAAACTTTGTTAGAAATGTCACCTATTTGCATTGTGGTATTGGATGTGACTCAAGGCGCTTTTATTGAAGCAAATCCAACAGCATGCAAATTATTTAAATTACCCCGAGAGAAGCTCATTGGCAAATCCCACATTGAGATGAGCCCAACTCATCAACCCGACGGCACACCCAGTATCGAATTAGCGAAACACTATGTAGATGAAGTCCTGGAAAAAGGTAATATTCGCTTTGAATGGATGCACCATGACTCTGAGGGCAATCCAGTACCCTGCATTATTAACTTATCCGATATTAGCTCAAAGGAGCATCCTTATGTGCAAGGCGTATTACTCGATATTAGTGATCGTAAAAAATTAGAAGAAGAATTAATGGCGACGAATACGTTACTCCAACAAGCAAATGCGGCTAAATTAAAATTTCTTGCGGTCATATCACATGAATTAAAAGCACCGCTGAATGCTATTATGGGCTTTGCTGAAATGCTAAAAAATAAGATTATCGGTGAGCTCAATCATGAACAAGCTGAATACTGCCATGAAATCTATCGCCATGGTAAACAATCCTTAACAAGGATAAACGATGTCCTTGAATTTGCTAAACTAGAATCAGGCGCCATTAAATTGACCCTGAAAAACACTAATATTGGCGAACTCATTGATCACTGCATTACTCAAATGAAGGGTTATCCCGGCGCTGCTGATATTAGCTTTCATGTGCATTTAGCTGAGGATCTCAAACCCATTCAAATTGATCCAAACCGCTTTCAAGAAGTGTTAATCAACTTGTTATCTAATGCGATTAAAGCATCACCCAAACAGAGCACGATTACTGTAGCAGCGGTTATTGAAAATAGCATGTTAATAATTTATATCAAAGATACTGGCATCGGTATCGCGGAAGATAAACTTGATATTATTTTTGATCCCTTTGAACAAGCTCACTCTCCGGATATTGATGACGAGAGTGGCTGTGGTTTAGGCCTAGCGATTGTCAAAGACATTGTCGAATTACATCATGGCACAATTAGTGTTTATTCGAGTAAAAAAATGGGCACCGCCTTTACCATACGGATCCCATACCAGTAGGTTTACTTAAGGCAAAACTCCACGATAGCTTCTGCCGCTGCATCTGGCGCCTCCATTTGTACGATATGACCACAATGTTCTAATATTTTCACTTCTGCATGAGGCAACATAGAGGCAAATTTGTGGCTGATTTTTGATGTCATGACTTTTTCTTCATCGCCAGAGAGTATCAATACCGGCATGGTGAGATCTGATAATCGCTCACGTGCATCATGGGCTAAACAATATTCTAATTGACGTTTGATGGAAAAAACAGGCTGGTGTGGCACGCCCATCATGGCTTGTCTGACAAAAACATCCATTTTCTGCGGATCGGTATCCGCATATTCTAGCTGTTGTAATATGTATTTTTTCGCTTTTTCAGTAAGGTAGGGTAATGAAGCGATGAGCGTCAAATCTCGTACGCGATCTGGATGCTCAGCGGCAAAGTGCTCGGCAATAAAACCGCCCATAGCATGGCCTACTAAATGCACATAAGGACAGCCCAAGGCATCCATCACAAGGGAAATGTCTTTGATAAAGGATTCATTGGTATAAACTTCATCGGGCTTGTCTGATTCACCAGTACCGCGGTAATCCATGCGGATCACTTTAAAATAGAGACTGAGCACGGACACCATATTATCCCAGACCGGCGTATCACTACCGATAGGCGATAGTAATAACATGGGCTCACCCTGCCCTACTTCTCTGTAAAAAATCTTTGTCCCATCATTATTAACAAAAGGCATTCTTTATCCTCTTTCAATACCGAACTTTTGTGGAGTATATAGTATTTCTAATGTAAAATCCTAATTTGGCCTGGTTACCAAGGAAGGAACGATGAAAAAAATTAATTATTTTTTGATCATTTTAACGAGTCTACTTTTATTCACCAACGCCCAAGCGCGCCAACAAAGCTGGTCCAGCTGGGTACAAGACTTGCGCAAAGAAGCTCTATCACAAGGCGTTCGAGCCAGTGTGTTTGATCAAGCCTTTCACGGATTAACCCCCATGAAGCGAACCATCGCCTTAGATCGCTCGCAACCAGAAACTCGCCTGACCTTCGCTAAGTATCGAAAAACCCGAGGCGATGCCTATCGCATTCGCTTAGGCCAAAAAGAGTATAAAAAATATTATCCTTTGCTCAGCACAATCGGCCGAAAATATGGCGTTAATCCTTGCATGATTGTGTCCTTATGGGGCATTGAAACCAGTTATGGACGTTATATGGGTAATTTCCCTGTGATCCGTACCTTAGCAACCCTAGCCTATGATACTCGCCGCAGCGAATTTTTTAGAAGAGAATTATTAGTCGCTCTACAAATACTCAATGATGGCCACGTGCCTTTAAATAAGTTTAAAGGCGAATGGGCCGGCGCTTCCGGGCAACCGCAATTTCTACCCTCCAGTTGGAAGAAATTTGCCGTGGATTATAATGGCGATGGCTATAAAAATATTTGGACCAATTACGGCGATGCCTTCGCTTCAATTGCCAATTATTTAATACAAAATGGCTGGAGTTCAAACCAACCTTGGGCGGTGGAAGTACGTTTACCGAATGGCTTTAATCGCTCACTAGAAAAACTCAGCATTCACAAAACCGTCAGTGCTTGGCTCATCATGGGCGTTCAAGTCATACCCACTAGCCAACAGTTACCCCGCAATTTAGAGGCTGCTATCATCACGCCTTATGGTGGACCCAGTTTAATGATTTTCCATAATTTTGATGTGATTAAACGCTACAATAATTCTACCTTTTATGCGGGTACGGTGAGTTATATGGCGGATAAGATTTGTATGTCGAAAAGGCGTGCTTAAGGGCGCCTTGGGCCAGGGCCTACTAAGATACCTAACGCCCCAGGGTGACGCGCATTATAATCACTGGCAACCTTGTCCAATAAGGGGCTCTCACTTCCTGCATAAGGTACATATTTACCGTTGAACGTTGTGGTTTGTGATTGTAAATGTCCAGTAATTTCTTTAAGAACTTTCTGTATTTGTGCATCCGTTGGCGTTTTTGTTCGATGCTTATGTTTAGTCACGGCAATAACCAAGTCCTCTTTAATGACAGGAATGGCTCCCGCTTCAAAATAAGCCGTCATAAGTTCTTTAAGTCCGTCAACTGATAAACTTTTTAACCCCTTACGCGGTACGACTTCTATCTTTGGTACGACAACATCGTGACTACTGTGTTTGCGGATCTCATAGGAAGCTTTAGTAAGACCAGCCGGTTGCTGCAGGATCGCGAGTTTAAAGCTCTCGACAATGTGTCTAACGGCAGCATGACGATCTTCTTTCGTTAACGTCGCAGACATCCGGCAACGTTCCTTACCAATTTTAACTAATGGTTCGCGCTTTTTGCGGAAAATAGTGACTGACGTCTTGCTTGTTTTTACGCTGGTATGTTTAGGACTTAGCATTTTACACAGATCGCTTGCCACATCTGGATCCTTAACATATGGCGCCATTAAATTTAATACGCCACCTGAGCTTAAGGAAGATTGAGACAGCGGCATTTCAGCAGATACCGTGCTGAGCATGATACCCGAACTCGGACTTGCCACCTTAGACCGACGACCAAATTTATACAAAACAGCATCCAAGGCATCCTCTTCTCTTGGCAGAGATAAGTCTTCTACTGTTAGTTTAATAGGCTTACCGTTGTCACCTTCTAATGGATAACCCGCTTGATCTTGTTTTATAAAACGACCCTTGTTATCAGAGATAGGTTCAATAGCCCCTTCTTCATCTACTAACCATGACAACATGTCATCATGCTTATAGTAACTGGCCCAGTGTGCTGCTGTTAAGCCATTCTTATCTGTGTGTTTAACAATAGTTGACTGCATTTCATCAGGAGCGCTATTTAACATGCTTACAGCATCATCCGTTAACCCTCGCTTAGCGGCTTCAGTTAATGCATAACTGTACATGATGAGTTTTAAATCATTGCTTGGAGATGAGCTCTTAAAGAAGGCTAAAACCGTCTGGCCACTATCATGTCGCAACCATGGGTTTACACCATTTTTTAATAATAATTCCAATAGCGCTTTATCATTAATGGCAAGCACTAATACAGATTGACCAGTAGCACTCACGGCATTCGGCTCAGCACCATGCGCTAATAATAGTTCGACGATACCAACATGCTTATTTTCTACAGCGAAATGTAACAAACTTTTATCGTCTCTCGGCCGATTGACCCACGCGCCACACTCAAGCGCATGTTTTGCTAGCGCTATTCTTTCCTCTTCATTGACATTCGGTTTAGTGATAGCGTATGCAAGCATGATATCTGCCATCGAATGTTTTATCACGGTATGACTTGGCTTTAATGGCAATAACTCAATAGCATATTTTCCCTCTTTGTTCTGTTTGACGACATTAACATCTCTATCAATGAATTCTTTATACAGTATGCGGCTCTCTAGGCTCTTGGCGTACAGCGCAGCCATATGCAAGGCAGTGTTACCGTTATCATCTGTATAATTCTGGATAGCGTCATTATAGTGCTCAGTCTGTAATATCCTAGCCAACTCTACATGGTTTTGTTGGCGTATTGCTTGAAACAAGGCGATGCCTAATATAGGTTCCCTCTTAGGAAAGTCATCCTCAGCTTCAATCCTTTCAAGAGGCACTTGTTCAGGATCGCCATAGGGTTTGTGTAAATCAGCGCCCGCTTTTATTAACACAAAGGCGCAATCAGCTTCATCCTCATCAATGGCTAAACCCAGTGGGGTCATACCAGCAGCATTTTTTTCATCTAAGGGGGATTTTAATTCAATGAGTGCAGTAACCACTGCTTTGCTAGAAACTTTGATGGCATAGTGCAGTACCTGATCGCCATCTTGCAAGTTTACTGTTAACAACTCAGGATCAGCAGATGCTTGCGCTTTGATGTTCTCAATCTCACTATGATCAATCGCCTCTTTAAACGCTTTGATTTTCTCTGGACTTGGCATCTATCATCTCCGCTACTCGTCTGTTAACAGTATGCCAATTAGTATAAATGATATAGATTAATTAAACATTAAATTTCTGATTACAACTAATCAGCGTAACTTATTGATTTTGTGTGTTTTTATGAAAATTAAAGCTACTGTAAAGCCCCCAAACATAAAATCCTGCGGCAACAATCGCAATTAAGATAGAACTTTCCGTTAAGTTCAACCAACCTCTGCCGCCAAATCGTTGGCTACCAATGTAAGATATGAATGCAATAACGACTAAATATGTCACCAACCACACACCCGCGCGAAAGTGTCTGGCAAAATCATGCCAATTATTTTTATGCTGATAATAAAAATAAATCGGTAATCCTAGCAACATGATTAAAATCACCTCCCCTGTTAAAGGCCACCTAGCCCAGTACAACACCATGGAAATCGCAATAAAGGCAATGGGAGAAATAATCGTTAACCCTTTCACCCTGATGGGTGCTTTCACTTTACTTTCCCACTTACGCATAGCAACAGCACAGACGGGACCATTGACATAGGAAATAATGGTAGACACTGAGATAACTGCGACTAAAGTATTCCAGCCTCGGAACAAATATAAAAACATAAAGCTGACACACAAATTCACCCACATCGCGCCACGGGCAATTAAATATTTAGGATGTTTAACGCCAACAAACTCTGGCATGTAACCATTCTTTTGCAATGCAAATAACATCCGTGATGTAGACGCTGTATAAGTAATCCCCGTGCCAGAGGGTGAAGCAAAGGCATCAACATATAAAAGAATAACTAACCAATTTAACTGAAACGCCATGGCCAAATGCACATAAGGTGAGCTCATTTGAATATTCTTCCAACCATTAACTAAATACTTTGGGCTGATGGTACCAATAAAAGCAAACTGCAACAGCAAGTAAATAATAAAAGCAATCCCCATGGAAAAGAAAATGGAAAGCGGCACATTACGCCCAGGTCGTTTAGCTTCGCCTGAAAGATTAATCGGTGTTTGAAACCCGTTAAAGGAAAACACGACACCAGCCGTTGCAACAGCCGTCAATACCCCGGTAAAGCCATATGGCATAAAGTTGCCATGATCCAAATTGAATGTGTGATGGGAAAACGCTGAATAAAATAAGGCAATGCACGTCAGCAAAGGAATAGCAATTTTAAAGACACTCAAGGACACCATAGATTTTAAAAATAGTTTCACAGACCAATAATTTAATAAAAAGTAAAACACGATCAAGACGGCAGATAATAATAAACCATTTGTGGTTAATTCATGGGTTTGTAAATGATACAGCGATGCAGCCCATGGATAAGGCCAAGAGGCCAAATACTGGATGGATGAAACGGCTTCAATGGGTATCGATGATAAAATGGCAACCCAATTGGCCCAACCGGCCACAAAACCGGCGAAAGAGCCATGAGATAGTTGGGCATAGCGGACCATGCCGCCAGTGGAAGGAAATCGTGTGCCTAATTCTGCATAGGTGATGGCCAGTAATAAAATGATCAGTGCGCCTAGGGGCCAAGCATAAATAGCGGCAGGACCTGCTAAGCGTGCTGCTTTCCATGCGCCGAAGAGCCAACCTGAGCCAATCATTGAACCAATCCCTGACATGGTTAATCCTAATAGCCCAATATGCTTCTTGCTCGCCATAATTACATCCTTTTAAATAGCTGGCTAAGTTCTTCATTCTGCGACTATTTTTTAATGATGACAAGTGAATATTAAATGAATTTATTTGATATTTATTCGCGCATTGTGCAATTGCCTAATCCTTGCTTATACTAAAATCTGATGCAAAATAAATGAGATTACGATGCCAGATAAAGAAAAAAATTTTGAGCCATTAAGTCCCGGCCTTAAGATAGGCAAATGGGAATTAGTGAAGCTTATTCGCATACAGGGCAAGGATGAAGTCTGGTCTGCCATCGATAAAAATACGCAAAAAACTACCGAGGTTACTATTTCAACAGATGACATTGCAAAACTTGAGCACTATCGAAGTATGCCTGCCGATCAAGTACGTACTGAAATACGCGCTGCTAACCAATTGCATAAAGGTGAGATGGTAGATAGGTATCGATTACTATTGCGTTTGGGCATTGGCGCAACCTGTGAAGTATGGTTAGCAAGAGATACTCATTCGCGTAAATTGATTGCTTTGAAAATTTTTCTATCCAAGCAACAAGAGTCCCTAGATAATTTTAATGAAGAAATAAAATTGTATCAAAAATTAAAAAAAATCTCATATATTCTGCCCTTGCTAGAACATTATAGTGGCAAGAAAATTCCTGAAAAAGAGCACTATTGGATGAGTTTTCCTGTCATTATCCCTGTCAGTACTGCAATTGGTAAACTTACAAAACCTCATCTGGCTTTGCAACTCATTGTAGAACACATTAAACAGTTACAAGACATCATGAAACAAAACTGTCATTATCGTGACGTAAAGCTAGAACATTTGACATTGCATGAAAATAAACTCGTTCTTATAGATTTGGGAAATATCATTGCTGGAAAAACTGATGACACAAACAAAGTAAATTATGAAAGCATTTTAAAAATGGTGGATGAGGTTTTAAAACTCACCAGCCAAACAAAACTATTAAGAAAAAAAATGACAAGTCGTTTAAGTTTTGAATCTGATTACTTAGATAAAACCAAGGATGAAATCAATAAGTGGCTAAAGGAACATCCTCTTCCTGATACTGATAAAAATCACTATAATTATCTTTGTAATCAAATTGTTCATTACTTATCCTTTGATATGGCTGATGAAGCACTACCTATTTTAAAGCAGCTCAATAAGCAATATCCAGATACCGTAAAAGGCATTTTGTTTACAAGCAATATTATGCAGCAACAAAATAAATTAGATGATGCCATTGAATATATGGAGGGTATTGTAAAATCGCAACCAACACAGGGAGTGTTTTATGCCAACTTAGGAGAGCTCTATAAAGCAAAACAAGACTATGACAAAGCCTTAACTGCTTTCAGTAATGCTATAAAAATACAGCCTAGACTGATCACCTTATATGACTCTATTGGTATGCTGACCCAACAAAAGCGTGTCGAGCAAAAGAATGTGATGACTAAAAAATTGATCGAAAAACAACCCTCAAGCACTTTATCCGACGAACAAAAAAACAAACTCACTAGTGTTTTTACAAAAGAGATGGATATTCTTCATCAAACTGGCAGTAAGTTATTAGTCAATGATAAAAGTGCTAATCAAAATAACTGTGACTCTTATGCCACAATCTCTTGGGATCAATATTTTACAGATTTAAGCTTCGGTAGCTATCGCACCATACCTGATGGCGATCGCCGGGCGTTTCGCAGCCGTTCTTGGCATTATCTGTTAAAAAATTTATGTATTATCAATGAAATTGTCGCATCTAATAAACAAGAAATTAATATTCTAGATATTGGTTGTTCTAGCGGTTATTTTCGTCGTTTTTTAACGGGAAATCTATCGCGGTTTTTAGCAAAACGTGTTAATTACTGGGGTATTGATATTCGCAAAGATGTATTGTTAAGGGCTTTGGTTAATCATCATGATATTGAATCCGGTGCGCCTGGCGATGATATACCGACGGCCTATGTTGTGCATAATTTAGAAAACGCTTTGCCTTTTAAGGATCAGTGCTTTGATTATATTGTAAATTTTGAAGTGATTAAATATCTCAAAATTGAAGATGGCATTCATTTGATTAATGAATCTAAACGGGTACTTTCACCAGACGGTAAAATGTATATTTCAAGTACGCACTTAAACCATAACATTGGCTTTATTGAGAATTTAACGTCCCGGGAATTTTCAGACATACTCAATGAAAACGATTTCACTATAAATCATGTATATGGCAGTCAAGGTGATTTCAGTCGATTGCGTCAGTCAATAAAAAGAGAAGATGCACCATTAGTGACAAAATTATTAAATTATTACCCTACTGAGATTGTCACCGCAATGATTACACCCTTTTATCCAGAGATTGCCTCGCAGCTCGTGTACCATTGCAGCGCTACAAACCATACCGAAACCACAAAGGCATCATAGCACGCAAGTCATTCATAAATTTAAATAAGCCAACGTTTAATTCATAATGGCCAAACTTGTCCACCACTTGTTTCGGAAAACCTATGCCACAACCAAATAAACCCGGTGCAATTATGCCATGGTTATAATCATAGTGCGCAAGATTAATATTATGAATTACAGGTGCTCGTTGCTTAAAACCAATGGCATAAATAATTTTGTCACATTGAGATAAATTGGCACCAATATTGTTTGCGTTTGATAGATAGCGTTCAATACGTTCATGACAGTATGCTGAAACATTTTCATGTGCCCAACGAGCTGTCTCACCTTTTAAACCTGTATTATCATACAAGATCCAATCATCCATGCGAATTGCGTACCTAATGGGTGATTGGTAAAAATTAATAATTTTTTTAACGCCAAGTTCAAGCAGGCTGCGTATGATAATCATCGCTGAATGAGAGGAACCAAACACTGCGAGTGTGTCATCTTGACTAACTGCTTTTGCTAACTTCTGCGGTGATAATGCAACGGTTAAAGCAATTTCTTCTCCTGCCTTGTAATGCAAGGTTTTTTCTTCGGCCCCGGTGGCTAGAATAACTTTCTCTGCAGCATAATGTTCATTACCAGCATCAATGACCCATGCACCATTTTCTACGTACAACTCTTCAACAAAAGCATGACAGGCATTCACTTTCGTTTTTAATTGATTGGTCACCCATTGTAATGGCTCTGTAACGTTTTTCAGCTCACAGGTAGTCTCTAGCTCAAAGTCGTCGAGTGCAAATTTTTTCTCTCGCTTTGCATAGTCAAAGGATTTAATCTTTGCCAAAAACTCATGGAAAAGTTTCACAATGGTATTACTACTCACCTCTCCCCAAGCTTGCCCAAAGTCACCCACGTTAAAAGTGGGATCAAGCCAAAGAATATCCTTTGCCTTAACGCCGGAATCTAACAATAAGCCCACTGCAGCTATACCAGCCGGGCCTGCACCAATCACTGACCAGTGATAATGTTTATTTGACTGCTTCATTTATAGTTTAATTTGCTCCATCCAAAATGATTCTAAGGGCGAAAATACAAATTTATTCGCTCTTTCATACAACATTGTATTTGCCTCATGATAGTGTTTTGCGTTTATTAATGCACATAGATAGGTTTGCTTAAATAAATCAACTTGGGCATCACTTCCACCCACACATCCAATAATATTAATATAAGGCGCTAATTTATCAACACAACCTTGCCAATTTTCATTGGCAAAATCCACCACGGCTTCTAATAATTTATGACCCACTATAAACCAATTACGATGATAATAGCCAGATTGTACTTCTGCATGGCGTTTATATTTTGTAAAAGCTTGTTGTAACTCATCCTTGCGCCCTGCTCTCGCTAAAGCATAAAAAAAGTGAGCATTGAGAAAAGGCGTGAATTGATCCATCGCAAACTCGGCTGCGGCATCTGCTATATCAAACCATGCTTGTTGTTGCGGTTTACCAGCCATTTCAAGGCGCCACAATAAACTGATTTTGTCGACATCAATGCTCACCAACTCATTGTCAAATTTTGCAAGATGTTGCTGCTGAATGTTATCGGCATTATCGAGATCTAATCGTTCAAGATAGAGTAACGCTAAATGCCAAACATTATGACTGTAAATGGTTTTATCTTTTTCTGGCCACGATAATAAAAATTCACGAGTAATATCGATGCCTTCATCCAATAATTTTTTTCTAATAAACACATGGGTTAGGCAATGGTGCGCCCACGCGGCTTTTGGATCAATGGCAAGTGCTTGCTCCGCGTGAATACGCGCTTTATCAAAATTACCCGCTAAATGATTTGCAAAAGCATACATGGATAAAAAATCCTGATTTTTTTTATGATCATTCCAAAAGCTTTGCGTGTAATTTAAATATTGCCGCGCTTCATAAGCTTGCCCTAAGCAAAAAAAGCAAAATTCCGCTAACTTCATTGCCAGTAAATCGCTACGATACTGTTGATTCAATTCATACAAAGTATCAATAGCCTTTTGAAAATCAAGTGCTAGCATTAAACTGACTGCATTAAATAATATGGTTTCCCGCTCGTTAGCATGCTGCAACAGTGCTGAGGCACGCTGCATAAACATGCTGGCTTGAGTAAAACTCTTTGCATTTTGACCATAAAAATAAAAAATGGCGCAGTATAATTGTAAAATAAATTCTTCGGGGTAAAGCTGCGCTTCAGGAATAATAGCTTCTGTGGTTTGGCTAAACCCAAGTAAATCTGTAGTGAACTTTTCAGCAAGTTGCGCTACATCATCATGCTTAGTACTGTATGCTAGCTTTGTCATTATTCATCCCTTGACTTAACTATTGCTTATATCCTCCGGATATAAGCTCTCTTCCAATTGTGGCTCCGGCTCAAGCTCAGACACAACATAGGTCGTAAAGACATCCCCTGCCACATTAGTAGAAGTTTGAATCATATCATTAAAGCGATCAACCCCTGCGATGAGTGGTATCGCGCCTAGAGGAATACCCACAGCACCTTGAATCGCCCCCATAACCACCAAGGCAGAGCCTGGCACTGCTGCCGCGCCCATTGCCGTGGTCACAATCATCGCTAAAATAGTGATGTACTGTACCCATCCTAAATGAATGCCATAAATATTAGCCGCAAAAATAGTGGCGGCACTTAAATAAATGGATAAGCCATTTAAATTTAGACTGGTGCCCAATGGCAATAAAAACTCTGTAAATCGTGGTTGGATGCCAAGATTATCTTCAGCACATTTAATCGTAACCGGTAAGGTAGCAGCGCTACTGGAGGTCGTATAGGCTGTTAACAAGGGTGTTAAGATAGCTTTGTAGAAGGCAAAGGGTGACTTTTTAGTCACAATATAAACCCCGATGGCATACAACACCCACATCACAAAACAAGCTAGGTAAACGCTAGCGATAAACTTCAATAAAGGCACCATGGTTTGAATACCATATTTTCCAACCACCGTGGCAATCAAGGCAAAAATACCATATGGCGCGAATTGCATCACAATCATTGCTAAATTAATAACAACTTTTGCCGCGGAATGGCAAAGCTCAGCCACGGGTTTAGCGCTTTCCTTTGTTAAATTAATCGCAATCCCAAAAATAATGGCAAAGATTAGGATTTGAACAATATTCCCCGAGGTAAAGGCTTGGAATGGATTATCTGGCACCAGACCTTCAATAAATCCCTTTAAAGATAATGCATTTTGATGCCCTGCTTGCACCACCGCTGCCGCCATAAAATGTAATTGTTTGCCCGGACCAATGAGTGATGTCACCAGTATGCCAATCGCTGCTGCCACTAACATACAAATGGCATAGAGAAGAATTGCTTTTAGCGCGATTCGCCGCATTTCACTGATATCATTGATAGAAATAAAAGCATTAATGATGGAAAAGAATAAAACCGGGATGACAATCATGTGGATGGCTTTAATGAAAACATCTCCGACAACTTCAAGGAACAAGATTTTCTGACCAAATACGGCCCCAGTGATGACCCCTAAAATCATTGCTATGAGTATTTTTTGCCACATGGGGGCTTTAAACCAGTTAAGGGAGCGGAATTTGTTGTTTTTCATTCGTATAATGCTGCCAAAATAAACGCAAGACAAGCCGATGATTATACGCCAAAATCATTTACGATATAAGGCTTATCTTATTCCTTCATAACCCGTCAACAGACCATTTTTTGACAACACGACTTGCCAAACTTGAATATACCGAGCGCGAAAGGCTGCTGCGCTGGACAGTAAGTAATACGTCCACATACGATAAAAACGCTCATCATATTGCGCTGATAACTGTGGCCATTGCCTGATGAAATTATCATGCCATGCAATTAAGGTTTTATCATAATGAACAGAAAGATTATGCCAATCTTCCATGATGAATTTATCCTCTATTGCCGTACCAATTTGAGCAATCGAAGGCAACATACCATTGGGAAAGATGTATTTAGACGACCATTCATCACCGCCATAAGCGCTTTGGTTATTACCGATAGAATGTAATACAAACAGCCCATCATCTACTAAACAACGATGCGCCACGTCAAAATAGTGTTGATAATTTTTATAGCCCACATGCTCAAACATTCCGATTGAAACAATACGATCGAAGGACTGATTGAGTTTGCGATAATCTTCTAACCGAATTGTGACGGGCAATCCTTGACAACGTTCTTGGGCTAACTTAGCTTGCTCTTTGGAAATGGTTACACCGACAACTTCTACCCCATAATGTTTGGCTGCATGCTGCGCCATTGCGCCCCAACCACAACCTATATCTAATAAACGCATTCCCGGTTGTAACAGCAATTTACGGCAGATTAAATCTAATTTATTAAACTGAGCTTGTTCTAAGTTCTCTGCATCCTTCCAGTAAGCGCAGCTGTAATTCATCTTCGAATCCAACATTACAGAAAACAAATCATTGCCTAAGTCATAGTGCTGCTCACCTACTTGAAAGGCTCGGCGTGTACTTTGATAATTAAACAATCTGAAGAATAGGATTCTTAACCACTGATGTGGCGTGATAGCGATTGCTTGGTTAGCCCCTACTCGCAGCACGCGAAACAAAAACTCATCAATATGTTTGCAGTCCCACCACACATCCATATAAGACTCACCAAGACCAAGTGAAGGGTTACGTAAAACTCTGTTATAAAAATTTTCTTGATGCACATGAATATCCCATGGCTTATCACCATTGACATTGATGTCAGCTTGTCTTAATAAATCTGTAATAATCTTTTTGGCTGTATTCATAGGCTTTGTTATATGAGTAATATCTTATGTTATAGTTTTTAGTCCTCCTATCAATTTAAGTGTAATTAATATTTATAAAATTTCAATTAAGCTACGATCGCACTTGGCCATTGCCCTCAACAACATATTTAAATGTTGTTAATTGTTCTACGCCTACAGGACCTCTTGCGTGTAATGTGCCAGTAGCGATGCCAATTTCGGCACCCATGCCGAACTCACCGCCATCAGCAAATTGTGTGGAGCAATTGTGCATAACGATGGCACTGTTAATCTTTTTCATAAACTGCTGTGCCGCAGCATTGTCATCTGTGATAATCGCTTCTGTGTGGCTACTGCCATACGTATAAATATGCTCAATGGCTTGCTTAATATCATCAACAACTTTTACTGAAATGATTGTATCTAAATATTCTGTTGACCAATCAGCATTCGTAGCCAACAAGGCACGTTTATCGATCGCTTGTGTTGTTTCACAGCCACGAACTTCACAACCCTTCGCTTCTAATTCATCGATAATCTTAGGGAGAAAGCCTTTCGCTACTTCTTTATCAATAAGTAAGGTTTCCGTGGCACCACAAATCCCAGTACGCCGCATTTTTGCATTCATTAATACATTAATCGCCATATCTAATTGCGCTGCTTTGTGAATATACGTATGACAAATACCTTCTAAGTGACTAAACACAGGAATACGACTTTTATCACGGATGCGCTGAATGAGTGACTTGCCACCCCGGGGAATGACAACGTCAACATACTCATCCATTTGTAGTAATACGTCGATTGCAGAGCGATCTTGTGTCGGTAAGTACTGTACGAACGTGCTAGGCAAACCAGCTTGTGCTAAACCCGCATGCAAGCAAGCAACTATCGCCTTATTAGTCAATACACTATCGCTACCGCCTCGCAAAATGACAGCATTACCTGATTTAAGACACAATGCAGCAGCATCAGCCGTCACATTGGGCCTTGATTCATAAATAATAGCGATGACACCAATGGGAATAGCAACTCGAGAAATAGTCAAACCATTTTCCACCGTCCAAGTTTTTAATTCTTGGCCTACAGGATCGGGTAGTTCGGCAATATTTTCCATGGCTTTTGACATTGCGGCAATTTTTTCTTTTGTTAGTGTTAACCTATCTAAAAAGGCCGCAGATAACCCTCTATCTTTTGCCGCATATAAATCCTTTTGATTGGAATTTAATATTTTTTCTGAATTTAATTGGAGTTGCTTTGCCATATTCAGCAACGCTTGTTCTTTTTGCGTCGATGTTAACTGAGACAAGGTAACACTTGCTTCTTTCGCCATTTTACAAATATTTTTAATTTTTTTAGCCACATCCGTCGATAGCATGTCACACTCCTATAAAATCACTAAATTATCACGATGAATCGCTTCATCGCAGCCATAATAACCTAATATGCTTTCGATATCTTTTGTGTTTTTACCACTGATTTGCTTTAAATCATGACTAGAGTAACTTGCGATACCTCTAGCAATTTCATGTTGCTCTTGCGTCATAACATTCACCACGGCACCTTTACCAAACTGCCCGGTAATAGAAGAAATCCCAACCGGCAACAAGCTAGAGCCTTTTTTCAACGCATTAACTGCACCTTCATCGATAATGATAGAACCCGATAATTTTAAATGTTGTTGCAACCAACGCTTCTTAGCTTTTTTTGGTGTGATATCTGATTTAAACCAAGTGCCTTTTTGGTTAAGGAGATAGTGTTTAATAGGATTAAGAGGTTTACCCAAGGTAATCAACATATGACAACCACCACTCATGGCAATGTCGGCGGCGTCTAATTTTGTTTTCATGCCACCAGAGCCATGATTTGTGCTAGAACCTTGCGCCATGGCCAATATGTCAGGAGTCAGCCCTTCCACCAACGGTATCAATTGCGCCTCTGCGTTACGCCGTGGATCATCCGTATAAAAACCATCAATGTCCGATAATAATATCAACGCATCGGCATCAACAATTTGCGCCACTCGCGCTGCCAAGCGATCGTTATCGCCATAACGAATTTCTGCCGTCGCCACTGAATCATTTTCATTAATGATGGGAATAATCGACATTTCTAATAGTTTTTTGAGGGTATTTCTGAGGTTGATGTAACGAGCACGCGCTTCGGTATCCTCTAGTGTTAATAAGACTTGCGCTGCTTTTAAATCATGTTGATTGAGTAATGCTTGATAATGATGCAATAATTCAATTTGCCCAACCGCTGATATGGCTTGTTTACTATCGAGTGATAATTGCTTATTACCTAATGCTAAAATAAATCTGCCACACGCCATGGCGCCCGATGACACAATGATAATTTTAATGCCTCTATGCGTTAGCTCAACGACGTCATCAACTAAACTTGTTAGCCAAGCTGTATTCAAGCACTCACCAGACTCATCCACCAGTAATGCTGAACCAATTTTTATCACAATACGTTTGCAAGACAATAAATCCATGTGTTACTCGCTAAAATAGTTTGGAAACCATGCCCATGGTACCTCAAAATACGAATTTCTGTCAGGTACTTTTTTCCATATTGAGAAGATTTAAACCACTTTCAACGTTCTAATATACACCCCAACCTTCGTGTGCTTTCCACAACATGTTGCGTTAACAAATGCAGCAACGTCCCGCAGCATTATCTGCATGTGTCACAGTAACAACCGGCTCGCTCTGATGGGAAGAGCTCGCAGCTGCAGGCGAAGTGTCTTGAGTTTTCTCAATACAAGACTCGTAGATATCTGCAGCTAAATGACCAAACAGAGTTTCAACACCGATATCATCTTTCGCACTTGTAGCAACGACCTTAACGCCTTTCTTATCAGCAAAATCTTTTAACCTTTCTAAATCAAGTAAAGGATAGCCCATGGGATTACATCTGTATAAATCACACTTTGTTAAGGCAATGACTACATTAACATTACTACGAGCATTAAAACTGATTTCCTTGAACCAACGTTCTAGATTTTTAAAGGATTTCTCGCAATCAGGCTCTACGGTAACAACGATCCCCATTGCACCGCGATAAGTTCTATCTGCACAGCACATTCTATACCTTTCCTGAGCCGGCATATCCCATACTTGTAGCTTCATGATCTTATCTTCTACCATTATAGTTCGGACCTTGAAGTCAACGCCTAAGGTAGAAATGAAGCAATCCGTAAAGGTACCATCTCCATAACGCTGTAACAGACTAGATTTACCCGTACCAGCATCACCTTTTAAAGCTAGCTTAAACAGATAGTCGTAAATAGGCGCACGCTGATTAGCTTGTCGCTTCTGATAATATTCTGCGGGCAGAACATGTGAAACGGAATCATGAACGGAGTTATTAAAGTAAGCATAGACATCCACGACAGCGTTTTCTTTCATCTCATCAATTTCTTTACGAATGCTGTCTAGCATTTGCTGTATCTCATCAAACTGATTCAATTTCAGTGCAGCAAGTAATTCACCGACATTCGAAAAACATGTTTGGCCAGCAAAAACAAAGCCATAAGGTAACTGTGGTTGGCGAAGAAAGCTTATCAGCTCGTCAGTCAAAGTGGATAAGTCATTGTAGTATTTTCCATTACTGTAGGCATGGTAGGTTTTCAGCAGTTTTTGTAACTCAAGCAATTGCAAATAGTGGTAATAGCTTAATGAACCCTTCCCTTCACTCTGTCTATCAAGATCTTCAAATGGCGCCACATACCCACGTATTTCAGAAAGCTGTTCTGACACTTCTGCTTGATAACCCTCTTTATAGTACCGATATGCGCTATAAAGCTCCTCAAATTTTAATTGTGGGTATTTTCGTGCAATCTCTAGTTTTACTTGAGCAAGATGTGCTTCAGAAACATCCTTGCCAAATAAACTCTCGATGTCTTTATACAAGGCGTATAATCTTGAATACGTATTCCTCAGCGCACGCATCTTCTGAGTAGACTGAGGATGAATATGCTCTTTTTGAAAGTGTTCAATAATGAAGTGAGAGTTGGGAATGCGGGATTGATGATTGTTTAATCCATCAATTTCTATGTGCATGGCTTCATGAAACAACCTCCTGCCATATAATCTCAAATAACGACAAACAACATCATGGGGTACGGGTGGTAAAAAGTATTCGTGTGATCCATTCAGCAATTTGATAACGAGCTGCGAGTACTGATTCTCCTGAGCTAAACAGGCTAACTGCTGAAACTGATTTGAGCTTCTTGGGGCGGTCTTGTTGGATCTCCCAATAATGCACTTTGATGTACTGCCCATTCTTTAGATACTTCATCTAATGAAAATGAATCTTTCTTGTCTACGTGTTTTTCAATGCTGTTTGATGCTGCCATAACTGATCTCTCTCTATAATAATGTTGTTGTTTAAATGTCGTAACTTAAAGTCGCAAGTTCCTCTATAACAAAGTCAAATTACGGCTTGCTTAGGCTCGTTGATTCTGCTTTTAGGTATTTTGAAAGATACGTCATAGTCCTCCCTATGGTTATACCTGCTGCCAAACCACTTGCCGTGATCGCGCAACGACTAAAATAGGTTGATGACACTATTTCCCACTGAGCAGCAATCGCATAGTGCACAAAAAACTCTACAAAGAAAATTAGCATTATCATAGCGAGCATCAACGCATCGCCCGGTATTTCGATAAGGTGTTTTATCTTATTAGCTCGAATAGCGCGGTGCCTTACGTAAAAATGGCCACATAGCACCCCAACGATACAGCCTTGAGCCAGTAACAATAAAGTAGTTATCGTCATTGGCGCTAACGGTAAGATGCTACGCACACTCAAGAAAATAAAAAGTGAGCATTTGACAAACATATAGGGTTGTGGTAATTTTACCCACTCCTGATGTGGTGTGTACAGATATTTAACAATTAGAGGTGTGAAGAATTATGATTGAGAAACCAGAGCAACCATCAAGCATGTGTGAAAACTTCGGCTTTTTCAGCATGTGTAGCCCATGTTCCAAACGTGAGCGCCCGGAAGAGCAAGAATTTTTCGAGGATCATGGCTTACTTTCACAGGATAATGAGACGCCATTAAAGCGTTATGACAGTTTAGATGCTTATCCAGAACAGGGTACATCTCAGATAATAATAACAAATGAACCAGAAACGGATAATGAATGTTGTCCATGCACTTGTCCTGAGTGCTGTGGGGAAATGACACCCGGAAAAATACTCGCTATATCAGCCATTACTTTCGCCATGATGGCGCTAGGTGTTGGCGTGGGCTGGACCACTGGTGGTTTTATTAATTGTTGTTGTTCATCATGTCAATACGACGAGTTGTTATTTGATCTGGGTGTTAGGCCTTACGATCCGTGCCAAAATGTTTGGTTTGATGGGAGCGACTTACATCTATCGGCGGATGATCCACGTTTCGCGGCTTGCACTATGCCAGCGTATAACTATGTGTTCGCAGGACTGTGTGGCGCGACAACCACTACGGCAGGATATTGCTGTGGACATGCTACTGTTAATGAGTGTGCTCCTGCGCCATAGCGAATTCATATAACACAAGCAGGCGTGTGCTTTGAAAATAATTCTCACGGATGAGAAGTGAATTACTACCTATGCGACACAACCAAAATTAACGTTAGTATTTAGAAAATGGATTATTTGCAGACGCCTCTAATGCTTCTCTAAGCTCGTGGGTATCAACTCGGTGATACTGCAAGGGTATAGTGATGGCTCAGGTGTTACAAATTATAATTTTTATATTTGGGTAAAGTGAAATAAATAGTTGTACCTTTATCAATGACGCTTTCTGCTGATACTGAACCGCCATGTCGACTTATAATCCTAGCGACATTCGCTAATCCGATGCCCGTGCCTTCAAATTCTGAAGAATTGTGCAGTCTTTGAAAAGCCACAAAGTATAATGAAAACGAACACTCCCCTCCTAATGTTTATTTTCATGACATAAAATCGAATGATCCCACTCGCTGAGAGTTTTGCGCCGGAGGAGGGCTGGCTTGGGATAAGCACTAGATTGTCAGATTACAAAAATAGAATTTCAGTGTCAAGGGAGAACTTGTAATAAGCATTGCCCTTACAGCAAAGTTGCTTAGACACCCATAAACTCGCTATGCATTATACACAAGAAAGAGCAAAAATAAAACAATTAAAATTGTCGCGGATATCCTATTGATTTGTAGTCACTTTTTCATTAAGCTGCCCGTCCAAGATTGAAACTGAGTTAGGACAGCAGATGAGTGGTAAGGATTTGCCTGAAGTCATCGATAAATCACCAGAAGATATTGCAGAAGCGATTAATACCATTGATGGCAGCAACCTCCCAGAGCCCACTAAAAAATTTGTGATAGCCTGTATCAATTTAGCGGTTTGGCTACCGACGGCATTGCTGGAAAAGAAAATCAGCTTATTCAATTTACGTAAACTCATCTTTGGCCATGGGACGTCTAAAAGAAAACGGGGCAAAGGCTCTAAAAAGAAAGATCAAGGTGATAGTGACTCGGCAGATGATGAGAAACTCGATGATCTTCCGCCTGAGCCCGATAGTTTACCCGCAAGTGAAGCGCCAACGCAGCCCTGCAACCACCAAACTGAACTTGATGACACCACCGATGAGCCTGAGAAAAAACCTGGGCATGGCCGCCATTCCCATGACGTTTATGAAGATGCGATTGAGCATCACCTAT
>JAJFKI010000095.1 GCA_021773295.1 Gammaproteobacteria bacterium | reverse complement strand
TTCAAACGGCTCCTGGGAACAAAAATCACCGCGGCATAAATCTCGCATTTTGAAGTGCGATGGGTATATACCCATCTTACTCCAGATGGCGAGATACTGTACAACATTTGTCCTGAAAATGCAATATAAACAGCCAAAATTTAGCCGAATAGCGTTAATTCTTAAGGAAAATCAAACTCAGCGATAACGGGCGCATGATCTGAGGGACGTTCCCATTTGCGGGGTTCTTTGTCTATCCAGCAACGTTGGCAGCGTTCTGCCAAGGGATTGCTGGCTAATATGTGATCGATGCGTAAACCGCGATTACGCCGGAACGCTAATTGGCGATAATCCCACCAGCTATAAAGCTTTTCTTCTTGTGGGAAGAGACGGAAGCTGTCTTTGAAGCCTAGATTGATGAGTGCTTGGAGGGCTTCTCGTTCCGGTGCGCTCACTAAGACATTACCTTCCCAGGCTTTTGGTTCACGGACATCTTGATCCTCGGGAGCAATGTTGAAATCGCCTAAAAGAATGGTGGGTACATCAAAGCTGTTGGTTTCTTTAATATGAGCGGTTAATTGTGACAACCAGCTTAATTTATAATCATATTTATCAGACTCAAGGCTAGAGCCATTGGGTACGTATAAATTCCAAATGCGAATGCCGTTGATGGTGGCACCAAGGATGCGCTTTTGTTCTGAGTCCACGCCCGGCATGCCCATTGAAACCTCTTCAATCGGGAATTTGCTGAGAATCGCAACACCA
Organism: Gammaproteobacteria bacterium; assembly: GCA_021773295.1. Lineage (GTDB taxonomy): Bacteria > Pseudomonadota > Gammaproteobacteria > UBA1113 > UBA1113 > JAJFKI01. The sequence continues at coordinate 84,897 of JAJFKI010000095.1, read as the reverse complement.
TTGTAAGTCTTTTGGCCGTAATAAACCACTTGATAGCCTGTTTGCTGGATTTCCTCGATGGGGAAGTTTGCGTCTTCCACTTTGGTTTCTTGTAGGGCGACGATGTCTGGTTGGTTACTCTCTAACCATTGCGTCAAATGAGGCAGGCGCACTCTGAGCGAATTTACATTCCACGTGGCAATCGTTGTCATGACTGGGTTCCTTGCGATCTGAATTGTTAACATCCTACCTTAATAAGACACTTTCGTTAAGGGATACCAATCACACTTGCTATGAACATTCTGGCGATGGTAACCTATTCTCCAACATGGAGCAGCTGAAGGGGAAACAATGGTAGGGCGGATACGTTTATTAAAGAATGAAAAAATCATCATCGATGCACAGCCAGACAGCAATGTCATTTGGTATTGGTTGTTTACCTTTGGCCTGCGTTATATTATTGCCGTTGCATTCATTGTATTTGTCTTACAATTGGTGAGCGGTCCTGCTAACCGTTTCATGTTACAAGTCATGGTGGTCATTCTTGCTGCCATCGCCTATTTTGGTTGGGCGGCCTTAAATCGAAAATTTCATTATTACGCCTTTACCAATTTTCGCTGCATCAGTGAAACCGGTATCATTAATAAACGCAATGCCTTTGTCGGTTATGACAGGATTGCCGATGTCCATGTGGCGCGTAATTGGTTAGAACGTTTATTGGGTTTATCCTCCATCATCGCCGAGGATTTTTCAGGCAATAAACCTATGCGTATGCAGGGGCTAGAAAAAGAAACGGCAGAAAAAATAACCTTTACCATTTCAACGTTTTTACAACAAGGAAAAACAAAGTGACAACGAGTAATCGTAAATCGATTCATGGCGAATGGCACAGTCGCTGGACCTTTATCTTAGCCGCTACTGCAGCGGCCGTGGGTCTTGGTAATATTTGGAAATTCCCCTATGTTGCCGGACAAAATGGCGGCTCTGCCTTTGTGCTAGTTTATTTAATAGCGATTATGATCATTGGTATCCCATTGATGATGGCTGAAATTGCCCTTGGGCGTAATGGTCGCCAAAACCCTGCAAATACCATGCAAACCATTGCATTAGAAGCAGGCCGAAATACGAGTTGGCGTTGGGTTGGCTTTATGGCTATGCTCTCTGGTTTTTTAATTTTATCGTATTATAGTGTCATCGCTGGCTGGACGTTAGATTACCTAATAAAAACTATTTCTGGTGAATTTGTTGGTATCGACAGTGCGCAAGCTAATACTATTTTTCAACACTTGTTAGCGTCGCCCCTTGTTATGCTGTTTTGGCATTCGCTTATTATGATTTGTACCGTTGGTACGGTCGCTTTGGGATTACAAAAAGGGATCGAAAATGCCATTCGCTATATTTTCCCGATGATGGTGATACTGTTACTATTACTCATTGGTTATTCTATACATACACATGCCTTTATGCTTGCAGTGACATTTTTATTTACGCCGGACTTTTCACAATTAACACCACACATGATTTTGATTGCTTTAGGCCAAGCATTTTTTTCTCTGAGTTTAGCGATGGGGTGTATCATGATGTATGGCGCTTATTTGCCTTCACGCGCGTCCGTTGCTTCTGCTGCCGTTGCAATTGCGGCGGCCGACACAGGCATTGCATTGTTGGCTGGTCTTGCCGTTTTTCCCATCGTGTTTTTCAATCACTTAGAACCAAGTTCTGGGCCTGGACTTATTTTTCAAACCTTGCCCTTAGCCTTTGGCCGCATGCCCTATGGGACGTTGTTTGGGACCATGTTTTTTCTCATGTTGATTTTTGCAGCCTTTACCTCAACCATTTCATTGTTAGAACCTACCACTGCTTGGATCATTGAAAATTTTCGTACGAGTCGTTGGGCCGCAGCGAGTATTGCTGGCACAATTATTTGGCTGTTAGGATTCGTCACCATCCTATCTTTTAACTATTGGTCGCAGATTAAAATCTTTGGCCTTAGTATCTTTAGCGCCATCGATTATTTAACCGCGAATATTATGTTGCCTTTAGTGGGCTTAATGCTGGCAATTTTTGCGGTATGGCGTGTTAATAAAGACATGATGCGCGATGAGTTACAATTAAAACATAAAGTATTATTTAATAGCTGGCGCTTTGTAATGCGGTACATCACGCCTGTCGCCATTATAATTGTGTTCTTGCACGTGTGGGGTGTTTTGTAAAACCCCGTCATCCTCAGCCTTGAGCCGAGGATGACGGGGGAAATTTATAATGAGGATAACGAGTCTCTAAGAGCTATAATACATTTCGAACTCGACAGGGTGAGTGGTGCTGTTGAGTCTTTCTATTTCCGTGCGTTTCAAGGCGATGTAGGCATCTAAGATGTCGTTGGTGAAGACATCCCCTTCTAGTAAGAATTGGCGATCGTCTTCTAGGGCGTTTAATGCTTCTTCTAAGCTAGCACAAACGTTTGGAATGTCTTGCAATTCTTCTGGGGGTAAGTCGTAGAGATCTTTCTCGCTGGCATCGCCTGGGTGAATTTTATTGCGGATGCCGTCCAAGCCTGCCATTAACATGGCGGAAAAGGCGAAGTAAGGGTTGCCGGCAGCGTCAGGGAAGCGAACTTCGATGCGACGACCTTTTGGATTAGTCACATAAGGAATGCGAATTGACGCCGAACGGTTGCGTGCAGAGTATGCCAATAAGACCGGTGCTTCAAAGCCTGGAACTAACCGTTTGTAACTGTTAGTCGTCGCATTGGTAAATGCATTGAGTGCTTTGGCGTGTTTGATAATGCCGCCAATATAATACATTGCCATATCGGATAAACCGGAATAACCATCGCCAGCAAATAAGTTAACACCGTCTTTGGCTAAGGATTGATGGCAATGCATGCCGCTACCATTGTCACCGACGATGGGTTTTGGCATGAAGGTAACCGTTTTACCAAAGGCATGTGCTGTGTTGTGAATGACGTATTTTGTTGTTTGTAATTCGTCGGCTTTTTTAGTGAGTGAGTTAAACACGGTGCCAATTTCATTTTGGCCGCCGGTGGCGACTTCATGGTGATGCATTTCGACGGGGATGCCAACTTGTTCTAGGGTCAAGCACATGGCCGATCGTAAATCTTGTAATGAGTCTACTGGGGGCACAGGAAAATAACCGCCTTTAACGCCTGGCCGGTGACCGATATTGCCGCCTTCGAAAGCGCGCTCTGAATTCCAACAACCTTCGGCAGAGTCAATTAAGTAGGAGGCGCCGCGTAAATCAATTTTCCAGCGAACATCATCTAAGATGAAAAACTCCGGTTCTGGACCAAAGTAGCTGACGTCGGCGATGCCAGTGCCTTTTAAATATTGCTCGGCACGCATGGCAATGGCCCTTGGATCGCGGCCATAGGGCATCATGGTGCTTGGTTCGATAATGTTACAACGAATATTGAGTGTGGGTTCTGTGCAGAAGGGATCCACCACTGCCGTTGCGGGATCCGGCATTAAAATCATATCGGATTCATTAATGCCTTTAAAGCCGCGGATAGAAGAGCCATCAAACATGCGACCATGTTCAAAAAATTCATCGTCTACGGTGCGTGCCATAATAGACACATGTTGCTCTTTGCCCGTGAGATCGGTAAAGCGCAAATCTACAAATTTGATATCCTCTTCCGCGATTAAACGAACCACATCATCAACAGTCATGTTCACAAACTCCCTAGTTTTGGCTTGAAAAAACTAATGATATAACAAAATGGATTTATTTGCTTGTATTGGGTTTCGTGCGAATGCATATTTTTCCCGGGGTAGGGGTGTATTGTAAACACGCCGTGAACCCATCCCTGGGGGGCTCTGAAGCGACGTCCTGTCGCTTAAGGTTTACAATACACCCCTACCCCGGGAAAAATATGCGTCAAGGGTTGCGCAAATAAATATAGGGGGAAGTGTGTGAGGGTGGAGGAAGGAAAGGAGGGACAGATTGGGTGTTACTGTCCAACTTCTACAAATATTCGTATCTCGTTTTCTTTTTGTTGAATGTCTAGGACTTTGTGGCCGTGGACTCGGCACCAGGCGGGGATGTCGTATTGGGTGCCGGGATCGGTGCTGATGATTTCTATGGTGTCGCCTGCTTGGTAGTCGCCAATTTGGGTTTGGAGGCGGATGACGGGCATTGGGCAGAGTAGGTTTCTGGCGTCGATGGTGTGTTTCATAGGAGCCATTCCTGTGGGATATTGTTGGCTGTCATTGGTTGCACGGTTAAATCAAATTGTGCGCCATCTTTGCTGTGTACTGCTAGCGTGACGTCTGTGGCATCTCGGCCTTGGCTGTAGCGGGCGACGATGCTGGCAGCTAGGTGGATGTCTTGGGCACTGGCTTCGCCGTCGATTAAACTTAAGGGGCCAGGATGACTTTTGGGTTCAATGCTAATGAATTGCTTGCGATAGCCACGTAAGTAATTAGACTCGCCTTCGTCTCTACTGATAATGAGTTTGTAAGAGTCACTGGGGCGTAAGTGGCGACCTACTTTTAACAGCATGATATCATCTAATTCGTAGTCGCGTTTGCCACCATTGCTCCATAAGTCTTTTAATTTTTCCGTGTAGTTTTTATCGGTTAAAAAGCAACAACCACCGGCGGGTTGTGCGTATTCATCGATGTTAAACTTCTCGGCCAAAGACATTTGCGGTTTGCGAGAACGGCCGGAGAAATCGAATAATTTATCCCGCATCACCCAGCCTTCTCGTTCAGGCAAGGTGGGGGGTAACAGTTGTGCGGACAAGGGGCGTAACAGCCTATCTTGGGCGCCGGATTCTTGAGAGATAACAGGCATGGTTTGTTTACGTTGAGATTTTGGGCGTTGACCAATAACTTCACCGGTGATGATGAAATCAAAGTCATTGGCTTTTCGCCACGCATCAGCTTTTTGAACCATGAAGATTTTGCAATCGAGGCATGGATTCATATTAGCGCCGTAACCGTGTTTAGGATTTAAAACAATGTTTTTGTATTCTTGTACCACATCAATGATATGCAACTTAATACCGAGTTGCTCTGCGACCCATAAAGCATTATTACGCTTTGGCTTGGATTTATTCTGATTACGGATAGCTTGGGTATGCCCTTCCACACAAAACCCTGTGAAAAAGTTCAAGCCTTCCACATGAATGCCTTGTTCTAAGATAGCCTTTACTGCCAGCATGGAGTCTAAACCACCGGAAATAAGCGCTACGGCTTTTCGTTGCATGACTGTTCCTCGTTAGGTAAAGGGGCACATAATAATACACTTTAGTGAAAATATGAACCGTGTTGATTACCAAGACCACCAGCTATCGCTTTGTCTTGGGGCACGGTCTTCTTCCTCTTGAATAGCACCATAGCCTCCTCCTGCTGCTGCAGGGCCTTTTTCTTGGTCACGTACCGGTAAGTGTCCTGGCCGGCGGCCTCGTGAGAAGAAGCCGGTTGTTTTTAATGCCTCTAAGCGCACTTCTACACGCGCGGTGGTTACAGCGTCAACAGAATCATAGCTTGCAAAATCTGCCAAGGGTTCTGTTATTTCTGGCTTATCATCTAAATGGCTTCTCGATAAATCTCGTGCAACACTCGACACTAAGCCACTATGCTTATCGCCAAGGGTTTCTGTGCGATCTAAAAGACTACAACAGCGCCCTAGCCCCGTTGCTACCCATTGCACGAATGAAATAGCTGAGCTAGGTAACCTTGCAACCCCGGTTAAATTAACGAAAGAGGCTTGCAGAAAAGACATAATAAAGAATGTAAAAATAAGCCAGACGATATCACCAAAAATATCTGGCATGGTTTGCTCTGTTACATAACCTAATGAACCACCTGAGGACATACCCACCCAATAAATACCTGCAGTAATGAGGGCATAGCCAATAGCTTTCACAGGGTGCATGCTTTTTAGATAGCGCGCTCTTTCAGGCAAGGTATAAAGCGTATCAATAAACATTGATAAACCATAACCGTACAAGAAAAATTTAGCGATGTAGATGTCTGGCGCTAAGATCCCACCAATAACGTCCCCCGCCGCCGCAGGGCCGCCCCAGTGCTCAATCAATTCACTCGAACTGTCAAACCCGAAAAGTGCGTTAGGTAGCGTGGTAAACCCGCAAAAAAGCACATAGAGAAGAATGTTCGACGTGAGCATGAATTTACTAAACTCGGGACTTTCAGACGGTACACCACGTAAGTCTGCCACCTTTTTCATTTCCCTGATAAAGTCCCCTCGCGGCATTGATCGCAAACGACGAATTGCATAGCGATAACTCTGTGGAATACCATCAGGAATTTCAACGTCGGCTTCGTGTATAAGTGCCATGAATTGATCTTGATTCAAGGCCGCTAAATCTTGTGCCAATTTTTTCATGCGGCGTGTACCAACCGTGTTCTCGCGGTTATAAAAAATCATTTTCCATATCGCTGCTGCCGTCGCCGTTGAGGATAGCAGACTAATGGCTGCGGTGCCTACAAATGCAGCAAAAGCCATATACCATTTCCAGGCAAAGCTTTTATCTGCTTCATCTTTTAAGACATAAAGTGCATTTAACACGGCTGAGACAACGGCAATCACTGTGTTTGTCACATAAAAGGCAAGCACTTTTTTATTGTGGCGCTTATCTTCCCACCATTCACTGGTTAAATTAGAAGAAATACCTGCATCCCAACCATTGACGCCAGCTAAGGCCATATTAGCAATGAAAGCAGAAATGGCGCCATTATCGACGAGTGCATCATAAGCATCTTGCGATATAGTGCCACCAAAACCTCGAATCGTATCAAAAAAGTATTTCATACCTTTTTCTGCTTGATCGCCAAACACAACATTACCACTTAAGGCGATAAACCCGGTAAAAAAACCTACGACTCTTAAAAAAGGCACAATGTTGTAATGTGGGCCATCAACGTCTTCGTCATCATCTGAGTCTGTATCAATTTGCTGATAACCGTTATTAGTTAGATGAACGACCGTTGTTGGCGCTTCGAATTCTGGTCTTGGTGAAGAAGAAGAACTCGCCGCATAAGCAGCATTTGAGTCTATTACGCCTTCCCTTTCTAGCATCCTTTTTAATCCACCAACATCATCAGGATCGCCTGACCAACTCAGCCTACGTTTCCTTGTTTTTCGTTTTTGTCTTTTTAAAGGTCCTAAAGAGGTACTGCTAGTGTGAATAACTTCTTCCTCTACCTCAATAACAATTTCTGATGGGCTCTTTCCACGCGATCTAGAGCGAGAATTTCGTTTGCTGCCACTTCTACTGCGACGCCGGCGAGACTTTCTTGCTCTCGTGGATGAGTCTGCTGCTGATGAGATTGCACCTCTAGGGCTATCTGGTGAACTAGCAGCATCATCGACGCTTTCATTTTCCTCATCTATGGGGATGATGGTGAGAGGGGTTGGCGGTGATCCTGCTACTCTCTTTTCTGTCTTTTCTCCAGCCATTTTTGTTATTCTCCTATTTTTTAGTGTTTATAACATGTAACAACTATAGTGATCAGGTGACGTATCGTTTAAATAGATTAACGTGTCATCTTCTACATCTTGGGTATACCTTGTTTGCTTAACAGATCCTGCCAGTAAATGCGTGCTGGATGTTGCCATGCTAGGTTCAGCGGCTGGTGCAGCGAGTTCAATATCTGATTCAGGTAATCGTTCGTACAAACGAGCAGGACGGCGGCGACAACAACCACCAAAAAAACTCGCAACGCTTTTTAAGCCACCAGCAATACCTGGGGATTGCATGCTTGCTAGTTTGGCATTTATTTTTCGCTTTTCCCTTACTTTTTTAAGGCGTATTTTTCCTTCTTTATATTCTAGTCTTTCACTTTCGTCAACAGTTTGTTTTTTGTTCTTGTCTAACTCTATTTTCGATCTGAGTATAATAATATGACGTGCTAGAAGAGCAACATTCTCTCTGGGTGCAACGAATTGATGTAACCGATAGATTAAGTCACTATTGCATTCGTTATGAGGATTCATACGCATCGCGTCATCAATAACGTCGCCGACTAAGGCATAGTGTCTATTCCTGATGTACCAAGCGTCACCCTTGATGACACCCTTGTTTTTACGAATATAAAGTTTTGCCGTTTGTTCTATTAATACATCTAAACTTCTTAACACCATGTTAGGAAATGCCTTAATCCCTAAATAATTAACGATAGAACTCGCGCACCAGTCAACGCTTGCCCAAACTTGTAGAAAAGCACCGCTGCCAATCCAGGCTGCCATGTTTTGTGACACCATAAAGGCAAGAGAACCACCAGAAACTAAATCGACTTCTAACAATACGACCCAAGCCACGAAATAGAGTAGTGCAAACCATAAATCCTGTCGCTTATACCATTCGATGGTTTCCGAAGTAGTGTAAAATATGTTGACTAATTTATTAAAGCCTAAGGTATACAATAAAAATTTAGCGATTAAGGTATTACCACCAAATATCCATCCTAATAGATCGCCATCACTACCAGATACTAAACCCTCAAAGCCATCTAAGGTGTAAGGTAGGTTTGGCAACGCTGTTAAAAACCCCAAAATAAACGACAAGCCTGTGACGGCTTGTTTAATATTGCGTTCCGTGGTGCCTTCAACGGGGACATTTAAAATATCTGCCATTTCGTTGAAAATTTGCAATCGTACTGTCATCGCTCGCTGTTCCAACCAGCGACAAGCTAACTCATAGTTTGGGTGGCTTTGTCCCGTGATTGCATTGGTTAAATATAAAAATTGTTTTTTATTCAAGCTTTGTAGTCTAACGCTAAGTTTTTCTAAACGCCTGATAGCGCTGTCAATCACCCAGGAATTCATCGGGAACCATCTGAGAATAGCCGCCGTTGTTAATTCAGACGCTCTCCCCAAAATGGCTAAATTACCGATTAACGCAAAAGAAGCAATGGTGTCTTGTTGCCACTCGGGTAAGTCACCATCTTCTACAAAAGCCATCACGCCATTTAAAGAGGCCGCCGACATGGATGACACACTATTGAGACCATATAAAACAAAAATCCAAAAGGATGTTTTGTTTCTGAAATTGGCTTTAAGCGCTTTCCAAGCTTTTTTAATTTTTAGCGTCAGCAGACTTTTTGTTAAGACTTTACCGACTTCAAAGGCAAAGATACTCGCCAACATCATATTTGCAATGCTACCACTGTACTCTGCGTTTTTCGCCCAGCCATCATCAGGAAGATCATCAACAATCATCGCGCCCGCTGCACATAACCAACAATAGATAAGAATCTTCATACCCTTTGCATTTAAAGGCCCATTAGGTATTGCACCAATGGCCGCCAGCACGGCCAACACTAGAGATGTCAAGTATTTAACGATGACTTTCCAGCGTGATAATGGCTCGATGACAGGCACTGCAGCGTAGTCTGTATAGGCAATTAAACCTTTGTCACAAGATGGGGCATCATCAAAATACATTCGTTTAGCCTGTTCTCTGACCTTGCGGTATGCGCTAAGTTCTTTTGCGAGTGCTGTTCGTTTTGAAGATGGCATTGCATCATCGAGCATCCACTTGGCACTATATAGATGTGCCTCTAAATAATTACTTGCATCCTCATTTGAGTCATTCGGTATAGGCAGTTTAAGATTTTGTCGCCTTTTACCTTTGCCCTTAGGTTTTTTTCGGGGCCGAATGCCGGTGTCTTTTACGTCATCGCTCTGTGAACCAGAGGAATCATAGGTCTCTTCTTCAGGTCCAGGAGAAAGCGTCAATTTATGGTTATCACTCGCTTTGCCTCCCTGCTGTTTTATAGCACTAGCAATGTCTTTCGCGGCGTCTTTTGACCCTGTAATGGTCCATGTCTTAACAATATCAACCGTGTTTGTACTTCTAAATAAGCCATAGCCAGCGGATGTTTCATTAGACCGTCTACGTTTTTGGCTAAATACAACACTGACACTTTCATCACTTTTACTTTTATGCAGATTAACTTTATCACTGTGAAAAATGGCTAAGCTAGATTTTTGTTTACTGGGGGATTTTTCGCTATTTCTGCGGAGGCGGCGTTTGCGCTGCGGTGGTGATATCGGAAAAATTGACATGGCTTTTGCTGTGGAACTACTAGAGCTTGCACGACTAGCAGCACTAGAGGAACTCGACGAGCTTGAGGCTGCAGTCACAGGTGTATGGGTTACACGGCTGCTTTTACGGCTAGGTTTTTCTTTTCGCTCTTTACCTGACATATCACGACTACTTCTTCAGTTGGTTAACATCCCCTAAGACAAAGACCCTTTGGCTTTCGTCTCATCCGAGTTTGTCAGGATTTACAAAGTGTTTGTTATTTCCCTGTTATTGTCATGCGTGTTATTAAACACTTAGATGCCTTAACTGAACAAAGTTAGTTTTTATGCGTCAATCCTGTTTGAGTGAGCTCCCTCTTTGTTGTCATTATTTAAATTTCGCACACAATGTAACAAAAAGTAACGGAAAAGTACAATTCATTACTTTATCCCCCAACCCTAGCCCTCAGCTCGCATGGGGAAGTGAACCAATACAGTATTATTGCGTTTATGCGTTTAGTTGGGATTAATAATATTACTATTGTTATAGAGCAGAGCAGTACAAGCCTCTACAATTGTACCAATTATCATCACTGCCTGAAATGTTAATCAGTGGAGATTCTTCTGTCGGGTCAGGTGTGAGTTCAGGCGCTGCGATTGCAATCGCTACATCATCATCTGAGGATGCTGCCACTACGTCTTCGCCAGGGCCCTCAGAGCGAAAGAAAGCATATAAATTATCGCAGTGAGTGCTCGTTGCTGGCTCGCCACATTGTGCGTGTCGATGCGCGCCCAATGTGGCGGTCATGGCTTCATTGTCGCCACGTAAAATCCTGAGTGCACGTTGATACTGTGGATAATCTTCTTCATTAATCGCAATCTGGGGCAACAATGCTTGCAAATCATCATAAGGTCCTGGCAATGGATCTGAGGGCAACAGTCCAGAGCGTTGTGCTAACGCGATGATACTTTCAAAAGAACCCACGGTGCTTCTAAAATTAATGACTTCAAGCGCACCAAAGACACAAATTAAGATGAAAAGCACGGGCAACGCTGTTTCAGTGATTGCCGCATAAACTGCTGGGACCGGCGAAGGCAGTACTAAGGCAATGGCCAACAATAAAAAACTAATACGCAATAGTGACAAGATTAAAGGTTGGCGTCGTAACCAGGACATACGCTGCGGGATATAACACGCTTCCCTAAAACTTTGACGCCCTAGCTCAAGAAAGAAACCTCCTTCCACGAAGGTGACCGCAATCGTTAAGATAATCCTTAATGCCAATCCAATGCCATCATCACTAAACGTAATTGCCGGCTCTGCCAACATGCCTAAAAAACAATACGCAGCACCAAATAGGCTAAATGCCGTGAAAAATCGTGACATGCTCACACTCGGTGCTTTAACAACATGTTTATAATCATTTTGCATAGCTAGCTGCCCCGCTAAAACGGCAACTTGCTCTTTAGGTAATGACTGTAATACGCGAACAAAGGCTTTGAAACGCTCACCTCTTGCAAATTCTTCTGGTAAACCATAGAGCTTGGTGATGATATCTCGGCGATCTTGGTGTTCAGTCGCAATGACGAGTGTTTTTAATAAATGATCAGCGAAGTGAGCCTCTTTCGACATGAAAAATAAATTAATGATTTGCAAGCCGTATATTTGCAGGCAAGCATTAACAACTGTGACATCACCGATGACATAATCAGGCTGATCAGCAGCTCGATTAAACACAATACTAAACCCCGTTGAAAGCAATGCAAAAATACTAATGGCAGCATAGGGGGCAAAACGCTTGGGATGACGCTTAAAGCGACGCATGAATGCTGGGAAGTAAACTAAGCTGGCAAACACTGAAAAGGCATACAGTGCAGCTTGAGCACCATTGACAGTACCAAGACTACCTTTAATATACACTTCAAAGGCCGTTGGTAAATCGTCACCTAAGTAATATTCAAAGCCATCCCAACCTTCCTTAATATAAGCTAAGCCTGTTAAAAAGGCGGGTACGATAATAGCACCCCCTAAAATCCAGGATAACCATTTTCGACAACCTGTTAGCGTATCATCTTCTATAAGGTTTCGTGTTGCGAGTGGATTTTTATCGGCATCGTGCAAGGTGATGGTTCGAATGGGTTTGCCATGTTCATCCTCTAAAGATTCAATAGGCTCACCATGCTTATCATAAAAATCGCCAGGAACGAAAAATAAACGTTGGCCAATGAGTTCACGCTGCTCAACAGGATCTCGAGTGACCGCATAGACATTAACGCGAGGAATATCATCTTCTGAATCTTCTACCAGCTCTGCAAAACGCTCCTTACCTAAGCCATCATGAAAATAGCCCAATGCCATCACTACGGGATTATTGTTCCCATCGATGGGCGCTAGGATATATCGGTGAATACCTAAGCGACGCTGTAATGCTTCATGGATATAAGCGTCCCATGTGTCTTTAGGCTCTGGCGTTCGATGGTTTTCCCTAAAACTGCGAAGTGCTTCTATGTCTTGCAGCTCTTTAGCCGTGAAATCTCTGGTTTCTAACTCTGTGCCAGATAGGTAATACGCTTCATCCTCAGAAGTGCTAGATAAGCTAAGGACACTGTAGCGACCACCATTAGAGCTGGATGTGCTACAAGCAGCTGAACTACTGGCACTATTACTTGAAGACGCTTGTGCACTTTCATTTGACATAAACTTAACTTTTAAACCTCATATAGTTAGGGCTGAATCCACCCAATCTTTACGATATAAAACATCCATCAAATTTTGAGGGCTGTTCTCCGATGTAATATTCAACATCATCATCTGAGCTCTCTGGTGTAAAATCAATAACAGACGTACTCTCACTTGACTCAGAGGAGCTAGATGCTGCAAAACTTGATGACGCCGAGCTTGATGATGCTGCTATGCTCGATGATGTAGAGCTTGATGACGCTGCTATACTCGAGGTGCCAGAGCTACCTGTAGACCCAAAGAATCTAGGATCATGTCCTGCATTGACGTGCCTTAGTTCCTCGTCACGTGCTTTTACACCACGATGCCTAGGTGTAATGGTTTGCTTGATAACATTAGCCTCATCAACAACACGGTTGATCTGCCGTGCTGCTTGTGGATTTCGACCACTATGAACCGTAATGCCATCTTTAAGTTTATTCCAGAGACCGCGCCAAACTTCAGCATGTTGATCAACTTTGAAAATCTCAAAGCTTGTTCCACAACCATCATTAAACATTTGATTCAACAGCTGAGTCCGCCCTATAAAAAACTCTTGTAGCTCAATCAGACTCATCACATTCCCGGTGATGGATGACGGCACAACAGCACCCATTACGAACCACTCAGGCCACCCAGCTGCTTGTGCAAGAGATGCCATGACTGCCCAAGCAAAAAATACACAGACTGTAATAGCAATCACTGTTATCAGCCCCCTAGTCACTTGCAATGCAAGCGGCTGTCGCTTATACCATGTCCATATCTGTGGAAAAAACGGCACTAGACTAAATAAATTCCACCCCATTGCTGCCATGAAAATAACCCAGGGGATCGTTGCCATGATGGCAACGGGCAAGACTAGATCGGATGGGATTTTACCACTTTTTTCAAGGTTATCCTCAATGATCGAACCAAAACACGAACCCCCAATCGAGGTATACGCTAAACCAGCAAAGTTGATGCCAGTATGCGCCAATGAGCGTGCAACACTTGGCCCGGGTAATTTTTCTTTATACACATCTTTGCACATGATACATTGAAAGCGTGCTAACAATTCTTCGAGTGACAAAGATTGCAACCAAGCGATAAACTCAGACCAGTCAGTTTCCTCTGGTAAACCATAAAGCTTAAGTACAAAATCTTGAGGCATAAATTCGATGCGATAAATAAAATCTTTTAACCGGTCCATCACAAAACGCACATTTTTAGTGGGGACAAAGCATTGATTCATGACGATGAGACCACCAAGCGTTTGCATGCCTGCCGTCGCAAGCACACTTGACCAACTAACCAGAGGCTTTTGGGGTGTCCCCGTTTCCAACTCTGCAACCGTGGTGTTTAAAAGATAAGTGTATAGGGCAGACACAACGGTGAAAACTGCGAAGGCTCCGTAAATAGGCGCGACATACCAGTGGCATAGTTTTTTAAAAGAAAAACCCTCACCGCGCGAATAAACAGGCACCTTAAAGTCACGTTTACCCCGTTCTTTAAAAAATTCTAGCGGCAGTTTAAAGGCTTCTCGCCAACCCATTTCACGAATAAACGCAAACGGCAGCAACAAATAACCCATTAACGCTTCACCCGTTAAATAGGCGAAAACAAACCCTTGACCCGCATTGACGATAAGTAAGCTTGCTTCATCATACTCCTCTAAGGCAGCGGGTAACTCATCGGCATCGAACCATTCTTTTGCATAAAACTGCAGTCCTGATAGACCGGCTGTCTCATTCGCAAGCCCCACACAAAGACCTGCAGCACCCATCCCCAGCCCTGCCAGCATGGCCAAGAATCCAACCTTGAATGATGAGGGCATTTTTCTGACAAGTTGTGAGTGGCCAACAAGCTCTAGCTCATCAGCGTCATTGTTGCGATAGATATCGCCCAATGACACAATGTTTCCAGCGGCATCCGTCACCGATGTGATGCGCTCACCGTGTTTGTCATAGGGTACAAACGTTGAAACGCAGTCATCGTTGTTATTCAATAACTGAAAGACTAAGCTGCGACTCTCTTCATCTTGCCCTGGTTTAAGGGCGGTGCCAAATTCTTCGGAGACGGGCCATAAAACATCTAGAGGGATGGGTTCAAGTTTGTTGTTTGTTATAAAGTCTCTTAAGCCGTTTTTGGGATCGGGGACTTTATTGCTTTGCTGGAACGCTATCAAGCTTAACGTAGCAGCTCTTTCAGACTCTGGCGCCTTATTTAGTCGCTCTAGGAACTCGTCTTCAGAGATTAAACCCCTCGTTTGCAGATCGTCACACTCTGGCTCCGAAGATGCGCTAGTTAGGTCACTGTATTCACCATCTGAGCCATCATTGAGAATCGCATATTGAGAGGGTGCCTCGTAATCTTTAGAACCTAATCCTGAATCATCCTCTGAATCGCTGTCTAATAAATGTGAACCTCTATTACCTGACTCTTTTGCCATAACTGTTCTTCTTAAAAAAATAACCCTAGAAACCGCCATAAACGTGTGGATATTAGGATCAAACTAACCTTTACGAGAAGACCTACCTCTCGTTCCCATCGTATGGAAATCTATGCGAAACGCTATAGCAATAGCGCGATAACTATTACATCCTTGAAAAAGCCTAGAATTAGGTAACATAATATCCGTAATCGCCAACCTGGCCGAATCATCAATGGAGCTTAAACATACCTCAATCGCATCATCCCACAGGCACCTCGTGCCAGGTAATCAGGTATACCAAAAATCGCATTAAATGTACAGCGTTTGAACGAATATTTTTGATTTTTTTAATGACGTTAACAGATGGCTTTTATGTTGGTTGACACTTCTTGACGTTCCCCGCCCTCATCCCCGGCCTTGCAAGGAAGTAATAAGTCGCGGGGAAAGTCTAGTTTGCGAATCACTTCCCCACGTTATTAACCGCTATCCGCAGGATTTTAACAGTGAAGAAAATCGAGCATATTTCGTTGAGTAAGTTAATGCAAATTTCTGAATAGATTGATTTCCGTTATCAGGGTAGGCATCGTTTGACAGACGTGTTGTAACACGCGGTAAGCTTGTTGTGAGCCGGTATCGCTCCAAAGTTCTTGGGCTTCTACGGGGGTTAGTAATGATAAATCGCCGTAGATAGATCGGGTGGCAAGCAAGACATCCATTAAAGGCACGAATTTTTCTCTTAACTCTCCATAGAGCCGGTTAAAATCCGTCGTAGCTAAATCCGCTAAGGCGCCATAGGCGCTTTGGCCTAGATTGACATAATAACTAATGCGCGTGCGCTTACGCTGCGCTTGTCCTGGGAAAAGGCCGGAAAACAAGAGACACTTGTCACCTACATCTCGCAGTATATCTCGCTTTAATGCACCCAACTCATTCTGGCTCTGTAGATAATCTAAGGCTAATGCTTTTGTTAATAAATCTGGCTCAGCCGTGAAGCGAATAAGTAATAAAACTAGATAACATTCTAATTCTTCATCGATTGCAATCCCACTGCTTGCCATGGCATCTTTAACGAGACTGTGCCACTGGGCTTTGCTAGTGGGTTCTAACATTAATTTTTTCAATATTAACCTCATTTATTAAAATCTGAACCCCATTAATATTAAGCATAGCCAATCATTACTATTATGTTATATAATATCGCGATTTTAATTGGCGCTTCTTAACAGAGACTTAACATATGACAACAGAAAATATTCGTAACATTGCCATCATTGCCCACGTAGATCATGGTAAAACCACACTAATCGACAAATTACTACGGCAATCTGGTACTTTAAAAACGCGCGGCGAGCAAGTGGAACGAGTAATGGATTCTAATGAATTAGAAAAAGAACGCGGCATCACGATTCTCGCTAAAAACACGGCGATTCAATGGCAAGATTATCGCATTAACATCGTCGACACCCCCGGACACGCTGACTTTGGTGGTGAAGTGGAACGGGTATTATCGATGGTGGACTCTGTATTATTACTCGTTGATGCCGTCGATGGCCCTATGCCGCAAACTCGTTTTGTCACGCAAAAAGCGTTTGCTCAGGGCTTACATCCCATTGTCGTCGTTAATAAAATTGACCGAGAAGGCGCACGCCCCGACTGGGTCATCGATCAAATTTTTGATTTGTTCGATAATTTAGGCGCGACAGATGAGCAATTAGATTTCCCGATTATTTATGCCTCTGCACTTGAAGGGTATGCGAAAGAAGAACTCAGTCAAGCGATTGATAATTTAGAACCCTTATTTAAAGCTATCGTAAAACACACTCCAGCACCTGATGTGGATTTAGAAGGCCCATTGCAATTACAAATTTCGACACTAGATTATTCGTCCTATGTGGGAGCCATTGGTATTGGTCGTATTCGTCGCGGCAGCATTAGCACTAACATGCCTGTCGTGGTCATTGATAGCGAGAAAAAAACTCGTTCAGCCAAAGTGATGCAAGTATTTAGTTACCTCGGTTTAGAACGGATTGAAACCAATGAAGCTCATGCCGGCGACATCATTGCCATTACCGGGATCGATGATTTATTTATTTCAGACACTATTTGCTGCCCGCAACACGTTGAAGCATTACCAGAATTAACCGTGGATGAGCCGACCGTAACCATGAACTTTATCGTCAACAAATCTCCTTTTTCGGGCAATGATGGCAAGTATCTGACGAGCCGCCAAATCAAAGAACGCTTGGATAAAGAATTAATTCATAATGTTGCACTGCGCGTGCAGCAAGCGGATGACCCTGATAAATTTTTAGTATCTGGCCGTGGCGAATTGCATTTATCCATTTTAATTGAAACCATGCGTCGTGAGGGTTATGAGCTCGCAGTGTCTCGCCCTGAAGTTATCATGAAAGAAATGGATGGCGTCACCATGGAACCTTATGAAATCGTGACCTTGGACGTTGAACAAGATCACCAAGGCACTGTGATGGAAAAAATGGGTTTGCGTCGCGGTGAATTAAAAAACATGCAACCCGATAGCAAAGGTCGTGTGCGTTTAGATTATGTTATTCCAACCCGTGGATTAATTGGTTTTCACACAGAATTTTTAACCGCCACCTCTGGCAGTGGCATCATGCACCATGTGTTTGATCATTATGGCTCAGCAAAAGCAGGTAAAGTAGCAGCGCGTAACAATGGCGTCTTAATCGCGAATAGTAAATGCCAAGCGGTTGCGTTTGCCTTATGGAATTTACAAGAGCGAGGCCGCATGTTAATTGCGCCACAAACCGATGTTTATGAAGGCATGATCGTTGGCGTTCACAATCGTGATAATGATTTAGTGGTCAATGTGGCCAAGGCAAAGCAGCTCACCAATATTCGCGCAGCCGGTTCTGATGAAAATATCAATTTAACGCCACACATTAAAATGACCTTGGAGCAAGCACTAGAATTTATTGATGATGATGAATTGGTTGAAGTCACGCCTAAAAATATTCGCTTGCGCAAGAAATTACTGTTGGAACACGAAAGGAAGCGCGCGAGTCGTTCAGCTGGCTAAATTGGCAATTTTGCGCTATCTTACGGTACGGTCTATTTAATTTGGATAAATAACCGGCATAAAGTCGGTTTTCTACTTTTTTAGGGCTATAGTATATATATGTTAGTGTTATATCCACCCATTAAACCATACGCAACGCACCATTTAACTGTTGCTATGAATCACGAACTCTATATTGAGGAAGTAGGGACGCCCGATGGCATCCCCGTTCTTATCATTCATGATGGCCCCGGTGGGCATATTCGCTCGATTAGCCGCCGTTATTTCGATCCCGAAAAATACCGCATCATCTTATTTGACCAGCGTGGTTGTGGCCGCTCTATCCCCGTGGCGAATTTAAAAGAAAATACCACGCAAAGTTTAGTCAGTGACATTGAACTCATTCGCAAACATATGGATATCAATAAATGGCTCATCACGGGTGGTGGCTGGGGAAGCACATTAGCCTTATTGTATGCCGAAGAATACAGTGAGCATGTGTCGGGATTGTTATTGTGGAGCATTTTTTTAGCACGTAAACAAGATATCAATTGGTTATACAGCAAAGGTACTCAGCAAATATTCCCCGATGAATGGCAAAAATTTATTCACCCCATTGCAGGCTTGGATTTAAATAATATTGCAGAAAGCTTTTTCAAAATCCTAACGGGTGAAGATGACTTACAGCGTCGTGCTGCTGATAAAGCCTGGGCCACATGGGAAGCACGCTGTGCCAGTTTGGAACCCCAACAAAAACTAGTCGAAGAATTTACCGATCCCTTTTATGCCAAAATTCTGGCAAAAATTAAATGTCATTATTTAATGAATGATTATTTCCTAGAAGATAATATTATTTTAAATAACGCTAAAAAATTAGCCAGAGTTCCAGCCATTCTTATTCATGGTCGTTACAATATGCTGTATCCTTTAGCAGCTGCTTGGGATTTGAGTAATGCATGGGGCAATGCTCAATTGAATATTGTCAGGGATGCGGGCCATGCCACTACAGATCCAGCCCTAATTGATGCTATCATTCACTGTAGTAATGAATTTAAAAATCTGTTCCGCTAGGGGCTCCACTGACTAACAAGGGATTTATGAAAACACTGTTCCACCGTGCGATGCTACTCTCATTAATGGCCGTCATCTGCCTTTGTGCCTGCGCCAAGAAACCTTATCCGAATGATCCCATGGAACACTTCAATCGCAATGCGTTTAAATTCAATGAAAAAGTCGATCAAGTTATTTATAAACCGGCATCTCGCGTCTATAACAAATTACCATCACCCGCACGCAAAGGCGTCAGCAATTTCTTTAATAACATGGCAGAAGTGCCCACCACGTTAAATTTTATTTTACAACTGGACTTTCCTAGAGCATTTCTCAGCAGCTGGCGTTTCTTGATTAACACCACGGCTGGTATTGGTGGCTTGTTTGATACGGCCAGTGCTATGGGTATAGATAGATACTACACTGACTTAGGCGTCACCTTCGCTCGCTGGGGTTTCAAAGATGCACCCTATTTAGTTATTCCCTTCTTAGGCCCTAGCACCTTCCGTGATGCTGCGGCTTGGCCCATTAATATTGCTTACCTTAGTCTCTGGCCAGCCATCAGACCGCCCTCATTAAGCATCGGTTTATTTGCCTTAGACTTATTAAATTTCCGCGCAACCTTACTCGCGAATGAAAACGTCGCTGAACGCGCAAGCCTCGATCCCTACGTCTTCATGCGCGATGCTTACTTGCAAAAACGTGACAGCTTAATCAATCGAAAAAGCTTGATCGGCAAAAAACATGCCACCAAAAAAGAAAAAGATGGCACCGTGGTTGAGGAAGACAATTTAGATACTTGGGAAGATTTGTAGCACTTACGTTCTTCTTGAAGGTCCCATGCCACCATTTTTTGAACCCCTTTTGAAGAATCGAATTAACTTTTTGACCTATTAGTAGCCGATCATATATCTAACTGCAGGGCCTTTGCCTATCTTTTTAACCATTCCCTTTTCGCCCAGTTGATTTAATTTTCTTATGGCGGTATTTCGAGATACGGATAAATAATCAGCTAACTCTTGTGCAGAAATACTAGGGCGCGTCTTCATGAATGCAAGAATACCTTCTACTTCATCTTCATACTGCTCAAAGTCCTTTTCAAAGTAAAAAATTACTTTAACAAAATCACCTTCTTCATGATATTCTGGTTTTTTGATGCCTGCTTTTTTACAGCTTTCATAAATTAATTTAACCCCTGTGCCACGAGTCTCAATCAATCGCATTTGGTAAGCTAAGCGGGCTATTGTGGGGTTGCGTAGATAGGTTGTGCCATCACCCAGGATATTAATATCAACTAATCCTGGAAAACACCAAAGATTGTTTCAGTCATCGCAAAACCTAATTCCTTTACTTAACAGTATAGTCAAAATATCTCACCAATCTAACCAACAATCAAGATATCTCACCAATCTCACCATCTCCTAAAATATCTCACCGGATCACAAAAGTTGCGCAGCTAGCGTTTACATGCTAAAGAATTTATCTTTTAAAAACAAAGCATTACATGAAACATTGATCTGCTGGGAGCTTAGGGTTGAAGATAGCCAGCGGCAAAACTGCTAGGTATCTCACCATAAGGACTACTCTCCTCGCTACTATACCCATTACAGATGAACAGAGACTAATCCACAAAGTTTAAGGAAATGTTATTCGGCGCTATTTAGTATAAAATCGCGCAAAAGTGAGGAAACTATGTTTAATGTCGTCTTATTCGAGCCGGAAATACCGCCTAATACAGGTAATATCATTCGCTTATGCGCCAATAGTGGCTGCCATTTACATTTGATTAAGCCCTTGGGATTTACCCTGGATGAAAAGCGCGTTAGGCGGGCGGGCCTGGATTATCGGGAATTAACCCATGTGACGGAGCATGATGATTATCCGAGTTTTCTTGATACGATTAAACCGGCTCGTATTTTTGCCTGCTCTACCAAAGGCACTAAAGCCCACGCCAGCCCCCGGTATCAGGACAATGACACCTTCCTTTTTGGTCCAGAAACTCGTGGCTTACCACAAAGCATCCTCACTAACATCCCCAGTGAACATATTATCCGCATTCCCATGATGGCTAATAGCCGTAGCTTAAACCTCTCCAACTCAGTTGCCGTAATTTTATATGAAGCCTGGCGGCAAATAGACTTTAATGGCGCTTTCTAATGATGGTATTATTACATCACTAAAAATAGGATAAACAATGACGAAACCTAAACCTTTTTTATTATTAATCCTCGATGGCTGGGGTTATCGTGAAGAGACTCAATATAATGCTATTGCGGCAGCTAATACGCCCCATTGGGACAAGTTATGGCAAGAGCATCCCCACACCTTGATTGAAGGCTCTGGCCACTATGTTGGCCTGCCAGATAAGCAAATGGGTAATTCTGAAGTGGGGCATTTGAATATTGGCGCGGGGCGCATTGTTTATCAAGATTATACACGGGTAACGGAAGCTATCGAAAATAAAGAATTTTTTGATAATCCCGTATTGCTAAACGCCATACAGCAAGCAAAACAACATCAGTCCAAATTACACATTCTTGGTTTATTGTCGCCAGGTGGTGTGCATAGTCATGAAGAACATATTCATGCCTTATTAGAAGTTTGCGCAGAGCAACAAGTATCTGATGTATTTATGCATGCGATTTTGGATGGACGTGATACACCGCCAAAAAGTGCCACAGCTTCTTTGCTCGCCATTGATGATCATTGTCGTCAGTTACAACTTGGCAGAATTGCTTCGATTGTTGGGCGTTACTACGCCATGGATAGAGACAAACGTTGGGAGCGGGTGCAAGCAGCTTATGATTTATTAACAACCGGTAAAGCCCACCGTCACGCGAAAACCGCTGAAGCTGGATTAGATGCCGCTTATCATGATGGTGAAACTGATGAGTTTGTCAAAGCCACTAGTATTCATCGCGATGACGAGCACGCTGTTACCATTGATGATAATGACGTTGTTATCTTCATGAATTTTAGGGCTGATCGTGCTCGGGAATTATCTTATGCCTTTACCTTACCAGACTTTTCTGGCTTCGAACGAGAAAAGCATCCGCAATTAGCTGACTTTGTCAGCTTAACGCAATATGCCCAGGATATCCCTGCCAGTGTAGCTTATACACCACAAAGCTTGAATAACACCTTAGGGCAAGTGATTGCCGAACAAAAATTAAAACAATTGCGCATTGCGGAAACGGAAAAATATGCCCATGTGACATTCTTTTTTAATGGCGGTATTGAAGAAGAGTTTGCCGGAGAAGGCCGAGTGTTAATTCCATCTCCTAAGGTGGCCACCTACGATTTACAGCCACAAATGAGCGCCAAAAAAGTCACAGATAAACTAGTCGAAGTAATCAATGGCCAGCATTATGATGTCATTATTTGCAACTTTGCTAACCCTGATATGGTGGGACACACCGGTGACTTTGAAGCAACCGTTAAAGCCATTGAAACCATTGACCAATGTCTTGGCCGGTTAATGCAGGCCTTAGGTAGCGTGAAGGGAGAAATGCTCGTCACTGCTGATCACGGTAATGCTGAATTTATGTTTGATGAAAAAACCAATCAAGCTCATACGGCTCACACATGCGAACCTGTACCATTATGTTATTTTGGTCGTGAAGCCACGTTTAGTGAACGACAGGGAAAGTTATCAGATATCGCACCGACCTTACTCGCATTAATGGGCATTGCGATCCCTAAAGAAATGACAGGAAAGCCATTGCTACAATTAAAATGAAAAAATTTATTCTTTACAGCCTTACATTTTTTACTTTAATACTGAGCTTTGGTACACAGGCAGATTCCGTTTATCAAGAACAAACTAAACTACGTAACCTTGATCAAGAAATTTCTTTATTGCAACAAAAGCTCGACCGCGATAGAAGCCGCTATTCCCTATTAGAAAATGAATTGAGAAATTCTGAAGAAATCATTGGCCGTTTACATCAATCCCTCGATGAATTAAATAATAATATCGCGGTACAAAGTAAATCACTCTCGCAATTACAGCAACAGCAACGACACTTAGAGCAATCCTTAAAAGAACAGCAACGCTTATTGTCTGCACAGTTAGTCAATCACTATGTCAATGGCCAGCAAGATTATTTAAAAATGGTGCTCAATCAAAAAAATCCATCCACCATGGGGCGCAACTTGGTGTACTACCAATACTTGCATCATTCCAGAACCCAATTGATAAAAGATTATCATCGCTTAGTCAAACAGCTGTTACGCAATGAGGCACGCATAAAACATGAAACGAAAAAATTGCAAACCATGGCCAACAAGAAAGAAAATAAAATCGATCAATTAAAACAACGCAGTGAAAATCGCGATACGATTCTCGCTAATATTCAGCAAGAAATAAGTAACAAAGCCACTCAATTGCAGCGCTTACAACGAAATAAACAAGCCTTGCTAAACATCATTCAACAATTACAACAGCAAGAACAACGTAACCCCGTCACGCCTCCTCCTTTGGCCTTTGCTCAATTAAAAGGTCAATTCCCCTGGCCCACCAAGGGCAAAGTCACCCAGAACTTTGGGACTAATATCGAAAATACTCGCTTAACCTATACAGGTGTACTTATTTCTGCCCCCCAAGGACAAGATATTTACGCTATTTACCCCGGCAGGGTGGTATTTTCAGGTTGGTTAAAAGGTTATGGTTTGCTTATCATCGTCGATCATGGCAATGGGTATATGAGCCTCTATGGACACAATCAAAGCCTCTATCGCAAGGTAAATGATCGGGTAAATGCCGGTGATTTACTCGCAAAAGTGGGAAATAGCGGCGGATTTAGCCGATCCGGACTATACTTTGAAGTACGGTTCAATGGGCAGGCTTTGAACCCAAGGTATTGGTGTACAAATAAAATAAAATCGCAATGGTTGGCTTGATTGTTGCAAACATAATGAAAAATTACCGGCCAGGAGGCATAAATGAGACGAGTACTATTATCAGCATTGATTGCAGTTGTTTTTATGATCAGCACAGTGAGTTATGCAGTCGAAAGCACTACTCCACCCAAAGCGATTAGTAAAAAATCTGACAGACTTTCCCCCGAAGACGTTCAACGCTTTAGCACGGCCATCGGTCAAATCAAAAAGTTTTACGTTGAAGATGTGGAGAATTCTAAATTATTTGATGATGCCATCCGCGGTATGCTACAAGGCTTGGATCCACACTCCAGTTATTTAGACGTCAATGAATTTGCTGATTTGAAATCACAAACGTCCGGCGAGTTTGGTGGCCTTGGCATTGAAGTCACCATGGAAGATGATTACATTCGTGTGGTCAGTCCGATTGATGATACCCCTGCATATAATGCTGGTATTAAACCCGCTGACTTAATCATCCGTATCAATAATAAACCCGTCAAAGGCATGAGCCTAACGGAAGCGGTGAAAGAAATGCGCGGTAAAAAAGGCACAAAAATTAATTTAACGATTTATCGTAAATCTGAAAAGCAACCGCTTAATTTTGATTTAATTCGTGACATTATCAAAATAAAAAGTGTAAAAAGCCACATATTAGAACCTGGCTACGGTTATATTCGTATTAGCCATTTCCAATCACCCACCGCAAAAAATGTAATACAAGCCATCGATAAATTAAACAAAGCATCATCGACGCCTTTAAAAGGTATTGTCCTTGACTTGAGAAATAATCCGGGTGGTTTATTAGATTCAGCCATTTCTGTGTCTGATACCTTTATTGATAGCAGTACACTAAAAAAGAATAAACTCATTGTTTATACCAAAGGCCGTATTCGTGGCGCGCAATTTGCCGCTGAAGCAAACCCTGGTGATGCGCTAAAAGGTATTCCTATTGTTGTGTTAATCAACGAAGGCTCTGCTTCAGGTTCTGAAATCGTTGCTGGCGCGTTGCAAGATCACCATCGCGCTATTCTCATGGGTACACCAACCTTTGGTAAAGGTTCTGTACAAACAGTCTTACCCTTAGATAAAACTCGTGGTGTTAAATTAACAACAGCGTTGTATTACACACCTAAAGGCCGCTCCATACAAGCGAAAGGCATCAAGCCAGATGTATTTGTTGAGCCCATGGATGTGAAAATGGCGAAGGGTAGTTTTGATATTGCAATTTTGAAAGAAGCTGATTTAGGCAACCACCTTGAAAATGGTAATGGACAAAAAAATGTAAGCACTAACACTACAAGCAATAAGAAAAATACTAAAAAAGGCAAACAACCCTTGGCTGTGAAAGATTACCAGCTAAATGAAGCCTTAATTTTGCTGAAAGGTCTACACATTGCCAGACAGTCATAATCGTCCCTAATTTAAACGGCAACCGTGCCTTTAATCGTTGGGTGGCATTGATAGCCGACGATTTCGACATCTTCGAATTCGTAGTCTTCGATTTTTTCTGGTTTTTTGTGGATGACTAATTGTGGTAAGTCATAAGGTTCGCGTGATAATTGTAACTCGACTTGTTCTTTGTGATTATCATAAATATGGCAATCGCCTCCGGTCCATATGAACTCACCAACATCTAAGCCACATTGTTTAGCCATCATGTGGGTTAGAAGTGCATACGAGGCAATATTAAATGGCACGCCTAAAAATGAATCTGCAGATCGCTGGTACAATTGACAGGATAAACGACCATTAGCTACATAAAATTGGAATAACATATGGCAAGGAGGTAATGCCATTTCTTCTAAGCTACCCACGTTCCAGGCACTCACGATCAAACGCCTAGAGTTAGCATTTGTTTTGATTTGCTGCATCACTTGTGCAATTTGATCGATGTAAACGCCATTAGGTGTCGGCCATGAGCGCCACTGCTTTCCATACACGGGACCCAGCTCGCCATCTTCACCGGCCCACTCATTCCAAATTCTAACACCATTATCTTGCAAATATTTTACATTGGTATCGCCTTTCAAAAACCATAACAATTCGTAAATGATACTTTTAAGATGGATCTTCTTGGTAGTGACTAATGGGAACCCTTTTGCAAGACTGAAACGCATTTGATAACCAAAGGTTGAAGTAATACCAATACCCGTACGATCCTTTTTCTCAACACCGTTTTCACTAACGTGCCGTAAGTAATCAAGATACTGTTTCATGGTTTAATCTCCTGTTATTGTGTCGGTATGCCACCAATAATAAAATGATTCCGATAATAATCATAGGAATTGATAATAATTGTCCCATGGACAGCCAGCCAAAGGCAAGATACCCTAACTGCGGATCGGGCTGACGGAAGAATTCACAAAAAAATCTAAAACTGCCATAAAGTAACAGGAATAACCCACCGACAGCCATCGGTGGCCTTGGCTTCCTGGAAAAGACCCAAAGAATCACAAACAAAACAACACCCTCAAGACCAAACTCATAAAGCTGCGAAGGATGACGTGGTTCTGGCCCACCGGTTGGGAAGACCATACCCCAAGGCACCGTTGTGGCTTTCCCCCACAGTTCACCATTAATAAAATTACCAATACGCCCCGCAGCTAAACCAAGCGGTGCCACTGGCGCAATAAAATCACCCACGTTCACAAAAGATTTTTTATAACGCCAACCATAAATCCAAATCGCCAACACCACACCAATCAAGCCACCGTGAAAAGACATGCCCCCTTGCCACACTTTAAAAATCACCAAAGGATTAGCCATAAAACTAGGTAAGTCATAAAACAACATATAGCCAACACGCCCACCAATGATCACACCCAGCGCGCCATAAAATATTAAATCCCCAACTTGGGCCGTAGTCCAACCACTACCAGGCTTACGCGCCCGATACGCTAACAAGATCCAAGCCCCCAAAAAGCCAATCAAATACATCAGTCCATACCAATGGACACTCACAGGCCCAAGCTGCAAAGCCACAGGATTAATCACAGGATAAGTCAACATAATTTCTCTTCTCAAAAACGTCTAAAGCAAGCATAAAGAAAATTGCACTTTCTAGCCTCTTTCTAGGCGTGGGCTTCCCTTCCAAATCAAGCGCAGGAGGCCGGAGGCCGACGAGCCATTGGGAGGGAAGCCCACGCCTAGAAAGAGGCGGCAATCAAAACTCAATTTTTAAATAAAATTAATAAAATCAATGATCGCTTTCCACAGCATATCCAGCCCAACCAATAACAAAAACACCGCAAAAATACGCCGCAGTATAACCACAGGAATGGTATGTGCCATCTTCGCACCAAAAGGCGCTAACAAAACACTTGGCAACACCATTGCCGCAAAGGCTGGCAGATACACATAACCAATAGCGCCAGGTGGCAAGTGTACTTCATTGGCACCCGCTAGAATTAATGCTGTGACCCCGGCAATCGCCAACGGTAAACCACAGGCTGCTGAGGTAGCAACGGCTTTACGCATCGGCACCCCATAATGCGCAAAATAAGGAACGAATAAACTACCACCACCAGTACCCAACATGGTACAAAAGGTTGAGATAAACGTTCCATGAACTCTTAATATCCATGGTTTAGGAATGTTTCGCTCGCCTTGTTTAGGACTTTTTTGCAAACCAATATTATAGGACATGTACCA
Organism: Gammaproteobacteria bacterium; assembly: GCA_021773295.1. Taxonomy (GTDB): domain Bacteria; phylum Pseudomonadota; class Gammaproteobacteria; order UBA1113; family UBA1113; genus JAJFKI01. Next base: position 57,153 of record JAJFKI010000095.1, on the reverse strand, counting down.
CACAAACAAGCCAAAAATTATTCGCAAATAACGACTATCTAAGAAATCAGCAATCATGGCACCAATGAATGCACCGAGAATAATACCGGGTAATAGCCGTTTAATAACTTTCCATTCAATCCCACCGCGTCGATAGTGTGCATATACGGAGGATGCCGAGGTTGCGACGATTAACGTCAAAGACGTTGCAACGGCTACATGCATCACACTCTCTTCAGGGATCCCATACTTTGGTAAAAAGAACGCAAGAAAGGGCACCACCACTAAGCCACCGCCAATACCTAACAGCCCCGCTAGAAAACCAGCGAAACAACCACCAATAATAAAAAATAAAAGTTCGTGCATTAATACCTCTTCAACGTTAGCGTTTACCAGCACGAATCAAGCCACCAAGACCTGCTTCATCTAATGCTTGCTCTAGGCGAAAACGAATAGAAGCTGGGTTATCATAGGTCATCACTTCTTCTAACAATTCTTTCGCGTGTTTCATGCTAAATTGACGAATGACCCACTTAACTCTTAACAAACTCGAAGAGTTAATACTCAAACTATCAAAACCCATCGCTAACAATAATACGACCGCCACTGGGTCGCTAGCCATTTCCCCACAAATACTAATGCATTTATTTTCTTTATGGATACTATCAACGGCATGTTGCAATGCATGTAAGACGGCCGGGTGCAAACTATCATATAACTCTGACACTCTAGCATTATTTCTATCCACCGCTAATATATATTGGGTTAAATCATTGCTACCCACCGACACAAAATCTACACGCTGCGCAATCGCTTGAGCTTGCCATACAGCCGAAGGCACTTCTAACATAATCCCAACTTTAGGTTTTTCGATATTCGCGCCTTCATCTACAACTTCGTGGTATGCGCGTTGCAATAAATGTTGTGCTTCTTCTAATTCACTAATGCTAGAAATCATCGGAAAGAGTACCCCAAGATTATTAAAGCCTTCACTGGCTCTTAACATTGCGCGAATTTGCACTAAAAATAAGTCCGGATGATCGAGTGTCACGCGTATGCCACGCCAACCAAGATAAGGGTTATCTTCATCCATCGGAAAATAAGGTAAGATTTTATCGCCTCCGATATCTAAAGTCCGAATCGCCACTGGGCGCGGACTAAAGGCTGCTAATAATTGGCGATAGATAACATACTGCTCGGCTTCCGTTGGAAACCTGTCGCGCGCCATGAAAGACACTTCTGAACGATACAAACCAACACCACCCGCTCCAACACTCATTGCTAAGCTTGCATCAATAGCCAACCCCATATTGACATACAAATCGATACCATATTCATCTGTGGTCTGGGCCGGTTTATCTCGCAATTCTTGTAAGTCTGCATCTAACTCTTGCTCTTCACGCGCTAACTTAGAAAACTCACGTTGTAATTGTTTCGTGGGGTTAACATAGATGTGGCCATAATAACCATCGACAATGATGTGTTGATCTTCTACCTTTGTCAATGATAAGTCTTGCACCCCCATCACTGTCGGAATTCCTAAGGCGCGCGCTAAAATAGCCACATGGGAATTACTCGATCCTTTGCCCGAAATAATCCCCGATAAATAACCTTCGGGAACTTCCGCTAAATGCGCCGCAGAAATATCATCACCCACTAAAATGGTGTTTTCGGCATAAGTAATATTAGCTTGCTGGTTTTGTTGTAAATAGGCCAACACTCTGCGTCCTAAATCTTTGACATCAGTAATCCGTTCGCGTAAATAATCATCTTCCATCGCCGCAAAATGTTGTGCATGCCGCTCAATCACCATGCGAAGCGCACCCTGCGCCCAATGACCATTATCAATTTCTGCCATGACTTCAAAACCAAGATTATTATTGTCGAGGATTTTTAAATAAACATCGAATAAGGATAATTCATCTTCCGGCAAGGTTTGGCGTAAACGCTCGGCTAAGGCTTTAATATCTTCACGAGTAGCTTGCAAAGCTTCATTAAATAAACTTTTTTCTGCCGCGATGTTATCCGCCTTTCTATCAGGCACGGCGTCTAAGTCTGCTTGGGGATAAATTACAACCGCTTGCCCCATCCCCACCCCGGAGGCACTGGGGATCCCAGCGAAGGTAGCAATATCTTTCGCAGCCACTTTTTCAGTGATTGCGGTAATCCCTTCGACAATACCGGTTGCTTTAGCATGAGCAATGACGCCGGATAATTGCGCGCACAGTGTCACTAAAAAGGCTTCTTCTTCCTCGTCATAACGCCGCTCTTGCTCTTCTTGCACCACGAACACGCCTTGTATATTGCGACGATGGATAATTGGCACGCCAAGAAACGCTTTGTAATTCTCTTCTTTGACTCTGGGCTCTGGGAAAAAATTGGGATGGATTTGTGAATTTTCAATATTGATTGGTTCTTCGCGTTGGCCTACGAGGCCCACCAAGCCTTGGCTCATTTTGAGGCGCACCGTCCCTACGGCATCAGGATTTAAACCATCGGCTGCCATCAAAACATATTCGGCTCGATGATTATCCACTAAATAAATACTGGAGGATTGGGTATTAATCGCTTCTTTTACTTGTTGCGTGACTAAGCACAGCGCCTCATTTAAGTTGGCAGCGCTATTAACGTCTTGAACGATTCTGCGTAATTGCGTCAGCATTATTAAAATACTTTTCCTTTCTTTATGATCGGTGCAAATTCTCTTAGCACCTGTAGATAAACCTCTCGTTTGAAATAAATGACCTTTTTTAGAGGATGCCAATAACCTACCCAGCGCCAATGGTCAAACTCTGGCTTTTTACAAGCATCGAGCTTAATACGGGCATCGGGCGCTTGCATACGCAACAAATACCATTTTTGCTTTTGCCCAATGCAAAGCGGCTTACTATGATGGCGAATGAATTGCTCTGGTAACGTATAACGCAGCCAATCATTGGTCACTGCCATGATGGAAATATCGTCTTTAGTTAAACCAACTTCCTCTGTCAACTCCCGGTAAAGCGCCGCTTCTGGCGTCTCATTATCCTGAATACCACCTTGAGGAAATTGCCAAGCATCTTGACTAACCCGCTTACCTAAGAATACCCTACCTTTCCGATTTACTAAAATTATACCAACATTCGCTCTAAAACCTTCATTATCGATCACGCCAAACCCTAAACTCTTCTCATCTTTAATTAAGAACCATTGTTCCAAAAATTCCTGGAAGACGCAAAAGGTTTTATCCTAGAAATGCTGCTTAAATAAAAACCCCGCCATTTGGCGGGGTTCTCATCAAAAAGCGAATTGTGCTTTTGGGAAATGAGGGATGGATTACATCATGCCACCCATGCCGCCCATTCCACCCATACCGCCCATGCCGCCCATGTCTGCAGCACCAGTATCCTCAGAAGGAGTTTCGGTGATCATGCATTCTGTGGTGAGCAATAAGCCAGCAACGGAAGCAGCATTTTGCAATGCAGTACGCGTTACTTTCGTTGGGTCAAGAATACCCATGGAGACTAAATCGCCAAATTCTTCGCTTGAAGCGTTGAAGCCAACGTTACCTTTTTCGTTAATCACTTTATCAAGAATCACGGATGGCTCTTGACCAGCATTGGCAACAATTTGACGCAACGGTGAAGACATGGCTCGACGAGCAATATCAATACCCACTTGCTGATCATCATTGGCACCCTTGAGTTTATTCAATGCTTGCATAGCACGTACAAGTGCAACACCACCACCAGCAACAATGCCTTCTTCAACCGCGGCACGGGTTGCGTGCAAAGCATCTTCAACTCGCGCTTTCTTTTCTTTCATTTCAACTTCAGTCGCAGCACCCACTTTAATCACAGCAACACCGCCGGATAATTTAGCAACACGTTCCTGAAGTTTTTCACGATCGTAATCAGAAGACGCGCTTTCAATCTGAGCGCGAATTTGGTCGATTCTAGCTTTGATATCACCATCAGTGCCAGCACCATCAACGATAGTGGTGTCATCTTTAGTGATAATGACTTTCTTCGCAGTACCTAAATCTTCTAACGTAGCAGACTCTAGCGTTCGACCTATTTCTTCAGAAATTACAGCACCGCCAGTTAACATAGCAAGATCTTCCATCATCGCTTTACGGCGATCACCAAAGCCAGGTGCTTTAACCGCAGCAACTTTCACAATACCGCGAATGTTGTTCACAACAAGTGTTGCTAACGCTTCACCTTCAACATCTTCAGCGATGATCTATAAAGGTTTGCCAGATTTAGCAACGTTTTCAAGAACAGGCAACATGTCACGAATATTGCTGATTTTCTTGTCCACTAACAAGATGAAAGGACTTTCTAATTCAACACTCATGTTTTGTTGGTTGTTGACGAAATATGGTGAAATATAACCACGATCGAATTGCATACCTTCAACCACATCTAATTCAATGTGGAAAGACTGGCCTTCCTCGACCGTAATAACGCCTTCTTTACCGACTTTTTCCATTGCTTCAGCAATGGCTTCACCGATTTCTGCATCATTATTTGCAGAGACAGTACCAACATTTTTAATTTGTTCTTTGCTACTGCACTCTTGAGACAGTTTTTTCAACTCTTCTACTGCAGCATTCACGCAGAAATCAATACCGCGCTTAAGATCCATTGGGTTACGACCAGCAGCCACACCTTTCAATCCTTCGGTATAGAGTGCGCGTGCTAATACAGTCGCAGTCGTCGTACCATCACCCGCCACATCAGAGGTTTGTGAGGATACTTCTTTCACCATTTGCGCACCCATATTTTCGAATGGATCCGCCAATTCTATTTCTTTCGCAACGGTAACACCGTCTTTGGTCACTGTTGGCGCACCGAATTTGCGCTCGATTGCCACGACTCGGCCTCTTGGACCTAAGGTGACTTGTACTGCATTTGCCAGCTTATGAACACCTATGGCAATCGCCTGGCGAGCATCTTCACTATATAAAATATCTTTAGCAGCCATTTACTTCTCCTACTCTTTAATCTGGAAAACTTTACTCAACAATTGCCATAATGTCGTCTTCACGCATTACAACTAATTGTTCACCATTGACTTCGATTTCAGTACCAGCATATTTGCCGAATAGTACTTTATCGTCTTGCTTTAAAGCGGGCTCTAATACTGAGCCATTATCTAGGGCTTTACCTGGGCCAACGGCAACGATAATTCCCATCATTGGTTTTTCACTGGCAGTATCAGGAATTACAATGCCACCAGAACTTTTGCGTTCATCTTGGCGACGAACCACAATACGATCACGTAAGGGACGAATACTCATGGGCTCTACTCTCCTCCAAAGTTAATAAAATTGTCTAAAAATAAAACACTATTTTTAGCACTCTCTCAAATAGAGTGCTAATGATAATGATGCTGACATAAGTGTCAAGCATTTTTTGACCTGGGATTATGATCAATGGTCCGTACAAGGAGCATATACCCATCACAGATGAAAATACGAAATGAATGCTATTGCTTTTTGCCCCCTTTGAACGTTCGAAATTTGCCAATAGAATAGCTATTACCTGCACTTCGAACGTCCAAAGGGAATAAAAATCAAGTCGCCTTAATTCCGCATTTTCATCTGTAATGGGTATATAAGGTCAAAAAAAAGAATTTCAAGGGGAGCTTTCTAAAATACGATGGTAGGCGTTTGCAGTGCACGGATGGCTGTGGATGATATGCCAGCGTAACTGATGCCAGACTTAAGGTGCTTCATATTATTTGTGCGCTCGGCTTTGGGACCATAATTTTCGGTACAGGTGTGGCAAGCTTCGATAGTCGCGCCTTGTTCGATTAAGGTGTCAAGATAACTACCAATGGTTTTAAAGTTAGGAATTGTATCAATTTCCAGCTCAGCATCCACAGCAAACTCAGCGGCTCTCATGCTTAAATAAACCACAATGTTTGCGCCAGAAGTAGCACAGGCAAAAGCAAAACCCAGCGTGGCTTTTTCAATGTCATTCCTGCCCGCCGTAATGACAATTTGTAAGTCATAGTCATTACTACCACTCACCCTTGACTCCTGTGTTATATAAAATAACTAATACTGGCTTTACTGGCATTATCTAAACATTCGGCTGCGCCACAGTAAGTCAAATTTTCAATAAGTTCTTCGCGGCTAATTCCCATCAGGTTCATCGTCATTTCGCAAGCAAAAAAAGCAACCTCCAACTCTTGAGACAATTGCATTAAATCTGCTAGGGTGCAAATGTCTTTTTTCCGCATTAAATATTTCATTCCTAATTTACCCATGCCCAGCATTTGAAATTTTGATAATGGATTACGTTCCACCTTTTCTGGCATCATCATCGTCATGCCTTTTTGCACCAGGTTTTTATTCTTATACCTATTTTCTTTTTTTAAAAGATTAATTCCCCAAAAAGTAAAAAAGACGGTCACTTTCATTCCCATTGCAGCAGCACCTGTTGCTAGTGTCATCGCAGACATCGCCTTGTCATAATCGTTTGTTGCTAAAATCAATACGACGCTATTGTCATCTTGATTATCCTCTAGTATTTCTACTTTTTGTTTTAACTGGTTTATCTCTTTTTTTAGTAACTCTATTTCATGATTAGACATTTACGCCTCCGGATTTTGTTTACTATGATATTTTTTCGATAATAACAACAGTGGTTGGACCCTTTTCTACACTTACAATTTTTTGCTTCATTTTTCTCACCCAGGCTTCTACATCAATTAAAAAAGCAGGAGCATCGGCTTCAACTCGCAAACAGTCACCCATTTCTAGGCCACGAAAAGCCCGGCCTATTTCCACAATAGGCATTGGACAATTTAAACCTTTACAGTCAAGATAGGTTTCCGACATACGGGCCTCTTTACTCCTAAAATGTGTATTACTATGAGGATAGCAAATATACCGGCTTTTATCGTAAAAAATGCAGATATATACTATTATAAGGCTCTGTCTTCAGTAAACATTAACTTTTCTCATACATTTTTAAGTTATAGGTATAAATTCGCTTCACAATTAAATCTTCTGGGTAGGTTGCATGAATTTGTTTTAATAACTGCAAACCGACCTGATAGTTTTTATCTTTTAATTCATGAAATGCTTCTTCTAATGCTGAATTAGTCGCATCTTTTTGTTTTTGCACTTTTTCAGAATTATGCTCATAAACTTCGAAAATACTAATAGGTACATTAATCCCTTTTACGGTGACAAAACCCAGTGGGCGATATTTGAAATTTATAGCAGGGTCTATTTTGCTTAATGTTGCTTCACTAATAATAATATCTGTGCCTACAACCTTTGTTAACTGTTCAATTCTCGCAGCAATATTAACGTTTTCGCCCAAAACCGTTGACTCATAATGCTCAGTCATGCCGACCGTACCCATTAGAACATCACCGCAGTGTATGCCAATACCCATTTCAGTTGGGTTAGGAATGGAGGCACTTTGATTTTTATTAAATGCTACTAAACTTTGCTGCATTTTAATGGCTGCTAGTACTGCATTCGTGGCTGCATTGTGTTCGTAGGATTCATCGATATCAAACAATGCAAGAATACCGTCACCAATAAACTTATCGACGAAGCCATTACACGAATAGATACAGCTACACATATATTTAAAGTACTCATTAACGTACTTATACAAAGTTGGCTCTGACACGGTTTCAGATAAGTGAGTAAAGTTTCTGATATCAACAAACAACATTGATAGTTCAGTTAAATCCGCATTACCAAACTCAATATGCTCAATACCTTTCTTCGCGATTTTTTTCAAGAATTGTTGTGGCACGAATTTTCTAAATACCGATGTGAGCGCCTTGATTTTTTCGGTCTCCGCTAATTGTATTTTTGCTTTTTGTAAATCACTATATATTTTTGCATTATTGATTGCCGTTGATGCTAATACTAGATTTTTCTGTGTCTTTAAAATATCTTCTTCTGTTAATAACATTTTTTCGGACAAATTATAAAAGCCCGCACAGCCTATCACTTGTGATCTCACCATGAGGGGGAAATAAACCACGGACTGCCATTTAATATAATGTTGTAATTCATCATCAACTTTGCTCAACCCTGAGGTAAGCGTCGTTAGATCCTCAATATAGATTGGCTGGGCGCGTTTAATGGTATCAACCACTAAAGATTCATCCGTCGCTAGGCTGATAGTAATTTCTTTTATGGCCTTGATCTCATCAGGATGAAGCGTTAATCCATACGCTCTATCTTGGTGAATAAGTTCCGTTTTTTTGTCAAATATATGTAAAGTAACTACATTAAATTTAAATATATCGTTGATTGGTGTCATAAAGCTTTCTGCTACTTCGTTAAAAACCAGACTGGAGTTGACCACTTGAGCTAGATTATTTAAAGTATTAACGTCCTTATTAGCTGTTACTAATGCCTTATTTTTATCTTGTAACTCTTTTTTTGCTTCTTCTAATTCTACATACAGTTGTGCCATGTTAGCGTTAGCATCTGCTAAGGATTTATTAACATTATAAAGCCCCTCATTTTGTTCTCTCAAGGATTGTTCTTTTTCTGTTAATTGATCTCTTGTTTCTTCTAACTCGGAATATAGCATTGCTATATTAACATTGGCATCTGCTACGGCTTTAGAAGTTTCTTCCAGCTCTTTATTGGCTGCACTCACATGTTCTATTTCCTCGTCAACCTTTTTTTTAGCAGACAAGAAACTTGCATAATTAACCACACCAGCACCTACACAAATAAGAACAAAGGCGGCCCCCATCATGAAAACAAACCACGCTATTGACAAGACCATGTCTGTTTGATTGAAATACGCCAAAACAACAACTGCAATATAAGCACAGCAAAATAAAACTATCAACACCGATAAAATGAACCAATATTTTTTGAGTTTAATCATGGTTATTTTTTTAAATAGTGTGAGTGATTGGTAGCAAGCAATGCTCAATAGAATAATGCTAATGATAAAAGCGCCGTAAAATAATACTGCTGATAGAAATGAATCATACATAAACTATCCCAACCTCTAAAAAACCATTGTTTTTATTTTCAAAGCTCGAATTGCTGCTGTTGATAAGCCAGCAAATTCCAGCCCTTTCTTGATCTTTTTTTGTGAGCCAACCATCTCGAAGGTCGGCACAAAATTCTCGGCACAGGTAGAGCAAACTTCTATTTTGGCACCTGCCTCGAGCAAAATATCGGTATATCTCTCTATGGTTTCAAAATTTGGGATTAAAGCAACTTTAGTTTCACTTTCAGCTGCAAATACTGCACCTTCCATTGATAAGAACACAACAACTTTTCCTCCAGAGGTCGCACACGCACAAGCTGTAGCAAAACCTAAGGTTGCCTTTTCATAATTCTTATATCCAGATGCTATTATTATCTGTATATCAAAATCTTCTTCCTCTGCCATAACATACCTCTTATTATATAAAAAAGCTTACACTAGACTCGAAGCTATGATCTAAGCATTCACTCACGCCAGCAAAATGTAATTTCTCATTTAATTCTTCACGCGTGATACCCATCAAGTTCATTGTCATTTCACAAGCAATAATTTTGACATCCATATCTAATGCTGTTTTCATTAATTCTTCGACCGTTGCAATATTTTTTTTCTTCATCAAATATTTCATGCCTATTTTACCCATGCCTAGCATGTCATACTTAGACAATGAATTTCTTTCCAATCTTTTTGGCATCATCATTGTCATGGCTTTTTGCATGAAATCTTTTCCCGCGTAAATATTTTTCTTTTTGAGTGCGTTAATGCCCCAAAAAGTAAAATACATGGTTGTCTTCATTCCCATGGATGCGGCACCAACGGCTAAGAGTAATGCTGACATGATTTTATCGTAATCATTGGTTGTGATCAGGATAAATAAACTATTCGGCTCTTGCTTTTTTTCCATAGCTTGCATTTTTTTCTCTAAAGCATTTACTTTCGCTTGCAAGGATTCTAAATTTTCTGTATTCATTGGTTTGCCTCATATTTTTTATTACATTACTCTGAAACTTTTTCAATAGTGGCGATGATGGTTCCATCTTCCTCAATACTTACAATTTTTTGTTTTGTTCTTCTCGCCCAAGCCTCAACATCAGCTCTGAAAGCTGGATCATCTGCCTCTACCTGTAGTTGTTCTCCAACCTCTAATTTGCGGAACACCCGCCCAATTTCCACAATTGGCATCGGGCAGTTAAGGCCCTTGCAATCAACATATCTTTGAGCCACCTTTTAATCTCTTGTTTAATAATTATCCATATTAAAGGTATAGCAAATATATCTCATGCTGCCATTGAGTCGGGGAAAATCTTTAGGTAATATATTGATTGTTTAAGGAAACTTTAATATGGATATCCAATTATGAATAATAAAATAAAGCTTGGGCTGTTTTGTCTACTTTTCTCTTTGCCTATCGCTGTGTTTGCTACCAATGGTAAAGTGTCTGCGGGTCTTAGTGTAAAGGACCAAGGTATCGTAGGTGCTAGTACCGCCTTACCTCTAGATTCCATCAGTACCTCAGAAAATCCAGCCAGTATCGGTTGGTTAGACAATCGTGTTGATTTTGGTATTACGTCCTTTTCACCACGTCGCTGGTATCAAGCCACTAGGCCAAGTGGTTTTGGTTTCGCAGTCGCGCCTGGCACACATCACAGTCGACGTAATTACTTTTTTATCCCTAGTCTGGGTTTTAACCGCCACTTTGCCGAGGGTAAGGGTGCTTATGGTGTTGCCCTTTATGGTTTCGGCGGTATGAACAGTGATACGAAAACGAAAGTCTCTAATGGCCTTGGTCAGGGTGTTTATGGTGCTGGTAACACGGGCGTCGATTTAGCGCAAATGTTCGGTAATTTTGCCTTAGCCTGGAATTTTAGCCCTCGCTTTACGTTAGGGGGTAGCCTTATCATTGCCGGGCAATCCTTTGCCGCTAAAGGGCTTGGTAATTTTGCAGGCGTTTCAACCAAGCCAAGGAAATTAACCGGCAATGATTCAGATTACTCCTTTGGTTATGCCTTCAAGCTTGGCTTTCTTGCCAAAGTCACAAAACAACTTGATATCGGTGCCTCTTATCAAACAGAGTCCTATATGCAAAAATTTGATAAATATGCTGGCTTATTCGCTGATAACGGCTTTTTTAATATTGAACCTATTGGCAATGTTGGTTTAGCCTTACATCTTTCCGATGCTGTAACCACCACCTTGCAGGCTGATTATATCGATTTTGATGCCATTAAAAGTATCCACAGAAAAAATAATTGTAACTTAATGAGCGTGTGTTTAGGTAATAAGAATGGCGCCGGTTTTGGTTGGCAAAGCATGTGGGTTTATAAAATTGGCGTCCAGTATAAGAGCAGTGATCTCATGACCTGGCGTTTAGGTTTAAGCCATGGTCATCAACCGATTCCATCCTCTCAAACCATCTTTAATATCTTGGCTCCTGGTGTGGTGGAAACGCATATGAGTGCAGGCTTTACGCGTATCTTCGGTCATGATCAAAATTGGGAATTCAGTGGCTTTGGGCAGTATGTACCTATTCATTCTACAGAAGGCCGTAACCAATTCGATCCTAATCAGTTCATTAGACTATCGATGCGACAGTATGTCTTTGGTTTTGCCATTGCGAAGGTGTATAAATAATCTCGTTAATTAGGACAATCATGTTGTCCCGGCAGAAGGGCTTTGTAAACACGCCGTAAACCCATCCCTGGGGGCTCTGAAGCGACGTCCTGTCGCTTAAGGTTTACAAAGCCCCTCTGCCGGGACAACATGATGGCAAGATTGGTTCTTTCTTCTTATAGTTTTAATAATGGTGTATTCATCTACGAGATTATTTGTGTATGTAGTAGTAGGTGATTATTTATCATCGTCTTCTTTCCAGTATTCACCTTCAATGATTTTCGAGTCATTACTACTTTTTTGCTGCCGGTATGATTGGCTTTGACCTGCTGCGTTGAAGCCTTTCATGCTTTTGCGGACGTAATAATCGGCGACTTTTTGTTTGACGGATGGGATTAGTAACAATAGCCCTATGATATCCGTAATAAAGCCTGGGCATAAAAGTAACGTACCCGCCATCATACCAACAGACATCGTGATGATATCCATGGGGTTCATGTTTTGCTGGACATTGCGCTGGCGCATTAAATTGGACATGCCTTGCTGTTTTAAGATCCATAGACCAAAAAAGGTGGTGAGGAGAATTAAGCCTATCGTGGCTAATACACCTAGAAGTCTGACCGCCACAATGAATAACACGACTTCCAAAATAAGCACGAGAATGGCGATATATTTCATCATTTTTGGCAATTTTACGGGTCTTGCTGCTTGAAACATGTTAATTTTAACACCTATATTAATTTGGACGACAATTATATCCTAAAACCTTTGGGATTGCCAATATATTAACCAAGTACGAGGTCGGTGATCGCTATGAAAAAAGTATTCGTCATTCTCTTATTGCTCAGTAGCTTGCTGAGCAGCGCCAATGCCAATACTATCCCCATCCCTGCTGACAAAGCGTTTCAATTTTCGGCTGAGTTGAAAAGTCCCAATACCATTGTGGCTCACTGGCAAATTACGCCGGGTTATTATCTTTATAAAGATCGTATAAGTTTTAAAGTACTTGGATCCAATGGCGTAAGTTTAGGGCCCATCGTAAAACCTGTCGGGATTGATAAAAGCGATCGAGTTTTGGGGCAGTATCAAGTGTATAATGGCAATCTTCGTATTAATTTACCTTTGCAGCGTGCCCATGCTAACACACTGGAGTTACTCGCTTGCTTTCAAGGTTGTTCTTTTGATAATTTTTGCTACCCTCCAATGACTAAGCAAGTCACTTTACATTTAAAAAATGATGTTGGTAAAACCATTCAAGGTATAGATGCTGAGCTTCCAGATGCTGCCACTGATACACTGATTTCGTCACAAGATAAAATCAGTCAACTATTAGCTGAGCACGATTGGTGGCTGATTGCCATTAGTTTCTTTGGATTTGGCTTATTATTGTCTTTAACGCCTTGTGTTTTGCCGATGATTCCTATTTTATCTGGAATCATTATTGGTCACGGGGAAAAGATGACCGCTTTAAAAGGATTTTTCTTATCTCTCACTTATGTGTTAGGGATGGCCATCACTTATGCCATTATTGGCGTCATAACAGGACTTGCAGGTAGTAGTGTACAAGCAGCAATGCAAAATCCTTGGGTCATCACCGTGTTTAGTTTAGTGTTCGTAGTATTAGCATTGTCGTTATTTGGTTTGTATGAAATAAAACTACCTGCACGATTTGAACAACGGATTACGACATTATCCAATCACCAAAAACAGGGTTCATACTGGGGTGTTGTCATCATGGGAATCTTATCAACGCTGATACTTTCACCGTGCGTCACAGCGCCATTGATTGGTGCTTTAATTTATATTGGTAACACGGGTAATGCCGCACTTGGCGCAAGCGCGTTGTTTATCATGGCACTGGGTATGGGTGTTCCACTACTTATTATTGGCACCTTTGGCGGGAAATTCCTGCCGACAGCTGGCACATGGATGGATGTGGTGAAAATATTTTTTGGCGTGTTATTACTTGCCGTCGCCATTTGGATGTTAGCGCGCATCCTCCCCGGTACAGTAACCATGGTGTTATGGGCGGGGCTTTTGATCGTTTGTGCCGTCTATATGGGTTTATTTAATGGCAAAAAATATAGTAACCGCGGTTGGGCTTTATTATGGCGGGGATTAAGCCTGATTTTTTTAGTGTATGGCATTATGCTGATGATTGGCGCTGCTATGGGTAATAGCAATCCCTTTAGACCATTAGAAGACTTACGCACACTAGAAGCCAATGGCATTGTGCCTACTCACAAATTATTTACTCGCATTAAAACACCGGCCGATTTACAACATGAATTAAACCTTGCAAATAACGAAAATAAATTAACAATGCTAGACTTTTACGCTGAGTGGTGCATTGCCTGTAAGGAAATGGACGCAACCACCTTTGTTGATCCTAAGGTCCAAAAACTATTGTTGCAGCATTTTTTCATACTACAAGCAGACGTCACCGCAAATGATAAAATGGATAAAGTATTGATGAAAAAAAGCGGCGTCATCGCACCACCGGCAATTTTATTTTTTGATAAAGACGGCAAGGAAATCAAACCCTACAGAATTGTTGGGGAAATATCGCCTAAGAAGTTTGCTGAACATTTGAGAGTGTTGGTTCAACAGCGATAATTCTGTTGAATAACTTTATGTTGTCCCATGCTGAAGTTGTTGGGCGTTGGTTGAAAATTTTTTGGCTTTAATGGTTAGGGTGTGAGCGTTGATGGTGACCGTTCCTTTTTTAGTGAGGGTTAGGGTGGCTTTTGGGGTTTTTAACGTGATGTTTCCTTTTTTTGCTTGTGTGGTTAGCTCCTTGGTTTTAAGGTTTAATTTTCCATTGTTTATAGAGAGTGTTAGTGTGCCGTTATCACTGTAGATATGTATATTATTATTTAAGTTGAGTTTTGTTGTGTCGCTTTTTAGATTGATATTTCCATTTTGCGATCTCATTGTTAATTCTTTGTGTGTTTCTACGTTTAATTGTTGTTGTGTTTTTATACTTAAATTGTTTTTTTCTACGGTGATTTGAGTATCTCCCTTTACACTTATTTGTTGATCTGTTTGTATCTTTGATGTTAGATTGCCTGTGACAATATGTTGGATATTATGTTTTATCTTATTCTGCATGCCGCCTTGTTTTGCATCGATAGTAAAGCGCGCTTTACCTTTAGTGTTATTCATTATAATACTTTGATCCAAATTAACATTTTCTATTTTTAATTGTTGCTGTTGTGGTTTGTCATCAAAGAGCAATTGTTGCTTAGCGTGTGGCTTAATGAGACTTTGACTCGCATTATCGTTTGTAACTGGGCCTGGCGCTAACTTGTTTGGTAAGACGCCGATGATGACGGGCCTTGTTAACTGCCCATTGATGGCGCCGATAACGACCTTAGTATTTGCTGCTAAGGGGAGGTGAATACCACTATCAGGCCCGGTATAGGCTTGGTTGATAGGGACGTCTGCAATCATAGTTTTTGCTTGAGATTGATCAAAATCATAGTGTATGTGGTAACGACCATTTTCATCTAACCAAGGTGTCCCATCTTCATGACCAATAATCGTTGCTGCTACAAATTGAACCTGTGGAGGCTGTTCTATGGGAGGACGATATTGACAAGTCGTTGGAATTAACTGTAATTCACCTCCCGTGGTAGCATTCCTTTTTGGTGAGTAATACTGTCCATGCTCATTATTAATGGTCAGGTTAATTGATATGACTTGATAGGATTGATTAAATGCTGAAAATGGATGCTGTTCAATAACAACTAGATCACCTAATTGTATCGATAAATTTTGTGTAGTCGCGCTAATGATTTCTCGTCGATAGTCTAAACTCTGTTGCCTTATTCTAGCCATGTCTGAAGCCGCATGTTGCGATAAATCTAACTCAGCAAAACAGTATTGTATGCCAAAACCGATTGTGTCAGTTTTGTTTTTCTCTTTTGCGGTGAATGTTTTCTCCGGCTGGAGCCAATTGCTATCAGCAACCATCACGTTCTCCGCTAATAATTGCTGCTGTTTTACAACATTCGTTACTGTATTTTTATCTGCTAATAAATAGTGTTGCCGCCGATAAGCTAAGTAATGTCGCTGCTGTTCTAGCCAAGTATCTGTGACGATTAAACTCGGTGCTTGATGATCGATATACCAATAAATCCCACGCAATGATAAACACGCCTGTAAAAATTCAAAATCCGTTTGCTGATATTGAATAAAATACTCTGGCTCAAATGAAGCCTGACAATGCCAATCAAGCCGTACCTCAACCCCGGCCGTTGCTAATACTTGTGTCACTAACCGTTGCAAATTACATTTTGGATAAACACGCTCTCGTTTCTGTTGTCTTAACAGCGCTAATGGACTTGAAACTTCAACATGCTCAATCGGCTGTGCTACCACACCCCGCTGATGCTGCCAGCCCGTTATTACGCCATGGAACATGCCATCCTCATAATCAACGTGTACGGCGTGATTTAAATACTCATCCAATGCTACTTGTTGAGGATTAGCAATCACAAGCTCAAGGGAATAATCTTGGGAAAATTGTAGTGGACGCTGAGTTTGCAGCAATATGACGTCAAATAAGTGATTCTCGGCAAGTCGTAACTTCATAATGACATTTCCTAAGCATGATAAATATCACAATTATATTTTATTTATAGCTTAATGCAATTATGCGTTAATGGCGCTCGGTATTGTCCAATTATTTTACGCCCATTGAGAGTCCCGATGGAACAAAATTCTATGATTTTTCCCTCACTGTTTGACGTTTTCAACAATTGCAACTTCAGGTACGAAGACGATCCATTTACCGCCGCGCTTGATAAAGTTTTTCTCTTTCGCCATGATTTCGTCGGCATGATTCCAAGCAAATAAAATGGCGTAATCTGGTTTATCCTGTTTGAAAATTTCATAAGGTTTAATGGGGATGTGTGCTCCGGGGCTGTAGCGTCCTTGTTTTGCAGGTGTTGTGTCAGAAATATATTTAATGTGTTCCGGTGTTAAACCGCAATAATTAATGACTGTTGCGCTTTTCGCCGTTGCTGCATAACCCACAATTTTTTTACCTTGTTCTCTTAAACCCGTGATCAATTGTTTTAATTGATCGCGAGATTTTTCTGCCGACTTTGCAAAGTCTTGGTAGGTTTCAATTTTTAGTAATCCTAAATGATCTTCTAACACGAGCAATTGTTTTACTTTCGATGTTACTTCATGTGCACCCTTGTGTGCCAGTACATAGCGCATTGACCCACCGTGAACATTACGCTCCATTACGTCCACTAACTCTAAACCGTGGCGGGAAAAACAATTCACGACGGAATGCACTCCAAAGAAAAACGCATGCTCATCATAAATTTGATCGAAGGCTGTTTTACGAATGGTATTAGCGATATAGGGTGCTTCAAAGACAAAAACACCATTTGGTTTTAGTAACGCTTTGACACTTTTGGCTACAGAATGAATATCCGGAATATGGCAAATCACATTGGCCCCAAGAATCGCATCGGCTTGGCCATGAGTTTGCTTCACTTTTTCTGCAGTAGTAACATTAAAAAACTCGACTAAGGATTCTACACCACGCTTCGTTGCAATGTTAGCAACATTTGCCGAAGGCTCTATGCCTAAATGCTTGATGTTTCGCTTAGCCATGTGCTGCAATAAAATACCATCATTACTACCCACTTCCACCACGAAGCTGTCATCTGTTGGCAAATAATGTTGCATAATAAATTCAGCAAATTCTTGGAAGTGTTTTGACATGCCTTTTGAACTGCCCGAGAAAAAAGCATATTCATCATTATATAAATGTTCTTGTTCTACCAAATTCGTCAATTGCACCATATAACACCCAGGGCAAAATCCCACGGCTAATTCGGCACGAAATTCATTGCGAAAATGTTTAGGCATCGGCAAATGGTTCGCAATGGGCATATTGCCAAAGGAGAGGAAAGAATCAATGGGGTGGTCACAGACAAGACAGTTACTCATGTTACACCTTACTATATGCTCGTTAATCGGTTCTTTAAAAATCATCCCAAAGCTTGGGCTTGTCTTCCTTGGCCACCTCGTGATCTCTCAGGTAATTGATTTCATTATATTTCTTTATCTCTGCAAGTTGAGCTGCTGTTTGCGGTATATCCTTTCTTACTTCATTCAGGAAGGTATCAATTTCACTGACGAAGTTTTTATCTAATCTTTTAAACACGCGTTTCCCCTGTCTTGGCCTTCATGGTTACAAAATTGCTTAGCATTATACCCCTTCCATTTGGAAATGCTAATATCGAAGTACGATGGGTATAGGGTTTAACTCCTTAACAGACTTTGTTATCTTATTGGTTTCATACTCACCGTACTGGGAATAAAACATGCAAACTGATAAAGATTACCGAGTGCCTCATTTAACAACAGCGCTAAGAGGGCCTTTGCTTGAATTAGAAAGCCAAATTTTAAAAAACTCTATTGCTATTGAACGTTGGTTTCGTAAACAGTGGCTAATTCATCGTCCCCCCATTACCTGCTCTGTTGATTTGAGAAATTCTGGCTTTAAGTTGGCAGCCATCGATACAAATTTATTTCCAGCTGGTTTTAATAACCTGAATCCAAGTTTCATGTCTTTGTGTATTCAAGCCGCTCAGGCGTCCATGAGTGCCATTAATCCTAAGTGCGATAAAGTATTAATCATTGCCGAAAGTCACACCCGCAATGAAAAATACTTTGCGAGTTTAAATCAATTAGCAACGATTTTTATGCGCGCTGGTTATGATGTCAGAGTTGGCTCATTACGGGAAGATTTAACGGACGTTGAAACCATATCTTTAGAAAATGGTCAGACACTAAGCTTACACCCTCTACAACGCCAGGAGGATGTGATTCACATCGATGATTTTAGACCCTGTGTGATCTTGCTTAATAATGATTTATCCAACGGAGCACCTGACATTTTACAAGATATTAAACAGCGCATTTACCCACCGTTATCATTGGGATGGAGTGAACGCACAAAGTCGCAACACTTTAGCCATTACCAAAGCGTCGTCAATGAATTTTCTCAATTAATTAATATTGATCCTTGGTTTCTAAATCCTCTGTTTCGCGCCAGCGGTGATATTGATTTCATGGCGAAAGAAGGCTTAGAAACATTAGCTAAAAAAGTCGATGACTTGTTGACTCAAATAAAGAAAAAATACCAAGCATGTAATATAGATAAAACACCTTATGTCATCATCAAAGCGGACTCTGGTACTTATGGCATGGCCGTCATGCGTGTTAATAGTGCCGATGAAGTTCTTGCAATTAATCGCAAACAACGAACACATATGTCTACAGCTAAAGGTAAACGCAACGTAACTCAAGTTATTATTCAAGAAGGCGTTTATACGTTTGAAACGATTGGGGAGGAAAATGCTGTGGCAGAGCCCGTTGTCTATATGATTGGAACCCATGTGTTAGGAGGGTTTTACCGCGTGCATAAAAATCGTGGAGAAGATGAAAACTTAAATAGTCCCGGGATGCATTTCGAACCGTTAGCCTTTGACGAAAGCTGTAATAACCCAAGCGTAGAGCAAGATCCCGATCACTCTCAAAATCGATTCTTTGCCTATGGTGTTGTTGCGCGCTTGGCATTATTAGCCGCAGCACGTGAAATAAATGGAGTAACTGAATGACCATAAAAATCGGGATAATAATGGATCCCATTGAAAGTATTAAAACTTATAAAGACAGTACCTTCGCCATGTTGTTAGAAGCACAAAAGCGTGGTTGGGAAATCCATTATATGCAACTAAATGACTTGAGCTTACATAAGGATCAATTATTACTAAACACGACCAAACTCCGTGTTAAAGATGATACAACGCAATGGTACACCTTTGGCTGTCAACAGCAAATTAATGTGAAACATTTAGATGTATTACTCATGCGCAAGGATCCACCTTTTAATATTGCCTATCTCAATGCCACCTATTTATTGGACCATGCGAAAGCGCAAGGCGTACTTGTGGCCAACGATCCTCAAGCACTGCGTAATGCTAATGAAAAAATTTATACTACTTGGTTCCCACAATGCTGTGTACCTTCTGTCATTTCCAGCGACGCAAATGAGTTAAAAAAGTTTTTCGAAGAAGAAGGCAATGTTATTTTTAAACCCTTAGATAGCATGGGTGGTGATTCTGTTTTTCATGTGACACAACAAGATCCTAATCTTAATGTCATCTTAGAAGTACTTACGCAAAAGGGTAAGCGTGCCATTATGGCACAGCGCTATATCCCTGAAATCAAAGAAGGTGATAAACGGATTCTATTGATAGACGGTGAACCCATTCCTTACGCCTTGGCCCGCATTGCACCACCAGGAGAAACCCGTGCTAACCTGGCCACTGGCGGCCAAGGTAAAGGACAGCTATTATCAGAAGCTGATATCTGGATTTGTAAGGAAATAGGGCCTACCCTTAAAGAGAATGGTTTAATATTCGTAGGTATTGATGTTATCGGAGATTTTTTATCTGAAATCAATGTCACCTCACCCACGGGAATTCGAGAAATTGAAAGTCAATTTGAGGTAGACATCACTGGCACGTTATTTGATGTTATAGAGAAAAAAGTAGCAGCAATGAAAGGAGCAACTTCGTGAAAGCTATCATCGCACCTTCTATCTTATCAGCTGACTTTGCTATCCTCGGTGAAGAAGTGAATAATGTCCTAGAAGCCGGTGCTGATTGGGTGCACTTTGATGTTATGGATAATCATTATGTGCCTAACTTAACGATTGGCCCTATGGTCTGTAAAGCACTGCGCCAATTTGGCATCGTTGCGCCCATCGATGTGCACCTTATGATTCAACCGGTTGATAATATCATCCCCGCTTTTGCTGATGCTGGCGCTAATTATATTAGCTTTCATCCAGAAGCTAGTAAACATGTCGATCGCACCATACAGCTTATCCATGATCATGATTGCCAAGCCGGCATTGCTTTAAACCCAGCAACGAGTTTAAGGCATTTAGATCATCTCTTAGATAAAATCGATATGATATTAATTATGACGGTAAACCCAGGCTTTGGTGGCCAAAGTTTTATTGAGAGCATGCTCAATAAGATTAACGACACTAGAAAATTAATCGACGAATGCGGCAGAGATATTCGTTTAGAAGTCGATGGTGGGGTCAAAGCTGACAATATTGCGGCAATTGCTAACGCTGGTGCTGATACCTTTGTTGCAGGCTCTGCGATTTTTAATACCGATAATTATGTAGAAACTATTCAACAATTTCGACAAATATTGGGACAGTCATAATGATAAAGATAAAAAAAGTTCCTGTTGTTAAAACCTTATTATCTGATTTATATACACCGCTGCTGGTTTATCTTAAATTAGCAAATTGCCCTTATTCCTATTTATTGGAGTCCTTTGAAGGTGGCGAAAAATGGGGACGTTATAGTTTTATCGGCTTGCAAAGTAGTGAATATATTAGCGTTCAAGATCACACTATCCAGCATATCATTGCTGGAAATATTGTTGAAGAAGTGCATAGTGACGATCCTTTAACTTGGATTGAGAGCTTCAAACAACGATTTGATGTAGCATCAATTCCAGAATTGCCTTTGTTCTCTGGCGGCTTAGTGGGTTATTTTTCATACGATACTGTTCGTTATGTTGAAAAACGATTAGCTATGTGTCCCAACAAAGATACATTGCAAGTCCCTGATATTTTGTTAATGCTATCAGAAAAACTGGCTGTGTTTGATAATATTAAAGGTAAATTACATTTAATTGTTTATAGTGATCCTGATGAGAAAAGCATTGCGGCTGCTAATTCGCAATTAAGTGACATGGAGCATCGGCTACAACAAGTGGTACCCAAAGATATTTTCACTCATTTACAAGAAACCACTAATTTTAAAGATTTTCAATCCAATCAAACAACCCAACAATATGAACACGCTATTGAGAAAATCAAACAATACATCATCGATGGCGATGTGATGCAAGTTGTTTATTCACAGCGCTTTTCCACTCCCTATAAAGAACATCCACTAGCATTGTACCGAGCGTTACGCAGCATTAATCCATCCCCCTATTTATATTATTTTGATTTTGATGATTTTAAAGTGGTAGGCTCTTCGCCAGAAATCCTCGTCCGTAAGCAAGATGACACCATCACTGTGCGACCAATTGCCGGCACTCGCCCCCGGGGTGAAACACCCGTTGAAGATAAGCAATTCGAAAAAGAATTATTAGCCGATGAAAAAGAATTGGCGGAGCACTTAATGCTGATTGATTTAGGCCGCAATGATGTTGGCCGTGTAAGCAAGATTGGCTCTGTCAAACTCACGGATAAAATGATCATTGAGCGTTACTCACATGTCATGCATATCGTTTCCAATATTGAGGGAACAATCGATAAAAGTATGACAGCCATTGATGCGCTTAAAGCAACCTTACCTGCTGGCACTTTAAGTGGGGCTCCTAAAGTGAGAGCGATGGAAATCATTGATGAATTAGAGCAAGAAAAACGTGGCATTTACGGCGGCGCTGTCGGACACCTAGGCTGGAATGACAACCTAGATGTTGCCATCGCTATTCGCACCGCCATCATAAAAGAGGATACTCTCTATATTCAATCCGGCGGAGGCATTGTGGCAGACTCCCATCCACAAAAAGAATGGGAAGAAACCATTAACAAAGCTAGTGCCATTTTCAATGCTGTAAAAGAAACACCAACCTTTTCAGGTGAAATTAAATGATACTAATAATCGACAATTATGATTCTTTCACTTATAACCTAATGCAGTATTTGGGTGAGCTCGGTGCAACGATAAAAGTCTTTCGCAATGATGAAATCACTATCTCTGAAATAGAAAAACTTCAGCCAGAAAAAATAGTGATTTCCCCCGGGTCTTGCACACCTAATGAGGCTGGTATTTCAATGCAAGCTATTACTCATTTCGCCGACAAATTACCGCTCCTGGGCGTTTGTTTGGGACATGAAGCCATGGCTCAAGCCTATGGTGGAAGAGTCATCCATGCTAAGCATGTCATGCACGGCAAGCCTTCACTAATGCATCACACAAATGAAGGTGTCTTTAAAGGCTTAAATAACCCGCTCACGGCCACACGCTATCACTCGCTAATTGTTGAAAAAGAATCCTTACCCACTTGCTTTGAAGTCACAGCATGGACTGAAACCGCTGATAAACAATTCGATGAAATTATGGCGATTAAACATAAACATTTACCTATGGAAGGTGTACAATTTCATCCTGAGTCGATTATGACGACACAAGGTCATCAATTATTGAAAACCTTTTTAGGATATTAAGCATCAATGGATATACAACAGGCGATTGCCCACGTGGCTGCAGGAAAGGATTTTACTGCCACACAAATGCAAAAAATTATCGCCAATATTATGACAGGCAAAGTGCCCACCCCAGCATTGGCTTGCTTTATATTAGGCCTGCGTATGAAGGGTGAAACCATTGAAGAAATTACCACCGCAGCAAAAGTCATGCAGCACTATGCCACTAAATGCACCATCAAACGCCAGCCACTGGTAGATATTGTGGGTACGGGTGGTGATAATCTTAATACTTTTAACATTTCTACCACCGTAGCCTTTGTAGTTGCTGCCGCAGGGGCATGTGTTGCCAAACATGGTAATCGCAGTGTATCCAGCTCTTCTGGTAGTGCTGATGTCTTAGAGAAAGCCGGCTATAATCTCGGTCAAGCACCAAAGCAAGTCATCGAAGCCATCGAACAATTAGGCATTGGTTTTATTTACGCACGTAACGTTCATAGTGCCATGCGCCATGCGGCTGATGCGCGTAAGATATTAGGCATCAAAACTATTTTCAATTTATTAGGCCCTTTAACCAACCCCGCTGGTACCACGCATCAATTAATCGGCGTCTACGATAAAAAATGGCTTGAACCAATTGCACATGTATTAAAGAACTTAGGTTCAAAACATACGATGGTAGTGCATAGTCAAGATGGTTTGGATGAAATAAGCATCGCTGCTAAAACAGATGTCGCAGAGTTACGTTCTGATGAAATACACTGTTATGAAATTAATCCTG
Source organism: Gammaproteobacteria bacterium (assembly GCA_021773295.1). Lineage (GTDB taxonomy): Bacteria > Pseudomonadota > Gammaproteobacteria > UBA1113 > UBA1113 > JAJFKI01. The sequence continues at coordinate 33,524 of JAJFKI010000095.1, read as the reverse complement.
AAGATTATGGTATACCTTTACAAAGCTTAGATGAAATCATTGTTGAAAATAGCGAAGCAAGTTATCACTTATTGCAATCTGTTTTGAATAACCAAGCAGGGCCAGCGTTAGATATCGTTTTGCTCAATGCTGGTGCAGCAATTTATATTGCGGGCATCGCTACAAGCATCAATGAAGGCGTAACATTAGCGAAACAAGTCATTGAACGTGGTAAAGCCAAAGAAAAATTTGATGCATTGATCGCGTTTTAAACGCTTTCCATCTTGTCGACGTTTTGGTAGCCTCTTGGTAATTTATTACCGCGTCGGCCACGTTCGCCGCAATAGTGTTCTAAGTCTTTATATTTAAGCGTCAAGTGTCTGCGACCAGCATAGAACTTTAAGGATTGAGTGGGGCCAACAATTGCAACATCCACCATGAATTCTTCGTTATTTTTAAATTTCACACTGGAAATATTTAAAATCTTATTACCTTTACCTTTTGGCAAGATGGGTAATTCTTTCACAGGGAAAATGAGTAAACGACCTTCATTACTTACGGCTGCAATATAATCTTTTTCTAGGTTATTTACCGCTGCTGGCAATAGCACATCGCCATTAACAGGGACTTTTAACATTGCCTTGCCATTGCGATTTTTAGTGAGCACGTCTTCATATTTAACAACGAAACCATAGCCTGCTGATGTTGATAGTAGAAATAAGGCATCGTCTTTCTCCATCATGGCGCCACAAAATTTTGCACCTGGTGGCGGTGTTAAGCGACCAGTGAGAGGTTCGCCTTGGCCCCTAGCCGACGGTAGTGTATGTGCCATAAAGGAATAAGTCCGCCCAGTGCTGTCAATGAAAGCTACCTGCTGATTACTACGCCCAATGGCAGACGATAAGTATTGATCGCCAGATTTATAATTTAAATTTTTAGCATCGATTTCATGCCCTTTCGCCGAGCGCACCCAGCCTTTTTCTGACAAAATCACTGTCACAGCTTCAGCAGGCATGATTTCTTCTTGCTTCATTACTTGCGCTTGTGCACGTTGCACTAGGGGTGAGCGTCTATCATCGCCATAAAGTTCTGCATCTGCTATTAACTCCTTCTTGACCAAGGTTTTTAAGCGTACTTTCGAACCCAAAAGCTTTTGCAAGTTATCACGCTCTTCGGCTAATTCATCCTGCTCGCCTTTGATTTTAATTTCTTCTAGTTTAGCTAGGTGGCGTAACTTTAAATCAAGAACGGCATCAGCTTGCAACTCGGATAATGTAAAGCGACGCATTAACTCTTTCTTTGGATCATCTTTTTCACGAATGATATGAATCACTTCGTCAATATTAAGAAAGGCTATCATTAACCCCTCTAAAATATGTAAACGTGCTTCTACTTTATCTAAGCGATGTTGTAAACGCCTGGTCACCGTTGCTAAGCGAAACTCTAACCATTCTTTTAAAATTGTAACCAAGCCTTTGACTTGTGGTCGGCCATCGATACCAATCATGTTTAAATTAACACGATAACTTCTTTCTAAATCAGTAGTGGCAAATAAGTGGTTCATCAACGACTCAATATCAATACGATTAGAGCGTGGTTGAATAACAATTCGCGTTGGATTTTCATGATCAGATTCATCACGCAAATCTTCCACCATTGGCAATTTCTTATTCCGCATTTGCGCGGCAATTTGCTCTAAGATTTTAGCACCAGACACTTGATAAGGCAGTGCTGTGATAATGACATCACCATTTTCTTTCCCGTACACGGCGCGCACCCTTAAGGAACCATGGCCAGTACGGTAGAGTTCGATAATATCTTTTTGTGGTGTAATAATTTCTGCTTCTGTTGGAAAGTCAGGGGCTTTCACGTGTTGGCATAAGTCTTGTAAACTCGCTTTTGGGTTTTCTAATAAGTGCACACACGCTGAGACGACTTCTTTCATATTATGTGGCGGAATATCCGTTGCCATACCCACGGCAATACCCGTGGTACCATTTAATAAAATATTAGGTAGACGAGCGGGGAGCATGGCAGGTTCATCTAAGCTGCCGTCAAAATTAGGGACCCACTCCACCGTGCCTTGGCCCAATTCTTCTAATAAAATATTGGCATAGGCCGATAATTTTGATTCCGTATAACGCATCGCAGCAAAGGATTTAGGATCATCTTGTGAACCCCAATTACCTTGGCCATCGACCAAAGGATGACGATAAGAAAAACTCTGCGCCATTAACACCATTGCTTCATAACACGCACTATCGCCGTGAGGATGAAACTTACCGAGCACGTCACCCACGGTGCGCGCAGATTTTTTATATTTCGCCGTGGCTTTCAGACCCAATTGCGACATCGCATACACAATCCGTCGTTGCACTGGTTTTAAACCATCACCAATTTGTGGCAAGGCTCTATCTAAAATAACGTACATGGAATAATCCAAATACGCTTTTTCGGTAAATTCTCTTAAGGGGCGTTGTTCAATACCTTCGTAATTCGTAGCCATCTGATTCCTCTAAACGTCTGCTAAGTTACCTTTTTTCTCTAACCATTTCTTTCTATCTGCCGCGCGTTTTTTCCCAAGCAGCATGTCCATCATTTTTGTGGTTGCCTTGGCATCATCAATTGTTAATTGTAATAAGCGTCTCGTGTCAGGCGACATGGTGGTTTCACGCAATTGCAAAGGGTTCATTTCACCCAATCCTTTAAAGCGTTGCACATTGATTTTTCCTTTTTTCTTTTCAGCATTGATCCTGTCAAAGATGCCTTGTTGTTCTTCATCATCTAAGGCATAAAAAACTTCTTTGCCAATATCAATACGATAAAGAGGTGGCATGGCCACATAAACGTGACCTGCTTCCACTAAAGCTTGGAAATGTTTTACGAATAGCGCGCAGAGTAAAGTCGCAATATGCTGACCATCAGAGTCCGCATCGGCTAAAATACAAACTTTGCCATAGCGTAAATTGGATAAATCTGTTGTTCCTGGATCTAAACCAATAGCGACTGCAATATCATGTACTTCTTGTGAACCCAACACTTGCTGCGAATCCACTTCCCAAGTATTGAGAATTTTTCCTCGAAGCGGCATCACTGCTTGGAATACTCTATCACGCGCTTGCTTGGTCGAGCCACCCGCAGAATCTCCTTCCACTAAAAATAATTCCGTGCGTTCTATGTCTTGCGAACTACAATCTGATAATTTTCCAGGTAATGCAGGGCCAGATGTGACTTTTTTACGTACGGTTTTTTTACTGGCTTTCATGCGCTTTTGCGCATGGTTTATTGCTAATTCCGCTAAGGCTTCACCCACTTGCACATGATGGTTAAGCCACAAACTAAAATCATCTTTCACCACTCCCGACACAAAGGCAGCGGATTGGCGAGAGGATAAGCGCTCTTTGGTTTGCCCGGAAAATTGTGGATCTTGCATTTTGACTGACAGGATATAACTACAATTTTCCCAAATATCTTCTGGCGCTAATTTAACGCCGCGCGGTAATAAATTTCTAAATTCACAAAATTCCCGTATTGCTTCTAATAATCCCGTACGCAAGCCATTCACATGAGTACCACCCTGCGCCGTAGGAATCAAGTTGACATAACTTTCTTCCACGCGCTCACCCCCTTCAGGCAACCAACACAGAGCCCAATCGACTTTTTCTATTTCTGCTGAAAATTTCCCAATGAAAGGCTCTTCTGGTAATTGTGTTAACCCGGTCATTGCTTCTTGCATATAGGTTTTCAAACCATCTTCATAACACCAAGATTGACGCTCATTGCTCGCTTCTTCGAACCAATTAATCATCAAGCCAGAACATAAAACCGCTTTAGCACGTAAGACATGTTTCAAACGATTAACGGAAAATTTAGGACTGTCAAAATAACTTTCATCGGGCCAAAAACGAATACTCGTCCCCGTATTACGTTTACCCACCGTGCCTATTTTAGCAAGCTTTTTAGTTTTGGCGCCATTGGCAAAACTAATGGCATACTCACAACCATCACGTTTAATCTTTACATCTACCCTATCGGATAAGGCATTTAGCACAGAAATTCCCACACCATGCAAACCACCGGAGAATTGATAGTTTTTATTCGAAAACTTACCACCGGCATGCAAGCGCGTCATAATTAATTCAACACCTGGAATTTTTTCTTTCGGATGGATATCCACCGGCATGCCGCGACCATTATCAATCACTTCTAGTGAATTATCTTTATATAAAATCACATCAATTTGGCTCGCATGACCCGCTATTGCTTCATCCACACTGTTATCAACTGCTTCATGGGCGATGTGATTGGGATTGCGGGTATCCGTATACATGCCTGGGCGCCGTTGCACCGGCTCTAAGCCTTTTAATAATTCAATTGATTCTGCCGTATAGTTATTTGACATATTAATCCTGTTATAATTTCTTTAATTGCAACCATTGCAAAGCAATGATGGCCGGACCTGAAATAATGCTACCCCCAGCAATGCCTGCAAATGCTTGTTCACGTGGTAACACCTGTACTTTAATATCTTCATGTTCACTCATTAAACCATGGATGCCGCCGGCTTTGCTACTATCTACCTCCGCATAAAACAATGCCATCCGCTCACTTGCGCCACCAGGACTCACAAAATAATCACAAATGGGTACTACATTATCGATTTCAACCCCTGTTTCTTCTCTAGTTTCACGGATAGCTACCGCCTGTTTCGTTTCACCCACCTCACATTCTCCCGCCACGATTTCTAATAGCCAAGGTGAGGCATCATGCAGCAACGCGCCCGCACGACATTGCTCAATCAGTACCACGTTATCCAACGTAGGATCATAAAGCAAAACGCCAACACTATTGCCGCGATGAAAGATTTCTTTAAGGAGTTTCTCACTCCAACGACCATCATACTGACGAAAACGAAAGCTAAGTTTTACGATTGAAAAATAGCCTTTATAGGCGAGTTCTTGCCCAAACATCTCTATATCATTCTGATCCATCTTAATATATTCCATGACTTTTTTGCTTGTCAGGATTATATACCCGTCACACTTCAAAATGCGAGATTAAAGCTGTTACCCCAACAGTGCCCAGCAAGAACCACTGATAGTCTGTTAAACCTAATCTCGTTTTCCGACAAAAATGGAGATAATTAATAGCAAATAATAGCTAAGTTGGGGGGTAAGGTCAGCATTTAGTGGCAATTAGTAGGTTTATTGTCTAAAATTAGGGGATTATTTCGGGCAATTTTGTCTAATATTACTCCCTAATTTCAGACAAAATTGCCCGAAATAATCCCCTAATTTTAGACAATATGGAGGATATTTGGTGGCTATATCGAGAATATTGCAAAAAGAGCTTGTGCAGTGGCGCCGGGCAGAGAAGCATGAGCCCATATTGTTGCGCGGCGCGCGGCAAGTTGGGAAGACCTTTATGGTAGAGCAATTCGCAAATGATGAGTTTCAAACGTTAATAAATATTAACTTTGAATTGCCTCGATTAATTCGAGGAGTATTTACCTTTTCAAATCTCTAGATTTTGCGCTCACTAAGTTCTCTTGCCTCGCTGAGCAAGCGTTGCAATACTGCAAGATAATTAACGTTATCACCCTCTTCATCTTCTAAGAAAATAACATTGGCTGCTAAACGGCTGAGGGATTCTGCCTGATAGAGTGTTTCCATAAATTGATCGCGGTGATTTTCAAGCGAGCTAGTATATTTCTGCAAACGCAATAATAGTTGTTGCAGTACCAATAAAAAATGGCAACGCTCCGTGCCCAACTGCATGATAAATAATTCATTGATGCCAAGTGTTAAATAGTCGCATGCTTGCGCAATCAAGTACTCAATGGTGAAGGCTCCAGGATTATCGGTCTCATCTGAGTTCTCAATATTAGTCATTTTAGTATCTTGCATATATACCTCCTAAGGATGATTTTCTGATAATTGCTGCATCTTTTGATAGATCTCATTTCTATATACGCTTATTTCCTTAGGCGCATCTACTCCTATGCGGACGTATCGCCCCCGGATATCTAAAATTTTTATATGAATATCATCACCGATATGAATACTTTGATTAGCACGTCTTGTTAACACTAACATTGATTTATCTCCTTAATTTTTGCGCTTTTGTCAGACGCCAACCCATGCTAGGATGAGAGCGACTTTTGCCTGAGCGCAAATCACTGTGCCAGCTTGGTGTGGATTTAAATCACCTGACTGGCCTAACATATCACAACAATGAACACACCATAAAAATGGCGAACGTTCATTATTTTTTTGATATTACTAGCTAACGTTAGCTTTTGCAAGTAAAAGTTTTATAAATGCTGGAATGTTACTATTTAACCTTGAGCATGGGTTTGCTTAGATGAAATCACAATTGAAAACAAGACTAAAAGCTGCAAGAAGAGCCGCGGGGTATCAAAGCCTCTCACAATTCTGTAAGGAGCATCATCTGCATAAATCATCCTATTCGCAACATGAATCAGGAAACACTGTACCCCGTGACACTATTTTGCAAAAATATTGTCACATTTTTGATGTAAATTTTGATTGGTTAAAGCATGGTAAAGGCTCCCCATATCTCAGTTCAACAGGCAGCTCGGATAAAAAAATAAAATTATATGATGAAATTAAATCTATTGAACAATCCTTACAAGCATCTCCACAACCCCTACAAGAAACATTACTCTCTGGAGTCATTACTTTGACGCTTGAGAAATTAGAAGCTAGCTCAAAATCTCTAACGCCTGAAACTATTGCTGAGCTTATCATTGGGATATACACCGAAATTGTTTCATCAGAATCCGATCCTGAGATACAAACGTTAATGGTGCCACCAACTGTTGCTGCCTGCATAAGGATTCTCTAAGTATTTCAGTTTTTTGTATCTTGTAGCATTTGCCGCAGGCTATCTTCCGTGCTACGAATGACTTCAAGCGCCACCTTATACCGTTCATGGATGGTATCTGCTAATAATTCAGTTACTTTAGATTTATTAGCATATTCCGTATAAAGCTCTTTTTTAATCGCTTTTAGCTGAGACAATAAGATCTCAGCGGCCTCTAATGATAGCGTATTCTTTTGTTGCGATTTTTTCAACGTTGCACGTACTTTGGCAAGTTTTTTAAGTAATTTTGGCAAACTCGTCCAATATGCTTCAATTTGATCTGCCGATAAACTCTCAATATTCACGAGTTTCAATTTATTATCCTCAGTAGTCATGTCTTCATTCCTACCTAGAACCTAATCGTGAAATATTATCTTGAAAACGTTCTGTAATCATCATGTGATCTCCTTATAATTTTATACGCATTAAATTGTGACAGCTCCGGCTTGGATACTTATCACCATCAGTCCCCATAAGATAATACTCATGGGAACTGCAAAGATAACTAATCTAAACGGTAACTTCATTGTCGTTGCCTCCATTTTGCTGATCGCTTGTTTCACTTTGTTGTGCCGCTTGAATCTGAAGATAAACTTCATCACGATGAATGCTCACCGTCTTGGGGGCAGCAATCCCAATCCTCACATATTTACCTTTAACTTCTAAGATTTTAACTTCAATTTGATTATCGTTGATCAAAATTGACTGGCTGGGTTTTCTAGTAAGTACTAACATAATCGTAATCTCCCTATTATGTTGAATGTTATGAAGGTAACTTCATAGCAGATTTAATAACTGTGACTCGGCAAAGTGCTTTGTCAGCTCCATGTGTGCTAAAGAAGGCACTGGGTGGGTATAAGTAATTTGCGATGGATTGGATCGCGGCGTTACTGTATCTCCTTAAATCGAATAGATGTTCCATGTTCTTTCTCCTATGTTCCCTATTTAAAATTTCTGCTTAATTTAGAAGCTGAATATGGTAGATCATACTTTGAATTGTATTTTTTGTAACCCCGTATCATTTACCCGGGTAAAACAGCAGGGTATTTTAAATTCTTTCTCTTTTAATGGAGTAATGATCAGGCTGTGTTTATATGCAGGCGAAAGTTAAAAATGCACTATGCTACACACAGAATCCTTGTTCTTCCACGAGATAACTCATTGCCGATTTGCTTACAATAAAAAAAATTATTACTATATCTGTTAACAACGCTCAAATGGAAATTTGATATGACTCTTCCCCCATACTTAACTGATGATTGCTGTAACCAGATAAGAGAAATTTGTAAAAATTTTTTCGAACTCACAAGCATTACATATTTCAACTTCGTAAGGATTTATAACGATGGATCCCGTATCGATATACATCACAATCGTCAATGGATGAAATTCGTTCATAAAAACCACAGCCAATATTCACTAATAGTTGAAGAAAAACCAGAGTATGTAACGCCACTGTGCATCGTATGGGATCTTATCCTTGATGTAAAAGAAGACTCGCTCATTAAAATTGCAAGAGAAAAATTTGGAATTGACCATGGTGTAACTTTAGTAAAACCTTTCTATGGCTTTGTCGAGTTTTATTATTTTGCCACCTCTAAAGATAGAGAAGATTTAAATTTATTTTATATTAACAATCAATATGTGCTAAATACTTTTAGTCTTTACTTTAAGGATAAGGCAAGTTTAATATTAAAAAATGCTGAAAATTACAGAATCACATTTCCTGATAAACATCCAAAATGGTTAAAGACTCAATCATTAGCTGTCACTGAAAAGAAAAAATTTGATGCCGAAAAATTATTTGAGATTTGCCCCATAAAAAAGTATATATTGAACACGAATGATAGCGCCCTTCAACTTTCTTTAAGAGAAGCTGAATGCTTAACATATACTTTTGATGGTTTAAGCCCAAAAGAGATTGGAAAAAAGCTTGGGATTTCTTTTAGAACAGTGCAAGGCTATATAGATAATATTAAAATTAAATTTTCCTGTTCATACAAAAGTGACATGCTATATTTTGCTAAGAAAATTGGGTTTGAAGATATTTATAATTCTATAAAGATGAGGGATTCTATTAAGGATAATTAAGTTTCTTCAAGCTAGCTTTTCCATAAACTATACCAGCTGTTCTCCAGAAATAAAACTTAAAACAGGCGCTTTTTCTTCTATCCATTTGTACCATTTATCAGGAAGTGAATCACTAGCATCTTCATATTCATTTGTAACAATGAATTTATATTGTTCCAGTATCAATTTAATCGCCGTATGGTTGCAAATCTTATCATTCGTTGTATGGACTTCCATAGAAATTCTCCGCACATTCTTTAAAGATTCAGCAGCTTCTTTTAGAACAGACAACTCAGCCCCTTCAATATCTAACTTTAGAAACCAGATTTTTTCTTTTAAAAAAGTAGAAAGTTTATGGCTGCTGATAATAACACTATCCGTATTTTCACGAATACCCCAGCTAGCAACAATCGAATTGCCTCTAGTGTCAGCATTATCACCCTCAATGACCCCATATAGCGGAACCTCCTCTTTACGATCAGATAGCGCCGAGTTAAATAATTTGACATTTTTTAGCTGATTAATGGCAATATTTCTTTTTAGTATTTCAAACGTGCTGGGATTTGGTTCGAAGCAAATAACTGTTGCATTTGGACATTGTTGCTTAAAATATAGAGCTGCTATGCCTATATGAGCCCCACCATCGATAATAGTAACCTCATCATCTGTAGGCTCTATATCGTAAATTTTATCAATAAAAATTTCTTCGTATGAACAGTTTAGTGCATTATCGGAACGATAAAAAACCCTTAGATTATCAGCAAGATCTCTTTGTTTTAGATTCATAGCGATTGCTCATCTGTTAGCTTAACCCCATCGTGCTGGGATTATATCACTTGTTGATATTGAATCAATGGTATACTCCCGATATCGTCAGTGGCGGGCTAACGATGTGGTGGACTGCCAGGTGCTTTTTATCCACAAAAACCGTTCGACCGGCGTGAACTAAAATAAAACAGAAACAGTTGCACTAGGAAATCCAATTGAGAGCACCCAGCAAAAACTACCCTCGATCACGTATATATAGTACACTTGGTACCCATTGGGATCTGGGCATCGATTCCGGCAAAATAATAATCACATGAGTACATAAATGGACATGCAGACGGCAAAAGATAATATGGTGGCGCAACAAATCCGCACGAGTAATGTGTCGGATACCGCCCTCTTAACGTTAATCCGTGAGTCCCAACGTGACTTTTTTGCGCCAGATGAATACCGCAGCTTTGCTTATAGTGATACCAATATTCCCATTGGCCATCATCAAGTCATGATGACCCCCTCCGTGGAAGCCGTCATGCTCAATGCCTTAGCCATTAAACCTTCTGACAAAGTGTTAGAAATTGGTACTGGCACCGGTTATATCACGTATCTTTTGGCAAAGTTAGCGCAGTATGTCTACAGCGTCGATATTTTCCCTGATTTTACTGAAAACGTTGCCGATAAATTAAAGCGCAAAAATATTTCAAATGTAACACTGCAAACAGGGAATGCTGCTGAAGGTTGGATTAAACAACAACCCTATGATGTCATTACCATCACCGGCGCACTACAGCATTTACCAGAAACCTTATTAAGAGAATTAAAAATTGGCGGCCGCTTATTTGCAATATTAGGCAGACCACCCGTGATGGAAGCCACCTTATTCACCCGTGATTCAGAAGACAATTGGCGTGAAAAAAGTTTATTTGAAACTGAAGTACCCTATCTATTACATACATTAACAAAAGCAACTTTTACATTTTAAGCGAGATAAAAACCCATGAAGAAATGGTTGATAAACATTATTAGTAGCACTGCCTTAGTGATGATTAGCGTCACAGCCAACGCTGCAGATTTAATTCAAGTGTTCCAGCAAGCCTATGTTAATGATCCAACATTCCAAGCAGCGCTTGCAACCTATGAAGCCAATAAACAAAATACGCCCATTGCACGTTCAAGTTTATTACCACAATTAATCGGTGCGGCAAGTACACAGTATAACCATGTCATTAATAAAACCACCCCTCGCTTTAGAAGAGGCAGTAAATTTAACTTTAACTCGAATGGTTATGAATTAGACTTATCACAGACTGTTTTTAATATGGCACAGTGGGCAAACTTAAAAAGCGCCCGCGCATCAGTAAAAGCGGCTAATGCAATCTTTAACGCAGCTTTCCAAAATCTGGAGTCTCGTGTTGCTGAATCCTATTTTAATGTGTTAGATGCTGAAGATAATTTACGTTTTATTGAAGCGCAAAAAGCCGCAATTTATCGACAACTCGATCAAGCACAACAACAATTCAAAGTAGGTTTAATTGCCATCACCAGCGTCTATCAGTCACAAGCCGCCTATGATAATGTTGTTGCAGAAGAAATTGCAGCGCAGAATGATATTATCAACCGTCGGGAAGATTTACGCGCCATCACCGGGCGTTATTATGATCACCTAGCTGGCTTGCGTGGTGAAGTGCCCCTCGTCACCCCCCAACCTAGTAATGTTGATCTCTGGGTTGATATGGGTGTTAAACAAAACTGGACGTTAGTTGCGTCTCGTTATTCCGCTGAAGAAGCGCGTCAACAAATCAATGTGCAACGCGCCGGCCATTTACCCATCGTCAATGGTTTTGGTGAATTAGACCGTCAACGTTCTGGTACCTCTCCCGCTGGGCAAATTAATACGTATCAAAATGCTTTCGGTGTCGAAGTTCAGCTTCCGATTTACCAGGGTGGTTTTGTTACAGCGTCCACCAAACAAGCCGCTTACAATTGGCAAGCATCTGTTGATAATCAAGAATTAGCCTATCGTAATGCAGTAAACCTTACCAGGCAAAGTTATAATAATGTCATTGCCGGCATCAGCAAAATCAAAGCCGATAAACAAGCGATCATTTCTAATAAGGCTTCTTTAGAAAGCACCATTGAAGCCTATAAGGTTGGCACACAAACCATGTTAGACGTATTGAATTCCCAGCAAGAATTGTTTAATACCTTGCGCGGCTATGCAACCGATCAATATGATTATATTAATTCTCTCGTCAGCTTAAAAGAAGCCGCAGGTACCCTAAACATCAATGACCTCCAAGAAATCAATACTTGGCTCACTCAAAACCGACCCTCTTACGCCTTTATTTCTACCAACTCTTTGCAACGAGGCGCGGCAAGAAAAGTAAATACCAACTTACTAACCCCAAGCTCCTCCAGTGGATCACCGAGTAATTCAAACATCAAAAAACAAGAAAAGGAATTCGAGAAAATAATATCACCCACCACCCCGAATAGTACGACGTCAAAAAAAGCGACCAAAAAGAAAGTGGTGAAAAAAGTCGTCAAGACTAAGCATAGTTAATCCTAGAAACGGCAGTTAAGACACGAATTTTGGCGCAACATCTTGATTCGCGTTTAACTGCCGTTTCTAGGTTAATCCAGCAACCATTGCCAGCAAGGCACCGTTGTCACCGTGTAAGACTGATTATTATGTTCAATAACTTGGGTGTTTGATTCATCTTCGGTGATAATTAGCCCCGTTTTGAGTTGATACGTTTCCATGGCTTCTAATAAACCTCCTAATTCTCGCTTTTTAGTTTTTTCATCCGTTAAACTCATACACACTTGTATTGCTTGTGAAATTTCGTACCCGTCACGAATAACAAAGTCACATTCTTGTTTTTCTTTATGATAATAAATTTCATTGCCTTGACGCAGTAATTGTAAAAAAACAATATTTTCTAACGTCCTTCCCCTATCTCGACTGATACGAAAACCAATATTTTCTGCAAGGGCTTGGTCAATAAAGTATATTTTCTTTGGCGAATTTGTTTGTCTCTTTAGGGAATAAGAAAAGCGACTCAATATAAAGCAAAGATAACAACTTTCAAAATAGTTACAATATTCTGAAACTGTATTCGAACTTGCCAAGCCAACAAGTTTACGCAAGGAATTATAAGTAAATTCCTTTGTATTATTACTCGCTAAATAATAAAGAATTTCTTTGATTGGTTTTTCCTGTGGTAATTTATGACGAGCAATGATGTCTTTATAGAGAATACTCTCAAACAGTGTATGCAAATATTGCCTTTGTTGGTTTTCAAGATATTCTGGCAGGCCGCCCAAGGCCATAAACGCTGAAAAATATTTTTTTATCAAGGCTATTTGTGTTGAGTTGTGTCGCGTTTTTACTAAAATACTTGGATCTTTCCATGCAACAAACTCTTTAAATGAATAAGGATATAGTTTAATAGGAATATAACGGCCCGTTAAGTGCGTGCCTAATTCATTGCTGAGCAAACGCGCATTTGATCCAGTAATATAAATTTTTCTACCTTCATTATGTAACCGACGAATAAATCGCTCCCATTGAAAAATGTTTTGAATTTCATCAAAATAAAAATTATTTTGTACACCATAGAGTTCAATAAAAATTTCTATCAATAGGGAAAAGTCTTCTAATTGGAAAGGGATCAGACGATCATCGTCAAGATTAATAAAATAATCTGAGTCAGCATTTTCCTGGCGAAAGCGTTGCATCAACGTTGACTTACCGCAACGACGAATGCCGCTAAGAATCGTGACTTGTTTATTTCGCGCTAACTCCGTTAATTCTTGGTATTGCCCTCGAGGAACAATCGAAGAAGGCATTGGCTCATTGGCCTGATCGATAATGATTTGTTTGAGTATTTCTTTATCCATTACATCACATGTTCATATTGAGAATATGAACTTAGTATAGTAAGTTCATATTGACAATTCAAACTATGACTTGAGTGGTGATGCTTATTATTTTAACCAGCTCTTTAACTTGTTGATATTAAACAAGAAACTCTTTTTTGCTGTTTTCTCTGCTTTTCCCTAAGCAGACGGTAGATGGCAATAAACCAGTTACAAGCTTCACATGCGCATCCAGGGCACCGCCATTTTGTTTAACGACTTGTAATGCTTTTTGTCCTGCAGCAGTGCGCTTGGTGCTGTCTGATAGCCAATCACTTAAAACCATTGTCAGTTCATCTGAATCCTCAACCTTAATAACACCTCCCGCCTCAGTTAATAAGCGGGTAATTTCAGCGAAGTTAAAGACGTGTGGTCCGGTGATAGCTGGAATGCCCAAAGATGCTGGTTCCAATAAATTATGACCGCCGATGGGAATGAAGCTGCCGCCCACAAAGGCAACATCACTCGCTGCATAATAAGCATTTAACTCACCCATGGAGTCGCCAATTAAAATTTGCGTATCATTGTCACAGTTTACATCGTCACTGCGTAGCTGCACTTTGTAGCCTTTCTTACTGCATAGTTGTGCTACTTTTGCAAATCGTTCTGGGTGCCTTGGTACTAGGAGTAATAATAAATTAGGAAATTGTTGCATCAATTTTTCAAAAACTGTTAAAAGTTTTTCTTCTTCACCTTCATGCGTACTGGCAGCACACCACACTAAACGATCGCTACCAAAACGCTGGCGAAATACATTAGCTTTCTCATGAACGCTTGCTGGAATCGTTACATCAAATTTAACGCTGCCGGTCACGGCTAATTGATTTGGCTTAGCACCTATTTTTAAAAAGCGTTTAGCATCTTCTTTTGTTTGCACCGCAATGATATTAATTCTGCGCAACATATAACGCGTCATGCGGCCCACTCTCGCATAACCCTTCGCTGATTTTTCAGAGAGTCTTGCATTCGCTAACAACACTGGAATATTACGTTTATTACAATAATATAAAAAATTGGGCCATAGTTCTGTTTCCATGATGATGACAATTGAAGGTTGCACTTTATCAAGAAAGCCTTTTACCGCGCTGGGTAAATCGTAAGGCACAAACACATGGGTTGCCGTATCATCATAAGCAGCTCGCACACGTTCTGCGCCCGTTGGGGTCATGGTGGTCACAGTGAGTGGCAAATTAGGACATTGTTTTTGTAAGCGTTTCATTAATGGCACAGAGGCGATGGTCTCCCCCACTGAGACGGCATGCAACCAGATGCCCCCTGGCTGGATGGCTTTATCAATAATGCCAAAACGCTCCTTAAAGTGTCGCAAATACCCTTTAGACTTCTTTGATTTGAGTAATGCCCTGATGACTATCAATGGAACTGATAAATAAAAAAGCAGGCTGTAGACGACTCGTAACATGATTGTTTCCAAGATCTTATTGTAAATTGAACCTAAATGCGCGAGGATTATACCATTAATGCAACCTAATGGTGAAAAATAATGGAAAGCTATCAGCATATTCTAATCACAACGGATTTATCCCCGCAAAGCACGACGGTGGCCGATCGCGGCCTCCTCCTAAAACAAGCGCTAAATTGTCATTTAAGCATCGTCCATGTCATTGAAAGTAACCCCAGGCTTTATGGCTTAGGAGAATTTGCCTTGCCCATAGATTTAGATTTAGAAGGAAACATTCATCAGCAAGCTAAAACTGCACTAGAAAAAGAAAGTCAACGACTAGGTATCCCACCAGATAGCCTCTGGCTAATGCAGGGTGCAAAAACTGATGAAATCATTGAGCTCGTTGCATCACTCAAGATTGATTTAATATTAGTAGGCGCCCATGACAAACATGGTGTTGAATTACTCTTTTCTGATACCGCAGAATCATTACTGCATGCACTGCCCTGTGATGTGATTGCTGTTAAAGTCTCCGAGGCTTAATATGGCAACTTACGCAATTGGCGATGTGCAAGGTTGTTTTACTGCACTGCAACGTTTACTTGAGAAAATTAAGTTTGATCCTGCACGTGATCACCTGTGGTTTTGTGGTGATTTAGTCAATCGTGGCCCCGACTCATTAGGCTCGTTACGCTTTATAAAACAATTGGGGGATAAAGCTACGGTGATATTAGGTAACCATGATTTTCATTTGTTAGCCATTGCTCATGGTAATTTAAACAAAGTTAGCGACAGTACCTTTGAAGAAATTTTAAAAGCTGATGATAAAACCGAGTTACTCGATTGGCTAAGACAACAGCCCTTGATTCATTATGATGCTAAGCTTGGTTTTATTTTAACTCACGCCGGTTTATATCCTTGGTGGGATTTAGACACTGCGTTAGCTTGTGGTAACGAAGTGCAAGCCATGATGCAAAGCAATAATTACACGATGCTATTAGAGCATCTCTACGGTAATGAGCCAAATCATTGGGATGAGAATTTAATCGGCATCGATCGCTTACGCTTTATTATTAACGCATTTACCCGTATGCGTTATTGCTTTGCTGATGGTGGTCTTGAGTTAACTTATAAAGGTGCGATTGAAAAACGTCCCTGTGGTACAAAGCCTTGGTTTGATATCGGGAATCGCGCGCCACTACCTGCGAAATTACTCTTTGGGCATTGGGCTTCATTAGAGTGCAAGGTGGATGTTCCTGATGTTTATGGCTTGGATTGCGGTTGTGTTTGGGGGAATAAGCTTGGAGCATTTAGGCTTGAGGATGAGCAGCGCTTTTTGGTAGAGTGCGATTAAGCGTTTGGGATGATTTTTTAAGTTATTGGGCTGAAGAAAATAGTGGCGCTTTTTCAAATTCTACGATTGAGAAACTTGGTTTGTCAGGGCTCATAGATGTAAAATCTTGGCGTGTGGTTTCTTGCCATTCAGCGTTATTCCATTCGGGGAAAAAAGCGTCGCCATTGATGGTGATGTCGATAAAAGTTAGGTACATTTTTGTGGCTAAGGGTAACGCTAAGCGATAAATTTCTGCACCGCCTATGATCATGATTTCTGGAACGTCGCCTGCTAGTTGAATGGCTTGTTCTAGACTATTGGCAATGTCACACCCTGCCTGTTGAAAGTGTTTATCACGCGTTACGATAATATTTTTTCGTCCTGGTAATGGCTTGCCAATAGATTCAAAGGTTTTGCGGCCCACAATTACGGGCTTGCCCAGCGTGGTTTGCTTAAAGTGTTTCATATCATCTGGTAGATGCCAAGGCAAGGTATTCTCAACCCCGATGACTCGTCCCCTAGCCATACCTGCAATTAAAGAAATCACTGATTTTGTCATTATATTGTCCATTCAACATGAGAGAAATTAAAAAAGAAGTAGTATATACTAGCCTTTATTAAATAGCACAAAAGGAACAACTGCATGCACCGCCTAGGATGGGCCAGTTTAACACTTATCATTGGCACCCTTGCCGCTCAATCTGCCTTCGCGGACTGGCAGCTCAATCTTCCTAGAGGCGTCACTCCCATCAGTCAAGATATCTATAATTTGCACATGATTGCCTTTTGGGTGTGCGTGGGAATTGGTGTGGTTGTCTTTGGTGTGTTGGGATTTGCGTTAGTGATGCATCGCAAATCTCGTGGTCATAAAGCGGCTGATTTTCATGAGCATACCACCGTTGAAATATTGTGGGCCGTGATCCCTCTCATTTTACTCATCATCATGGCAATACCAGCCACGACCGTGTTATTGAAAATGCATGATACCGATGAATCCGCACTGACGGTCAAAATCACCGGTTATCAATGGAAATGGCGTTATGATTATCTCGGCTACCATGTGGGCTATTTCAGCAATATTAAAACCCCACCGGAAGAACGTAATAATCAAGCTAAAAAGAATCCTAATTATTTATTAGAAGTGGATAAACCCTTAATTCTACCAACTAATCGTAAAATACGTTTATTAATGACCTCCAATGATGTGATCCATTCATGGTGGGTGCCAGATTTAGGCGTTAAAAAAGATGCTTTGCCTGGCTTCATCAACGAATCTTGGACAAAAATAGAAAAACCGGGTATCTATCGTGGTCAATGTGCCGAGCTTTGTGGTGTTAATCATGGCTTCATGCCGGTGGTAGTCGTAGCAAAGCCCGCTGATGAATTTGACGCATGGCTGAAAGAGCAAGAAGAAAAAGTCACATCGCAAAAAATTGAAAGCGATAAAACCCTGACGAAAGATGAATTGATGGACATTGGCAAGAAAACTTACGGCAAGTATTGCTCCGTTTGCCACCAAGCCAATGGCCAAGGTATACCACCCACCTTCCCGGCTCTAAAAGACAGCCCTATTGCTAAAGGTGATTTGAAAAAACACATTGATGTTGTCTTAAATGGTGTACAAGGCACCACTATGCAAGCGTTTGCACAACAATTATCGGCCACAGAATTAGCTGCTGTGATTACTTATGAGCGCAATGCCTTCGGCAATGATATGGGCGATATTTTGCAGCCGGCCGATATTCGTAAAGTGCTTGGGGATAAAGTAGCCACGGGAACTGACGTCACCATGCCTGACTACAGCACGGCCGATAAGCCTACCTTAGTAAAACAAGGGACTGGCATTTACCAAAGATACTGTGCCAGTTGCCATGGTGATCAAGGACAAGGTAAACCTCCACTCTACCCAGGTTTAACAGAAACAGCGCAAAAACCCTTAGATGAGCAAATGGCTATTGTCCTTTTTGGTAAAGAAGGTACACAAATGCCAAGCTTTGGTAAATGGCTGAGTGCACAAGATTTGGCGGCTGTATTAACGTATCAAAACAATGCTTGGAATAATGATAAAGGGACAACCATTACAGCGAAGCAAGTAAAAGAAGCGTTAGCTAAAGCACCAAAGGATTACCCCATATTAACGACGCCTCAACAAGCAACGCCCACCACACAGCCAACGACTGAGGCAGCGGTTAAAGAAGAAAGTGTTGCCGCCACACAAACTGCCAAACCTGCGGCAGCTGATAAGCCTGCTCTCATGGCTGAAGGCAAAAAAGTGTATCAACAACATTGTAGTGTTTGTCATAAAGATAATGGTGAAGGCCAACCGCCCGTATTCCCCGCATTAAAAGGCAGTACCATCATTAATGGTCCTGTGGATCAACATATCAGCATTGTGCTTAAAGGAAAGGCAGGCACTACCATGCAAGCCTTTGGGCAGCAATTAAATGATCAAGAGCTTGCCGCCGTCATCACTTATGAACGTAATGCTTGGAATGGTGACAAAGGCGGTATTGTCACCGCTGAGGACGTACAAAAAGCGCGCTAAAGGAGGTAATAGAACATGGAGCATGTTGAGTCCCAAGGTACTTGGGCTTGGGTAAGTCGTTGGTTATTTTCCACCAATCATAAAGACATTGGCACCTTATACCTTTGGTTTAGTTTGGTGATGTTTTTTGTAGGTGGCATCATGGCGTTACTGATCCGGGCAGAATTATTTGAGCCCGGCATGGCCATAATGAAACCTGATTTTTATAATCAAATGGTGACCTTGCATGGCTTGATTATGATCTTTGGTGCCATCATGCCGGGCTTTGTCGGACTTGCCAACTGGATGTTGCCGATGATGGTCGGCGCGCCTGATATGGCCTTTCCGCGAATGAATAATTGGAGCTTTTGGATTTTGCCTTTTGCTTCACTGTTGTTAATCGGTACCTTATTCATGCCGGGATCAGCCCCTAATTTTGGCTGGACCTTTTACGCACCCTTATCCACTACTTATGGCCCACCCTCCACCGACTTTTTTATTTTTTCGGTACACTTATTAGGGATTTCTTCGATAATGGGGGCCATTAATATCATTGCAACCATCCTAAATTTGCGTGCCCCTGGGATGACATTAATGAAAATGCCAATCTTTGTTTGGGGTTGGTTAATTACCGCATTTTTATTGATTGCCGTGATGCCGGTGTTAGCGGGTGCTGTCACCATGGTATTAACCGATCGTCATTTCGGTACCAGCTTTTTTGATGCTGCGGGTGGTGGCGATCCATTACTCTTCCAACACATTTTTTGGTTTTTCGGCCATCCAGAAGTCTATGTCATGATCTTACCCGCCTTTGGTGTTGTATCGGAAATTATTCCCACTTTTAGTCGCAAACATTTATTTGGTTATAAATTTATGGTGTATGCCATTGTGTCTATCGCCATACTGTCATTTTTGGTGTGGGCGCACCACATGTTTGTATCAGGCATCCCACTACAAGCAGAATTGTTTTTTATGTATGTGACCATGCTAATTGCGATCCCTACAGGGGTTAAAGTTTTTAATTGGGTATCCACCATGTATCGTGGTGAGCTAACATTTGAGTGCCCAATGTTATTTGCCATAGCTTTTGTGGTGTTATTTACGATTGGTGGGCTTTCTGGAATTATGCTATCACTCACGCCGGCAGATTATCAATATCATGATTCTTATTTTGTGGTAGCGCATTTTCATTATGTGTTAGTACCGGGGGCCTTGTTCTCTATTATGGCAGGGATTTATTATTGGTTGCCTAAGTGGACGGGGCATATGTATCGTGAGACATTAGGTAAATGGCATTTTTGGTTGTCTGTGATTGGCGTCAATCTAACGTTTTTCCCGATGCACTTTTTAGGTTTAGCGGGGATGCCGCGCCGCATACCAGATTATGCCTTGCAGTTTAGTGACTTTAATGCGATTGCCTCTATTGGTGCATTCATCTTTGGTTTCTCACAAATTTTATTTGTGATTAATATTGTGAAAACTATCCGTAGCGGTGCGAACGCAAGTTCACAAGTTTGGGAAGGTGCAAAAGGGTTAGAGTGGACGTTGTCTTCACCACCACCGCACCATAGTTTCATTGAAGCACCACAGGTTGTATTCCATGACCCAGCAGCAGAAAAATAAGAAAACATTAATTACCTTAGTCATCGTTGTTGTTGCGATGTTCGGCTTTGGCTTTGCAATGGTACCTTTGTATCAAGTGTTTTGTGATATTGCTGGCATTAATGGTAAGATAAACACTTCTAACCGCCAGAAAATTTCCAGCACTATCGACAAAAGCCGCTTTATTAAAATAGAATTTTTAGCCGTTAATAATGAAAGTCTACCATGGTCCTTTTACCCCATGACTCAAGTAATTAAAGTGCACCCCGGTGAGGTCACTCGTATTAGTTATTATGCCAAAAATAATTCTAATCACACCATGACGGTACAAGCAGTTCCCAGTGTCAGCCCGGGTATGGCTGCTACGCATATTAAAAAAACGGAATGCTTTTGTTTCACTAGCCAAACCTTAAAGGCAGGTGCCAAGATGGCCATGCCGGTACTGTTTCATGTTGATAGTGAATTACCTAAAAATATTCATACCATTAGTATGTCGTATACGTTATTCGACAAAGATAAACAAGCCAAAAAGTCCAGCCAAAAAGGAAAGACAAATCATGACCGATCGCACCTCTAGATATTACATTCCAGAAAAAAGCCCATGGCCTGTCATTGGTTCATTAGGCATGTTTGTGTTAGTAATCGGGATTATCTATTTAATCAAACACCATTTTGTTTTTGGTGGCATTACTTTTTTTATTGGCGCGCTTATTGTAGCGGGCGTGATGTTTGGTTTATTTAGTAATGTGATTACTGAAGGTAAGCAAGGTTTACATAGTTGGCAAATGGAGCGCTCCTTTCGCTGGGGTATGTTTTGGTTTATCGTATCAGAAGTAATGTTCTTTGCAGTATTTTTTGGAGCACTTTTTTACGCGCGCGTGTATGCTATACCGTGGTTAGGCGGCGAAGGAGTTGGCGCAATGACACATCAAGTCTTATGGCCTGACTTTATCGCTCACTGGCCTTTGTTTAAAAATCCTGATCCTAAATTATTTCCTGGGCCTCATAAGGTTATTCCTGCTTGGGGGATCCCTGCGTTAAATACGTTTTTACTTCTCAGTAGTGCATTAACCGTTACCTGGGCACATTGGGGAATTAAAAAACAACGTAAGGTGCAATTGATCACTGGCTTAATCATAACATTGATTTTAGGTGGCACGTTTTTAGGGTGTCAGGTTTATGAATACTTGTTAGCGCATCATCATTATGGTTTAACTATGGGTTCTGGAATATATGGCACAACCTTTTTCATGTTGACTGGATTTCATGGCGCGCATGTTACCTTAGGCATGGTGATGTTATTTATCATGCTGATTCGTGCGATTCGCGGGGATTTTACGGCAGATAATCATTTTGGGTTTGAGGCTGCGGCTTGGTATTGGCATTTTGTGGATGTTGTGTGGTTGTTTTTGTTTGTGTTTGTTTATTGGTTGTGATTTTTGTTTGAGATTTTTGTTTGGTGCTAAGGCATCACTTAGCGGGTGAGGGGGTATACCCAATGGCTCGTCGGCCTCCGGCCTCCTGCGCTTTATTTGGGCATACCCCCTCACCCGCTAAGTGATGCGTTGAGAATATCACACAACATCAGGTTTGTGTGTGTTGGGGGGGGGTTAATTCGGTGTGATCCAGCCTAGGGTGAATGCGATTAGTAGGAAAATGAATAGTGCTAAGGATATTGCGATGCGCCAGGTTAGGGCTTTTGCTACTCTTGTGCCTTTGCCTTGATCTTTTACTAGGTAGAATAGGCCGCTACCTAAAGAGTAAAGGATTGCGAGTAAGACGATGATGATGAAAACTTTTATGAGCATTGCTTTTCTCCTTTATGGATGTGATTATCCTTCATTTAGCGAATAGGATCTAGGGGATGATTTGTAAAAAGTTTATTGTTAGTGGCAGGGTGCAAGGGGTTTGGTATCGGGCATCCACTCAGCAAGAGGCTGTGCGACTTGGGCTTAAAGGCTATGCTAAAAATCTTGAAGAAGGTGATGTTGAAGTGGTTGCTTGTGGAGATGAGGCTGCTGTTGATGCATTAGAACAGTGGCTTTGGCAAGGTCCACCATTGGCAAAAGTCACTGGGGTTAATGTGGGTACACTTGATCTTCAGCAGTTTGATAAGTTCGATGCTTTTTAATAGTTAGTGGATAAGTGCATGACTAAAGCTAGAAACAGCACCCACAATGACGATGAGTGAGCCAAGAATACTGACTGTTGTCACCATGTATTTAGTAAACAGGCTATCCATTTTTTTCTCGAATTTTGCTTCGATTTCTTGCAACGCCAAGTCCAATTTGTGCCTACCTGCCTCCGCTTCTTGTGACATTTGCCGGGTCTGCTCTTTTATCCTTTTGGTCTGCTCATCAAACCGTTTGTAAGTGTCTTCTAACATTTTATCGACCTCGTGCTTTGTATAAAAATTATCACTCAATGCAACTTCCAATGCCTCAGCGTGGATGTCTGATTGACTTACTCCACCATTAGTAAGTATTTTAGCAAACTTTAGTGTATTGAACAGTAATTTTCCATTATTTATTTTCCTTTTCTTAATAACTTACTACGGCACCAGGGGCTTTTGAGCAACATGCTGATTTGTGTTTTATGGATGAGCCACGTGAGCTTACAGTGAGTGCCTTGTTGCGACAGGCTGTGGCGATGAGAGAGTAGGCGCAGTAGACTCCATGGGCCTTGATATTGTTTTGAATAAAGTTGGCGATTAGCGTTGATGATGTCTAGACTGCTGGTATTACCTTCTAGATCATCATGCCATTTAAAATAATACCAATGGGCAGGGCCGTTATAATACGTCATTGTTCGTTGGTTGACGTTTAACTTTATCATTTGCACGTAAGGAGACGCTAAGGGCATGAAGCTCATGTGAAAACTTAACTGCTGCGTGTTTGAAAATAAAAGCTGACTCATTATTTCCATTTTATTTAGCTGCTTAATAAAGTCTTTAGTGACTGGTATAGCTTTTCCATGCCACTTGTTTAATTGCCAGTGACCGGCTGTTTTATGCATAAAACCAACTATATTGTTTTGAACAAATTTCGCATATAACCCTTTTTGTGGTTGAAAAAAGTGAATAACATTTTCCACTTCGGCATCTTGCTGATGGTTTGCAAAGGGGAAATAAGACTGCAGGTACCGACTATAATATTGCAGCACCTGATTTCGCCATTGTTGTTGCAGACATTGATAGCTTGTGTTCAATAACAATTGCCAACTAGAATTAACTGGCAGTTGAAAGAAATGGCTGAAATGTTTTTTGATGGTACTCTCACGCATATCTAGAGTGAGTAAATTTGCAGCCACGCTAGCTTTGTATAAAACATTATTATCCGCGTTATTTAGTAAAATTTCTTTTGCATAGCCTTGTGAGAGTTCGCTAGCACGTGGACTTTGTGATAGCGTTGCTAAATTATTACTAAGAGCTTGTAAGCTTTGTTGGTAATTTTCAAAAATATTTTTTCCGACGAGACTGACATCGCTATTGATTTGCCTTACTTGTTGAATAAGATTCTTATCATGAGATTGTTTGATGATGTAGTTCGTGTTTTGTTTTATTAACGTTAGGACTCGCTCATACTCTTTGTTTTTTATTAATTTAGAAAGCATGCTGTACTGTTCAGACGGAGTTGAAGAACTAGATAATTTTATTGCGCCTAAAAAATTAAGCCATGCAGCTATTTGTTGCTGGAAATATAACTCATTGAATTGCTGCTCTAGGTGCTGTATGCGTTGTTTGGTTGGTTTGCTTGAGTTATGGTACTGCAATCTACTGCTTAGCATACTACCAGGAGATTGCTTAAGCACCCAATTGCCTTTGCTGGCTTGTATGGCTAATTGATGTAAATCATTTTTGACCCTCGTTTGCCAATAATGATAACTGTAAAACATTGATAATCCCTTTATGTTTTTAAGTGTTGTGTCAGTGTCCTTTAGCCATTGAGATAGTGATAAATTACTGTTTTGCTTTAATTGTTGCTGTTGGTAGCGCTGGTAAAGGCTATGGTTAATGCTGTTAGTACCGAGTTGTTGCCTCACTCGCCTTATGAGTTGTTTGTTCATAGATGTTAATTGGTTTTTTGGTTGATAGTGTTGACGATAGTCGGCATAAAAATTAATTAATTTGTTAGGATTAATATCAAACCTTGAAGTTTTCCACAACCAAGCTTGCCATAACTGTGCATAGGTTTTTTTGGTATTCTCGTCAATGGGGTATGCAATAGCGTAAAGTAGCAAATAATCTTCTAGGGTGGTGTAGTTGGTATCTTGTGCTAATTGCTGTGATAGTAACTGTGCTACGGGCTTAGCGAATAGTAAGGATAATTGTTGATAGACATAGTGCGATAATTTGCTCGCGATTTTTCTATCAATGCGCAAGCCTAGTAAATTAGATTTATTGCTGCTTAGCCTTATGAAATCAATCATGTCACTGATGTTGTTATATTGATCATTGTTTTCTGATTGCTGAATTGTAGTTATTAGATCGGTAGCTTGTTGGTTAAGCTTGTGGTTTTGATAAAGTGTTGTGATACTTGTGATACATAGGATACCTATGAATATTGTTAAGATAACTAGATAAACCCTTTTTCGTTTTTCTGTTTTTTCTAAACTTATTTCACTGCTAGCTTTAGAGAGTTTGATAATGGTTTGTTGAAGTGGTTTTTTGTCAATACTGGAGCAGGCACAAATACTGATTGATTTAATCGATATACTAGTATTGTTTAACGTGCTTAATTGTTCTGTATAATACTGGCGCCACTGCTCTGCTGTTTTGTTATTTCCACTGAACAATATCGTTAATAATAGCTGCTGGCCAAGCGTTTCATAAGCTGCTTTGAAGCTAGTGTTTTCTGTACAATCAAGCGCAACTGAGTCTGAAATTAATTTGCTTGTTGCTATATAATGTACCGATGTTTTGTTTGGAAGGCTAACATCATCAGCTGTGCAATTAATTAAAATAATTGTCGTCATTTTTTTGTTTTTTATTGCTTTGTCAATTTCGTTTTTGTCATTTGAGGATGCACAGGTTATTTTTTCATGAAAAGTAATGAAGTCTTTTAAATGTTCTTCTGCTTTGATATCGTTGAAATGGTAAATGACTAAAACCACAGGCTTGCTAATTCTTTTTTCATATTGAGTTGAAAGATGTGTTTTGCAAAAACAATATGTTCTTTTAATCGACTTGCTGAAAAAATTAACTACTCTTGAAAACCCATTATATAGCCTTTTTGACCAATAGCGGCATATTTGAATAAGGCGTTTTGTGGATATTAGTTTTAAATTATTAAATAGCTTCACTGTATCTCTCCACTAATGATGTCAAATAAGTCCTCCCAATATGGATTATCTTTTTCTATCAGCTCTACCTTCCATTTTCTTAGCCATCTTTTAAGATTTTTTTCTCTTTGTATAGCCTTGTGAATATCTCCATCTATTTCATAGTGAACCAATTTTTCAACTTTATAATCTTTTTTGAACTTAGTGTTTATTTTGTATTTGTGCTCCCATACTCTTCTTACCAGATCTGATGTAACTCCAATGTAGAGCGTACCGTTTTTTTTGCTTGCCATAATATAAACATACGATTCTTTTTCCATTTTTTACTCCTTCTGATCCTGAGTCCTCGGGTCAAGCCCGAGAATGACGTAAGAGGGAAAATCGCTGCACCGCCTAAGTTACCCCCGCCATCCTCGGGCTTGACCCGAGGACCCAGGATCAAAATAACTTTTTTCATTATCTATTAAATAGATTACATGCAAATCATTATCTAGTTGTGTGCCCTGATAAATACTTATGAGCTTACAGCTTCCCCATAAAAGCATCATGCTGCTCACTAGAATAAACAATTGTTTTTTAAGCCTTGGTTTCTCACGCTTACGTGTGTTTGGTTTGCTTAATTTAGGTTTAGTAACAGATGGCAGTAACAAAGCACTTAACTCTCGTTTTAGTTTACTGAGGCTTGCAGCGTTATTATCTAAGTACTTTCCCTTAAAACCTAATTGTAGGCAGGCGTAGTATGTCAATAGCGGCAACCTATTCAAATCAGGGAATTTTTTAAAGTTATCTAACCGTTCAAAGAAGCCTTCGCCCGCTGTGTAATCATTAAAGAATTCTACTTGCAGGGGATATTGTTGCCATGTATTAATTTTTTGCTCGAACATCCATTCGTCAATCAAAGCACACACGGCATATTGCATATCGGCCATTGCGTCACTGCCGACGGCATCTTTTAATTGTGGAAAATGATGAATATCCATCGCTGCTTCTTGACGTGCCTTAGAAATATCTTTCACAACGCCTGTTTTGGCAGATTGGTAACACTGCAGCACCCAAGCTACCAATTGAGTCATAGCCGTCATATTATGACTCCAGTCTTAATAAATTAACAAACTTAATTTCCAGGGTGTCTGGAATAAAAATTGATACGTTTTTTTCTGTACTAAGCTGTGCCCACTGTTGCTCATTGGGCATTAATTTCCAATAAGAATAATTGTCTTTTGCTTTAAAGGGTAAAGTGTTTGTCATCATGGCCTTTATTTTTATGCCACTAATAGCTGAGCTTAGCAAAGTAGGCATGTTTTTTGCCGTGGTGATTTTAATTTGTTTTTCAATATCAACTGAACTCTGTACTTCTAAAATATAATAGTATTGCTTCGAAAATATTATGTTTTCAATATAAAACCCATTGCCTGATTGGGTTAATTCATAACGCTGCCATGGTAAAGGCAAGGGTTTTTGTAGCATATTTAATATTTCTGAAACTAATGGGTTAAAACATTCTGTCAAACCTTCAAAATCATACATGAAGCTCATCGTTATTTTAGCATCGTACAAATCACACAAACTTAAATAGATACTTGCCAAACACTGATACAGCGTTATTGGTGCTAGCACTTTACTCGCGTAAAGCATTTTTAAATGTAACCCCTGTTGTTGCAACCATCGCCGTAGCTCATGATGTGCGCTTGACTTAGCTAATTCACCTAGCACCGTGTTCAATCCTAAATGAATTGTTTGTATTTTATCACTAAGGCCATTGTGATACTTGCAACATAAACAACTAGCAATAAAACCCGTGTCTACTTGATAGCCACCCTGCTGCATCCGTATTAATTCAGCCATTTTAATCACGCTAAAGGTATCTAAGCAGGCATGTTGTGTCAGCAACCTCGGCGTTTGTTTTGCCACAATAATTTCACTGTGACGCATTGCATCATATTCATCTGCAACCATTAATGCTTTTGCTTGCCATGCCGCTGAGAAATTACCAGCTTCATAACCTGGAATGTTTTGACAATAAGTGTTTAACGGCACTGCAATAAAAACTGAAACAACATCATCCTTAAAGTGCGTCACATCCAATTGTAACAAAGCGTCATTGTCTTTTTGGTATACTAAAGGCATGCCATTTGACATGATTGCTTCGCAGTACGTCACTTCAAAACAGCCCATACTTAACTTATCTATATCATACGACCACTGTTTTAACCCCCAAGCTTGTGGCTGTGACCACTGCCAATAACACTGTTGCAGTTTTTGAAAATAATATTCCTGCTGCTGCAAGTGTTGCTGACTCAGACAAACACCCTCACTCCAGACAACTTTTTGCAAGGTGTTCATTGCAGCGTTAACCTCCCTTGATCGACAAACACATTTAAATTACCAGGAATTAACCAACGTGTTTGTGGTATTGCTTGCAATAAACGCCACTGCTTTCCTGGGCGGTGTTGCGAAATAGCAACGATGCCTATAAATTTTGCGTCTTTAGTTTTGCTTATCGTTAGTTTTCGTTTTTCACCTGGCTTTAGGATGATTAAGGTTTTATCTAGCAGCGTATCACCAAGAGCATGTCTATCTTGTAACCATAACTCTTGGAAGTCTGCTTGTTTAAAACGTTGCGGACTAGAGAGTTGATAGAGTTTTAGAGCAAGGGGTAATTGGGCTTGTTGGGCTGACGTGTTAATTTGTTGGCTGGCTGTGAAATTAAGGTAAAGCGTTGGGGAAACACAAGCGCTTAGTACATAGATAAGGAGTGTGCCAATGATAGATTTTATGAGTAATCGCATAATAATGTCCCTATGACTGATTTGATTATGCAATATATCATAAGCCATTTATGGGCTCAAGCAAATACTCATCGCAATGGCACTAAGTTAGGTATGACTAATAATTGCGCCCTCCCAACTTAAAACTATCGAATGATTGGCTATCGTTAACGATAAAATCTGCTATAAATTGCAAATTCTCATGACTTTGGATAATGCTAATATGATCCGCCGTTAACTCGTGTATCTCCAAGTTCGGTATAAACGTATTAATAAATTGAGAATCATTGAGCTGCTGATAGCGATCAGATTGGCTAGCTTTGAACAACACCACTCTGCCCTTATAAGATGATGCCACATAATTTTGTACTGAGTATCCAGAAACGCGATGTACATTCATAAAGTGGTCTTTATAATTGCATGGCATACTATCAAATATCGCACGCAATTCTACAGGCAACTTATTATCTCTAAAGTCTGCATACGATAAGGGTTCAGCTGGTGGTACATTAGCGCTTAACTGTGATCGCTGGTAATCATGAAAGGCGAAGCGCTTTGGCATATGATCAATCATATAAACGCCTGTTACGTGTTCATTCTGTTTAGCCAGTTGGACCGCTACTTCAAAAGCCACTATTGCCCCAAACGACCAGCCACCTAAACAATAAGGCCCTTTGGGACGCACTGATTTTATATACGTTATATACTGTTTTGCTAACTCTTTAATACTGCCGATTAGGCACTTGCCACTATAGAGATTATGGTAATCAATTGCATAAAATGGCTGGCTGTTACTAACGTAGGTCGACAGTTTATTGTATGCCTCTGCTCCAGCAGCGATGGGATGTATACAGAAAAATGGCGTTAAATCACCACTGTCATTATAAGATAAAATGGGCTGGTAAGTGTTATTTTTATTAATAACATTGTCTTTGTTTGCGTGACTTCTGTCATTCTGAATATTATTTTTGTCTATGTTATTTGATTGCTCTTTTAAAATAAAATCAAACTTTTCAACGACAGCGTCAACAAATGTAGCAATTGGAGCCTCATTAATAAATGAAAAGTTGATATACAAGCTACCATAGATTATCACGGCATTTATTTCAACAATATTATTACAGTAATTGTCGGGCGATACCTTATTTCCAACAGCAGCGGGAAGAATTTTAACAAACTGTTGTTCATCAATCACCTCATTGAAACTGCCGTGAAAATTAAACAGTATGTCATGGGTCGACTGGCCGGCAAGTTCATTCAAAACCTTATCATTAGCCACATAACGTAGCACGCCGTAACTAATCCCTAAATCAGGAATATCAGCTAGTTTTGCTTTTACAAATTGAGACATAATGCGCACCTGTTCAGTCAAATCCGATGCGCGATTCAGATTACCGGGCAAGATAAAGCGTGCCGGATATAAACTGGTAAACCACCCCAGACTACGCGTAATATCAATAGAGTTGACCTCAGAAGTTCGACCATGACTTTCTAGATCGAGCAAAAAATCATTACGCTTGCTAACATGGTTGATTGCTAGCAATAAGATACTTAATAATAACTCATACTGACTTGTCTGTGTTGCGCTTGTGAGGCCTTTATAAAACAATTGTGCTTGCTCTTTATCATAGGTGATAGAACGTGATTTTCTTTGTTTATAGGCAAACTTTTTTTTATCAAATCCTACAAACAAGCTTTTATAGTTACTTAATGACTCCGACCAATAAGCAGCATATTGTTTTGCATCAATCTCATCGCTATCAGCATTTAGCAATCGACTCCAATCTCGATAACTAGTCGTTTTTAACGGCAGTACTATTGGTTTGTTAGATACGATTGAAGAGATAGCGCGATTTAAGTCATCAAATAAAATACGCCAAGAAACCGTATCGATAGCCAAATGATGAGCAACAACAAAAAGACGCGTTTCATTTTCATGAAAATGATTATATATTGATGCTGCAATCAGTGGTCCTTTAGTAATATCTAGATTTTTTTGTGTTAACTGACACAGTTCCCTTATTTTTTCCTCATGCAAGCTAATGTCTGTATGACTTAAATCAAACACCTCTATATTCACGGCGTTAGCTTGATCTTTATTGACGTAATACTGCCGCACTACGTCGCCGGTTTTTTCAAACCGAAGTCGAAATATATCATGGTAGGCAACGACATAATTTAATGCGTTAACCAGGACATCGTTGGTAATCGCATTAGAGACTGACATCAAATAAAATTGATTAAAATGATTTTGCACAAGGTGTTTTTTCTCGAAAAACCAATATTGGATTGGCGTTAGTATCATTTCACCTTGAGCCGGTTCTTGACTAACCACCAGGGTGGTCTTGTGTGAGTTTATTTGTTTAACAAGGCCATTAATAGTAGGTTCAGCAAAAATATCTTTTGGGGTAATATTCAAAGATGCTTCACGAATCATTGAATACGCTTGGATTAACATGATGGAATCACCACCCAAGTCAAAAAAGTTGTCTGTCATTCCAACTCTGTCGACCCTTAGCACCCTTCTCCATATTTGCGCTAAAACTTTCTCCGTTTTTGTCTTGGCTGGAACAAAGGTTTTACTCTGCATCCTGTTTTTGCTGTAAGGCTCTGGCAGTGCCTTATGGTCAATTTTACCACTAACAGTAATCGGCATGGACTGCAACTCAATATAAGTGTGTGGTAGCATATAGCTTGGTAACGTAGAGAGCATATACTTGCGCAATTCATCAAGTATCATTTGTTGTTGTAATTGACTTTGATTTGAATACTCAAGCTCTTTTTTATCACCATTAATTTGTAGGTGCACATTAAAATCGATCTGTTCTTTTAACTCTTTTTTATAAAAAATAAGATCCCATGAAACCGCTGCATGATTACCCGTAGTACTAAGTGAAGCATAGAGCTCATAGTTGTTTTGTTTTGCGCAAGCGCTCATTTCACTCACTGATAAATAATCTTCAGCATCATCGCTCAATACTATGGGATCTTGCGTAACACCTTTATCTGCCGCGATGACTTGCTGATGCAGAAAATAATCCGACCATAAACGTTTACATGGATACTTCCTGATAAATACGGCATGTTCATTTAATTGCAACTGTGACTGCAATCGCAGTGAGCTATTATTCCATAAAATCCAGCGTGGTTTGATTTTATCAACGTGCTCCAACGTAGGTTGGCTATTAACGTGAAGGATTACATCATAACGAAACAAAGTCAGTTCATTGTTATAGTTTCCTAGCTTTGGCAGCAGCTCTACTGTTATATTTTTTTTACACTCATTTGCAAAAGCCATAAAGTATTCAGGTGACAGCAATAACTCACTTTCGTTGGCTATTCGATTATCCACAAAGTCTTGTATATCTTTTAGGTTTAATTCAGGAAATTTATAGCGTGCTAGCGAACAATAGAAGGTTTCTTGTAGACGCAGATCCCTGACATCACCTATAACTATTTTTCCTTTATCAATGAACTCCGTAGTTTTTTGTAAAATTTTCGTTAAGTAATTTTCATTTGGAAAATACTGTATAACTGAGTTTAGAATAACGATATCAACATTGGTATTTTTTGGGAAATTATCAACAAACGTACTGATATTACTTGCATGCAAAGACACGTTTGTGTATTTAAGGTGTTTTATACCCCGCCGTAGTCCACCGATAGCCTCACTTGCGATATCAACACCGATATATTTCTGGCATTTCTGAGCTAGCCGATACAGTAACAAACCAGTACCACAACCTAACTCTAATATCGAGCTACTAGCTTCTGGATTAATCTTCTCTATTATATTGTCGACCCATTCACGCATTTCAATATTGGGAATAATGTCATTGCTATAAGAGCTTGCCCAACCTGTGGTATCAAAAGTTTTTACCGTATCTGAGCTATAATCCACTTCATAGAATTGATTAAAGATGGTTCTCCATAAATCAACTTGTTCTTGTATTTCGCTTGCCTTATTTTGGGCTTTTGGTTTTAGTATGTAGTATGCCGCTAGTTCTTGCTGGCCACTTTCACTGTGGATCATATTGACAACAGCATCAGCTACTAATGGATGTTGTTTAAGCGTACTTGAGATTTCATCTAATTCAATACGAATACCATTAAGCTTAATTTGTTGATCATCGCGGCCTATATACTCAATATTGCCATCACTTAAATAACGAACCAAGTCGCCAGTTTTGTATATTCTTGAATATATGCTGTCTTGATCTTGTGTGTAAAAAGGATTAACTAAAAATGACTGTTTAGTTTTTCCAGCAAGGTTAATGTACCCTCTAGCCAAACCAACGCCACTAATATAGAGCTCTCCTACTACACCAATTGGCACTGGTTGCAAGGTATCATCTAGTATATAGAGTTTATGGTTACTAATCGGTTTGCCTATTGGTACTGAGTGAGCCTTTAGCTTAGATGTAATAAATCGATAGTAACTCACATCTATAGTCGCTTCTGTTGGGCCATATAGATTATACAGCTCGACTCCCAGCAAGTTAACACATTCGCTTGCTAAAGATGATGTTAACTTTTCGCCACTGCATATAACAAACTTTAAACTATTTAACTTATCAACAGCCCCCTTTGTTTGTGTAATATAATTTAAAAATGCTTGTAACATCGTGGGCACGAAGTGTACGCAAGTAATTTGCTGCTGGTATATAGTACTGCATAAATAGGATGGATCACGATGGCCCTCTTGTTCAGCAATAAACAAGGGTGCTTTGGGTACAACCGCTAAAAATAATTCCCAAACAGATACATCAAAGCCATAGGGTGTCTTTTGCAATAACTTATCTTTTGGATCTAGTGATAATATCGCTTGCATCCAAACAATACGGTTGTATAAACTATTATGCTGAACAACAACCCCCTTCGGCTCCCCGGTACTCCCTGATGTATAAATGACATAAGCAATGTTCTGCGGCCCCACTGTTGACTCTGGAGCATCACTCGCTTGCAATACCAACTCCGCACTTATATCGTCAAGGT
>JAJFKI010000094.1 GCA_021773295.1 Gammaproteobacteria bacterium | reverse complement strand
TGTTAAACTAGAACGACGCCAGTAGCCTTGTGCTAAACACAATCCTCCTATGCATAACTCACCCCAGACTCCTATCGGGACAGATTTTCCATGACCATCTAAAATGTATATCTCACTGTTCGCTATCGGCTTTCCTATAGGGACTTGAGAGAGTTCTTTAGCTATTCCTTCCCAATGAGTGACACTAATAGCGGCTTCAGTCGGGCCATATGCAACAAAAAATCTTGCTGCTGATTGACTACGGAATGTATTATACAAGGAGGAACTAACCTGTTCTCCACCACAAACAACCGTCTTAATCCTACTTGTTTTCAAAACCTCAGACTGTTGAAGTAAGGTTTTTAGCAACGAGGGTACAAAGTGAATGGTATTGATGTGACAATTAGTGATTTTATCAGCTAGACGTTCAATGTCCTTTTCCAAATCAGCTTCAGCAATCACCAGAGTTGAACCAGATAATAAAGGGTACATCATCTCCCAAATTGAAATATCAAAGCTTACCGCTGCAATTTGCAGCAGCCTGTCAGCAGTTTTTGCATGGTAGCACTCCATCGTCCACAAAATGCGATTGCATATTGCTTCATGGGAAATTAGCACACCTTTTGGTTTGCCGGTAGTTCCAGATGTATACATTGAATAAGCAATATCTCTTTTATTTAGATTAATGTCCTCTGACTGAAGTAAAGATTTTTTATAAGGAATAGCACTATCATTTTCGTGATTAATAAAAACTTTCTTTATCGGCAAGGTTCGCAAGGCCTGCTGATGTATTGCGTCAGTGATACAATACTCCACATCAGCATCAAAGATCATAAATTCAATGCGACTACCCGGCAAGCTGATATCGATAGGAAGGTAAATCCCTCCCAAACGAAAGATGGCGAGCATCGCTACAGTCAGCTCGATCGAGCGAGGTAAGAACGTAGCAACAAAGTCACCTTTAGTTATACCTTGTTCAATAAGCCTTTCACAAACATGCATGACGTAATTATCTAACTCAAAATAAGTTAACTTACTTGCACAATCGACTAGTGCTACAGAAGAACAACATTGTTCAGCTTGTTGTCTAAATAATTGGTAAAGATTGTCTAAGTTCCGTGTTTGACTTGTACTGTTCCATTCAGCAAAATAACGCTTTTCCTTTTCAAGCAATATGGGAATATCATCAAGCTCGCTATCTGGTAAGTTAATGCATGACTTAAGCAGGTGCTCAAAGCGAGCAGCAAAGTACTCGATCGATTCATGTGAAAACAACGTAGTATTATATTCAAATAAAATTGTTAAACTATCATCACTAAAAAAACTTTCAATCTCAAGATCAAATTTACTATTAGAATAAAGAACTGGCTGTTCCTCAACTATTAACCCTAAGAAATTTTGCTCGACATTTGACAAACCTTCATTCTGATGAGCGTAAAAAATCTGAAAGAGTGATTTATCAGCTGCATGCCTATCAATTGCAAGCGATTCAACTATCTTTTCCAATGGAACAAGTCGATTACGTAGCATTTCGCTAACATTACTTTTTACGATATTTAAAAAATCAAGAAAGCGCGTACCCCCTGAACACCAAGTCCGAATCAGAAGTGTATTGATAAAAAAACCTATCAAGTCACTTGTGAATGAATCTCGAACGATAACAGGTGTTCCTATAATAACATCCGACTGACCTGTACATCGATATAATAAAACATTAAGCACTGTTAATAAGAAAATATAAAGTGAGCATTTATTTTCAGAACAAAATGTTTTTAATGTTGAAGTTTGGACTTTTGAAAAGGTGATTTTTAAATGCCTACTGCTTACTTCAGATTGGAATGTTTTGGACTTGTTGACAGGCAGCATTGCTCGATCAAACAACTCCGACAATTTTTTCTGCCAATATTTTAGCTGCTGCGAACATTCTTGAGACTTTAACCATGCTTGTTGCTGTAATGCATAATCACCATACTGAAATTCAGGAATAGTTAAAAGTGGCTCCTGCATATTTGCATAATGATTATAGCAATAACTCAAATCTTTAAGTAAGATATTTTTAGAAACGCCATCAAAGACCATATGATGCATTATGATCCATAATTCATATGTTGTATCATTTAATTGATTCAAGCAAACACGTAAAGGAGCTTCTTCAGACAAGGTAAAAGGTTTGTTCAAATCAAGCATAAGCAAATCTTTTTTCATTTGCATTGTGTGTTTGAAATTTATTGGTTCCGGCTCAAACAATACTTGATACGGTATACCACTTTCCTCTTTTAGACGCATTCTTAACACATGATGTTTTATCACCACTGACTTAAATGCCTTCCTCAAAGCTTCAACTACCAATCTTCCATTCAAGTTCCATTTCATAAGTGCATGGTACGCTGTTTGTTGTGGTGACAGCTTATAAAGAAACCATAATCTTTTTTGACCCGATGATAATGGTATTACTGAATCAATCTTAGACTTTGTTTGAGGTAATAACGATTGCATACTCTTTTCAAAATTTTGAGTTGATAATCGTTCTGATAACTTTCTTGGTGTTGGATAATCAAACACATCACTTATATCGATGATGGGTATTATTTTTTCGAGCTTTGAAGTAACTTGAATCGCCATTAATGAATCAGCACCAAGACTAAAAAAATCATCATCTGCACCAATAGTGATTCCTAAAACATCAAACCAAACCTTTTTTATTTGAGTAATAAGCCCTTCGTTGCTAAAATTATTTAACTCTTCTTGTGGTTTATTAAGATTCGCTTTATCTTTACTCTGTGCAAGCACCATCCCATGGTGTTTAGATTTTCTATCAGTGCCTATCTGCAAAAGCTCAGTCTCATGCCCTCCACAAACTTGCTCTAAGATAAAACAATAAGCATCCATCAATGCTATAATACTCGTCTCGGTATAAAGATCTGATGCATATTCAATAATACAATTTAATGACTCATCTTCATCATGATAAATATTCACAGTCATATCCAGTTTTGATGTGCTTTGCTTAGGCAAAATTTGCTTACTTTGGCAACCGTGAAAATCAACTGTCTTTAATGGAATGTTAAAGCTTGTTGAATGATAAGAAAATAGAATTTGGAACAAGGAATTATATGACAAATTCGTTCCAACACCTAAATCTGCAACTAACTGCTCAAATGGAACACTTTGCCTATGCAACTCAATTAATTGCTCTCTTAAAATAGATAACACATCCATAATAGTCTTAGTTGAACTGAAATTAACTCGAACAGGGAGTACATTAATAAAACAGCCTATAAGGTTCTCGAGCTCCAGATAATTCCTCTGAGAAACCACCGTACCAATTACTGCATCTCGGCAACCCGTATAATTTTTTAGCAAAACAGTAAAGCAAGTGAGAAAAGTAGCTGCCAATGTGCAGTTCTGTGCTGTTGCAAACCGATCTATTTTTAAAAATAGATCAGATGGAAAAGCGTATTGGTAAGTTTTG
Organism: Gammaproteobacteria bacterium; assembly: GCA_021773295.1. GTDB lineage: Bacteria > Pseudomonadota > Gammaproteobacteria > UBA1113 > UBA1113 > JAJFKI01. The sequence goes on along the minus strand of JAJFKI010000094.1, from coordinate 10,439 downwards.
CCAATATAACTGGCATGCTTTGCCCTTGGTTTATCAATAGGAATAGTTGTTTGTGAGGGTACACCGCTCAAGAAATTTCGCCAATATTGTAAGCGTTGCTCCATTATTTCACCTACCGAAGCTTGAGTTTGCCATATCGCATAATCTCCATATTGCAATGGCAGTTCTGGCAAACTCAAAACTTCTTGACTTACTACGCTATTATAGTTAAGTACAACGTCACGAAAGAAAATGCCCATTGATATCGCGTCAGTAGCGATGTGATGAAATATAAATGTCAATAACCTTTGTTTATTGCTAAACTTTCCAATCAATATTCTGAGTAGCGGCGGTTTTTCAAGATCAAACCTCTGGCTTAAAGCATAGTCAAGATAGTTAGCAAAATGTTCATTGCTTTTTTGCTTGCTAAGAAATGATAAATCGTGCTCTATCAAATCAATGTCAATACTATCTCTGACAACTACCTGCTGAAAAGGAACTCCGTCATCTGAATCGAATCTTGTCCTTAATATCTCGTGCCGCTCGACCACTTTACTAATCGCTTGTCTTAGTACATCAACATTAAATTCTCCAGAAATGGATAAACTTAAATGAGTATTATAAACGCTAGGGGTCTTAATTATTTTATCCATTATCCACTGGCTTTTCTGCCAAGAAGACAATGGGATTTTCTCAGGTCTAATTTCTATTTTTCTAGGACTCTCATAAGTCGCAACAGGTGAGGGTGACGCGGAGGAAATATAAGCCACAAACTCACCTAATATAGGATATTTAAAAATATCTTCAATAGAAACACTAAACTGCTGTTGTTGAAGGATAGCTGTCAATTTTACTGCTAATATAGAGTCGCCACCTAAACTAAAAAAATCTGAATCAGTCACCACTGCCTGGCCTAATAGCTCAGACCACAACAATTTGACTTTCTCGTAAGTGCTATCGTCCAACTCTTTACTATACGGCTCAATAGCTGAGTCAGATTTTTCAATCTTGGGAAGTGGTAAATTTCGCCGGTCAACCTTGCCGCTACTTAATAAAGTTAAGGCATGCACTCCAACAAAATATTCAGGGATCATATAAGGAGGCAGTATGCAAGACAAGTATTTACGCAATTTATCAAATGATTTTTGAGAAGAATGATCTTGTCCTGAGTCTACAACATAGGCAACTAACACTGGTTTGTTAATGACATCATCTCTTAATAAAACAACTGCTTGCTGTATTTCAGAATAACTAAGCAAGGCACTTTCAATTTCACCTACCTCAACTCGATAACCATTTAAATTCACTTGGAAATCAGAACGACCTTGATACTCAATCTTACCATTAGGCAAATACTTGGCAATATCACCTGTTTTATAAAGTTTTTGACCAGATTGAAACGGATTATTAACAAACTGTTCAGCAGTCAGTATCTCATTCCCTAGATAGCCTCTAGCTAGGCATGCCCCACCTAGATAAATTTCACCAAATACTCTTTTGGGAACGCGCTTAAGATATTTATCTAAAATATAAACCTCTACTCCACTAATCGGCTTACCAATAGCAATACTATCTGCAATATCCTCGGAAGTAATTTGGTTAACGATACAGCCTACAGTTGCTTCAGTGGGCCCATACTCATTAAAAATTCTTACGCCCAGCTCATACAACCAATCAATATCCGATTTAAATAAAGCTTCTCCACCTACAATAATAGATTTACACTTACTAAGTGTGTGCTCTAAATTAGCCTCTCTAATCAAGCGTAGATGAGTTGGTGTTAGCTTTATAAATTGTAGCTGACTTTCATTGGCCTTGAGATAATGAAGAAGTTCTATAACACTCTTGTCTTTGCTAGGTAATATTTCAACATAGTTACCCGTTATTAATGGCAAAAACAATGTGCTAACTGACATATCAACACTAATCGATGAATGCAACGGTACACCTGCCGGGCTAGAACTATCACAATAGTGTTGGCGACACCATTGCAAATAATTAACGACACTACTATGGTTAACCATGACTCCTTTTGGCTTACCTGTGGAGCCTGATGTATAAATTACATAAGCGAGATTTCTAGCTGACAAATCTCTGATTGATTGTTCATTAGTATCCTTCTCTAGTTCAACCATATCAGCACATGCCATTACCTCATTAACATTTATATAATCTATTCCTGGATAATGATTAAGTGACACAGTTTCATCGCTAATGACGCAATATGATAATTTTGAATCTGCAAATATATATTTGAGACGTTCAATCGGTGTCAGTTGTTCAAGAGGAAGATAAGCTGCCCCTGCTTTTAAGATTCCAAATAAGGCGACAAATAGCTCAATGCTGTTTGGCATAAGCAGTCCAACTAACTTTCCCGGGCCTACGGATTGTTTTTTCAAAAAATGAGCAAAATTGCTTGATTGCCTATCCAACTCAAAATAAGTAATCTTTCTATTTGCCGAGTGAATCACATTATTATTGGGAGTAGCTTTGACTTGCAATTCAAACATGCTTTGGATTAAATCTTTTTCCACAGGTGTCCTCTCTATTTAGCTTCTATGCTGGCCAGTCTATACTTCTTGTGATTCAAACGTCGCATACGCGGCAGCAAATCAATGCTTTTATGGATTTAACTTTAATACAGATTTCACTGTGTTGATTCCTGCTAACATCTGCTTCAGAGATATCTGATAAATCCATCCTGCGACTCTACGATAGTAATAAAAACGCATTATAAAGCCAATAATGGATCTCGTCTATAAAATGATTTTACACTCCTATTCGAGCATATTTCTTTATCACGGTAAATATTGGGGCCCTTTAAAGAACACAATTTTGATGCGGTTACCTAGAAAAAAGAACCGAAAAATTTAAGTTTCAATCACAATAAAAGAAGGTATAATGGCTCGGAGCACAATTGTCTTGGAATGCATTGTCATTACGGCGAATGTTGGCTGCCAAGTTTATATTTAACTATTTTTTAATGGAGAGATATGTTATGAAAGACTTTTCACTTAGTGAAGAAGAAGTAGCAGAATTTAGTAAAAATGGATATATTGGTCCCTTCGTCCTATACGATCAAGCTGAAATGAAACAACGGTGGCACAAAATCCGCTATGAATTAACAGATCGTAGTCATGCTATCTACCCTGACCTAGATGCTTATTCTGGTGCTAATAATATTGCAAATTATGATAGGCATTTGGATATAGATTTATTAAGTGAACATATTTGTAGACAAGAAATCGTTGATAGAGTAGTTAGCATTTTAGGTCCAGATGTGCTTTGTTGGCGCACGGAGTTCTTTCCCAAGCATAAGGGGGATGAAGGGACGGATTGGCACCAAGCCGCAACATTTGCCAACGCTTCAGGTACTCCTCAAATATTATGGCCCAAAGATGACATGGAGAAAGCTGGTGGTCTTGGCGGTACGCTAACGATATGGACCGCGTTAACTGATTCGACGTTGGAAAATGGGTGTTTGCAACTTTTACCCGGAACCCACAAAAATATGAACTATGACGAAGATAAAATAATGGAATACGCCCCCACAAAGGTTAATCAAATGGAAAAAGACGGCAGCAGAAGAGGCTTTTTTGGTTACGATTACAGAGAACTTCAAATTGATTCAGCATTTAAACCGGATGAGTCAAAAGCATTTCCTCTTGTGATGAAAGCTGGTCAGTTTGTAATTTTTTGGTCTACTCTCATGCATGCATCCTTACCGCATACAGGAAGTCTGCGTGATACCAGAGTTGGTTATGCAACACGCTATGTTCCGACCAAAGTTCATGTATATCCCGAAACTGAGTTTGTAGTTGAGTATGGTGGCACAATACCGTTAGAAAAGTACGGCGCTGTGTTGGTGGCAGGAGAAAATAAGTTTAATTATAATAAGCTTGTTACTTCGAATACTAGAGGAACGCCGTTTGTAGTTAAGTAGAGATTATCAAGTAAGAAACAAATCTTGCAAAGATCGGAAATGTCAATAGTAACAGGAGCCTTACGTGGAGATATCTGCAACTAGCCTACAAAAACGGTTTTGGTTTAATTGGAAAGCTAAGCCTCAAGCTTGCACCGATAATGTTACGTTTTACTTTCAATTACAGGGCTTGCTTAATATTAGCCAATTAAAAGAAGCCGTAGACCAACTTATAGCAAATACACCTGCACTAAGAATGTGTTTGCAGGAAACTGACGATGAAATATTTTGCCACATACAACAAAAGTTAAATGGTTTTTTTGATTTTTTTGACGTTGGTCAAATACAATCACAAAAGCTAACGGAAAAGCTTACCGAATATTTTATTAGGCCTTTTGATTTAGTTAAAGCTCCATTATTTCGAATTGCAGTTTTTAGAATAAGCACACACAATCATGTGCTTGGAATGTGTTTTCATCATATGATCATGGACGCACAGTCAATGCACATTCTATTAGATAGGCTATCAACGTACTATAATGGCAGTCCTGATGCATTTTTTGACCACGGTGAAAAATTTGATAGAAGCTATTTAAAGCATTTAGAGGCTAGCTACAAGTTAGCGGCAAAAACAAGACAATATTGGCAGGAAAGATTAAGAGACGCTGAATTATACACAAAACTTCCTAAATTTAAGCAAGAAAATAATGCTGAGAAATTTAATGGGCAACGGATTAACTTCAGCCTTAGCAAGGCAACCAGCGCGAATATTTTTTGTTTTGTGAAAGAAAATGAGAGCAGTGCCTTTATCTTTTTCTCATCCATCATAAAGATACTTCTCTATAAATATACACATAAAGAAGACATCATTATTGCCTATGCAAATAGCCTGAGAGTTTATGAGTCACGTAACGAGGTTGGTGCTTTCATTGATGTTCTGCCCATGCGGTGTCAGCTTAATGTAAACAAAAGCATGGTGGAACTTCTTGGTGAAATGACTGAGCTGAGAAAGCAGGATCATAAGCATCGATTGATGCCTTATGACAAAATTCTTGCTGATAGCTTTGCTATTAACCCTGAAAATAATAATTTAGTGCCTAATATATGGATAAATTCTTCAACATACGCCAAACACAATCTTTTGTTTACAGATATTGAATCAACGGTGATGCAGCTAGAAAACTTTGATATCCAATATGAATTAGCTTTGCGATTTGATCTAGAGGAGAAAATTTTTATCGAAGTTGACTTTGATAAAAACTTGTTTGATTCTGAATCAATACAACGATTTCAACAGCATTTTTCTAATCTGGTCGTGCACGTAATTGAAAAATCTGACAAAGCAATATTTGAACTGGAATATCTCAGCAAGAAAGAAAAACAGTTTTTACTATTTGGCTTGAATGAGACAGCAAAGGATTATCCACAAACGAAATGTGTACATCAAATTTTTTCTGATATTACAAACAAGTGCCCAGATGCAACTGCCGTGATAAGTAATAACATCGCATATAGTTATCGGTATATCGAATCACGCTCAAACCATTTGGCATATTATCTACAGCAACATTCCGATATCGTTCCTGGTCAATTGGTATGTTTATGTCTTGACAGAAGTGAGCTTTACCTCATTGCAATGCTTGCGATTTGGAAAATAGGAGCAGCTTTTGTTCCGATTTTTCCAAAAGACCCCGAGGAGGTTAACCTAACTATTATTCGCCAATCGAACCCTTGTACTATTTTGTCTAATGGTGGCTATAAAAATAATGTTGGTATTTTTAGTAACCTTGCTGCTGTGATATTCGTTGAGTCGGTCCTCAGTACAGATAATTTTGAACAACTGGCGACTCCTATTGCAGCCGATCCTCAAGCTTTAGCTTATGTCATCTTTACTTCAGGATCAACAGGGAGCCCTAAAGGAGTAATGATTCAACATGATGGTATGTTAAATCATTTGTTTGCAAAAATAAATGACCTTGAGATAACTGCAAAAGATACGTTAGCTCAAATCGCAATTCAGACCTTCGACGTTTCAATTTGGCAATTTATGGCACCTTTATTAGTGGGTGGTACTACAGTTGTATTTAACCCTAGTGAAGCATGGGAACCAAAATTACTTTTAGCTAAGCTTGCGGTTGATTCTGTCACGATCATTGAAAGTGTTCCATCTCATTTGGATACCATTCTTGATTTTCTGGAGTCTGAAGCAAGAGAAATTTCATTGCCAAGCCTACGTTATTTTATTATGAATGGTGAGCCATTGTATCCATCATTATGCAATCGTTGGCTTAAATTTTATTCTGATGCTCATTTGATTAATGCTTATGGAGCAACTGAATGTTCAGATGATGTTTCTCATTTCAAACTCAACTCTGTAGTAAATGAATTTTGGAAATATATCCCGATAAATGGAACATTGCAAAATTTAAATATCTACATATTGGATAAAAACAAACAGCCCGTTGCAGTGGGTATTATTGGTGAATTGTATGTTTCTGGGGTTGGTGTGGGAAGAGGATATTTGAATGATTTGAAAAAAACAAATACAACTTTTTCATATGATCCATTTTCCACTAACAAAAGAAAAATGTATAAGACGGGTGATTTGGTGCGTTACTCTAATGTGAGAGGAGAGATTGAATTTATTGGTAGAGCAGATGACCAGATTAAACTGCGGGGATATCGCATAGAACTTGGAGAAATTGAGGTGGCACTAAAAAACCATCCTGAGATTGATAATGCGATTGTTGTTTATTCTAAGGTCAGTAAAAAAATTATTGCTTATTTTGTTAGTGGAAACAATAAAGAACCTCGAATCAATAAAGTAAGAAAAACTCTCTCTTCACAATTACCAAGCCATATGATACCCACAAGTTTTATAAGGCTTAAATCTTTTCCACTTATGCCAAACGGAAAAATTGATAAAAATTTTCTTATGTTTAAAGAAAACTCTACCGAAGATGTTGATCCTATAAATGACAATACAAATTATCAAAATAGTCAATTGGAAACATTACTTCTTGGTATCTGGGAAAATATTTTAGAAATTAACGAACTCAGCATAAAAGACAACTTGTTTGACCTTGGGTTACATTCATTGTTATGTCTGAAATTTATTAATCAGATGAAAAAACATGGCTTTGATATTACAATAAGGCAATTGTTTGACTTCCCGACTATTGCGAGCTTTGCGAATGAACTAAGCTACAATCCCGTTTCAGAATATCTTTCTGTCGATCAGTTTTCTATTGGAAAAATCGAACACAATCAGACTGTACCTATTTCCTGTTGGCAAAGAAATATTTGGTTTATGGATAATTTAATTGTTGATAAAGCGGTATATAATGCACCAGTAGCACTTCAGTTAGATGGCGACATCAATGAACAAGCGCTTAACAGAGCCTTTTATCAACTGGTACAGCGTCACCAAGTTTTAAGGACTAGCTTTACAAGCTCCATTGAAAATAAGCTAACACAAATTATTAAGAATAATTTGATGAAAGAAGATGTCACTATTAAAAAAATTGATATGGAACATACTCCCCTCCCATTAAGAGAAGAAAAAATCTATGAAGCCATGTCAGGGATGCTCTATCAGAAATTTGATTTATCAAAGTTTCCTCTATTTCGAATTGGGTTATTTAATATTTCTTCCTCAGAGCATATTTTGTTTATCGTTTTTCATCACATTATTTTTGATGGTGCTTCAACGCAAATACTGTGTAAAGAATTGAGCCATTTTTACAATAATAATATATCAGCAACTAATCAGGAATTACCAATGTTGCCAATCCAGTATGCTGATTATAGTGTGTGGCTACAAAAACATTTGTCTTCTAAGCAAACCGAAGATTCAGCTGCTTTTTGGCTCAAGCAACTTGAAGCAATGCCAACAAAATTGATTCTACCTACAGATAAAAAAAGAACAGAAATAGCAACTTATTCTGGTGAATATCACTTGGAATCAATGAGCCAAGGCTTGTTTAACTCTCTTTTTGACATAGCAAATCACCAAAAAACATCACCCTTCGTTGTGCTTTTGACTGCATTTGGCATTCTCTTGCATCGCTATTCGGGGCAAGACCACATTGTTATAGGTGTGCCAGTATCAATGCGGACACACCCTGACTTAGATAACTTGATTGGCTTATTTTTAAATGTGCTACCCATAACTATTAATTTTGATGGAAACCAAAGCTTTATAGCTCTGCTTGAGCAAGTCAAAGAAACAGTGTTGTTGGCTCGGGAATATCAAGGATTCCCCTTTGATCGCCTACTTGATAAACTGGTCCTTAAGCGAAATTTATCTTACAATCCTATCTTCCAAGTCTTATTTTCTTATCAAAATGAATCTGATATTTTTCCTCATAAAAGCATTAGTTTTTCCCAAATTAAAGCAAACAGTCTTCGTTTCCCTCACACAATTTCTAAGCTTGATTTGACATTGGAACTTTGTCCAACTGAATCGGGTCTGCAAGCTGGTTTTGAATATGCTACTGATTTGTTTGATAGTAAGAGTATTATTCAAATGGCAAATGGTTACGTACAGCTATTAAGAGATATAATTGATGATCCTAAAAAGAGAATTGGAGAGCTAAATTATATCTCTGATACTATTCTAATAGAATAGTAATCTTCCCAGAGACCGTTGCACTGTCACCACCAGAACTACTGGATGAAGCTTTGCAAACCTCAGTTGATAATGGATTACTGCTGTCGTTCAATGACGCAAGGTTCCGTCGCAAAAAAATATTTAGGCTATAGAAATATGGGTTACAGGAACCCCGGGCGCACTTAACCCGCTAGTGCATAGAATTGTTCGAAAACGGATAGATTAGCGGCTTGCTGATGCTGCTCTTTTCTCAGCATGCGGTGCAGCTCAATACCCGCGATGGTGGCCTCGGCACTATGAAAAGCTTTAAAGCCCATCATGGGTTTTGTGATTTTTTTAATGCTTCGGTGATCTTGCTCAACGACGTTATTCAAATATTTAATTTGGCGAATGCTAAGTTGATGAAAAATGCCGCCGAACATGAACAACAAGGCAAGTTGTAAATTAATAAGATTAAGCCCCGCATTGTTCGCACCGCTTTTATCGATAGTGACTTTTTCTGGCAAGCCATTACTGTTAATTGCTTTCATAAAAAAGCATTTCGCCGCCTTTTTATCGCGGTTTTTTGATAAATAAAAATCAATAGTTTTTCCAAACTTGTCCGTCGCGCGATATAAATAATGCCATTGACCTTTAATTTTTATATAGGTCTCATCCATTCTCCAACTGCCATTCGTATTAGATTTATGTTTTTTTCTAAACTCACTGTCCAGCTGTGGCGCATACTCAACAACCCAGCGGTTTATCGTCGAGTGATCCACACTAACCCCTCGCTCTGCCATCAGTTCTTCAATATCTCGGTAACTCAGCGAGTATGCCACGTACCAACGAACCGCCATTAAAATGATGTCCTTTCTAAATTGCTTCCATTTGAAACTGAGCATAACAAACCTTGTTGTAGAAAATTGGCTGGATTATAGCAATAACTCTTCAACGTTGCGACAGAACCATACGAAGTACGGCGACGTTATTTCAATTTTCACTAACCGGGTGTTTCATGCTTTTTTTGGCCATGGTTCTTGGCGCAGTGTTAGGCTATCTTCACGTTAGAAAGCGTAACATTCGTTCGGATAAAAACAGGCGTCTTATTGAAATTCCTGGTGATGCCTCTGTTTTGATTATCTTGATGTTGATGTTTTTCATTGAGTTCTTTATTCATTATGCTTTTGAAGCACACTTGGCTATTACGCGACTGGATTTCTTTAAGATGTTATCGGTTATTTTGTCGGGCACGGTCAGTGGTATTTCAATTGGTCGGAACACTACGTACTTTATTAAGTATCGAAAATCGGAATCTATAAAATTAATAGCAAGAGCGAGGGGATTGCAATAATGAACCGTACACTTACGGCACGCATGCCTGCCGTAAGTGCACAGAGCATTGAACCAAGCAATATTAATGGTGGTGTCTTGAAAATTAGAAAAGCAAATCAAACCGACGCGTATGCAATTTATAACGTGCATATCGCTTCTATTAAACATTCTTGCTCTGGATTTTATTCAAAGCATTCCATTGATGCTTGGGTCGCTTCAAAGTCACCTGATTTTTATAGAACCCTTAATGATTCCTCTGTTCTCATTGTTGCACAGGAAGCGGATTACATCACAGGGTTTGGGCTATTGAATTTATGCGATAAAAGTATCGAGAGTCTTTACTTAGATCCAATGTGGTTGGGAAGGGGCATTGGAAGAATATTATTAATGGAGTTTGAACAAATAGCGATTGACTATAGTATAGATACGCTAAAGGTATCATCAACGCTGAATGCCATTGGGTTTTACCACCGCATGGGATATGCGGGAGATAAGAAAAAAACTCACACGCTTCGGTCGGGTGCCATGTTGGAGTGTGTTGATATGACAAAGAAGGTTCTGTAAAAGCCAGGGCTAAACTAGGAGTGGCCAAGTAATATAAACTGTTAGCAT
>JAJFKI010000093.1 GCA_021773295.1 Gammaproteobacteria bacterium | reverse complement strand
AGAATGGTCAATAATTCCTTAGGCCAGCTTGTCTTTATACCCATCGCACCCCAAAATGCGATTTTCTGCCGGGTGCTTTTTGTTCCCAGGGACCGTTTAAAACTTGCCAATAGAGTGGCTATTACCTGCGTTTTAAACGATTCCTGGGAACAAAAATCCCCACGGCATAAATCTCGCATTTTCATGTGTAATGGCTATGTATTATCCATAGTTGTCCCAATAATATTTAACCAATTCGGATTTAGTACGAAGTCCCGCTTTCTTTTTAAGATTATCTAGATAAAAATAAATTGTTTTAGGACTCAACTGAAGCTCTCTGCCAATGCTTTTAGCCGTATAGCCTTTTGCTAATAGCTGTAGGCATTGTTGCTCCCGTCTGCTTAAGTGAAACGTTTGCTTCGTTTGCTGTATACACTTTAAGAATTCTTGTCGATCTATATCATCAGCAGTACTATGACTGAAATAACCACCACTGTTACAATCTGGCTTGAAAGCTAAATCAATAGCTTGTTGCAACTCTGAATCATTTGCTAAGCACACACTATAATGCTGTATAAACTTTTCTAGTAGATCGATATTGCTTAAGTAAACTTGATTCATGTGATCATTACCTTGCTTAACTGCAAAATGATAAAAGTTATTTGTTGTAAAACTGGGTTGCATTATAGTGAAGGTATGAAATACCCCAAACTGAGCGCCTAACCGGTACAGCTCTTCAGTTTTTCCATAATGAGGTACTAAGTCCCACAAAACATAACTCTTATTACAATCTAATGAGCTAAGATGGATATCAAAATTATAAAATTCTTGTTGATGATAAAAACTAAAGAACTCTGGGCTACTAGCATTAGTAACTAAAGAGCCATCAGAATAAATACGAGCATGAGAAAAATAGCTAATACCAATGTTTTTTAATGGCTTTATCATATCCTGAATGGCATCAGCATGAATTACTGACGGGTGCTTTGCTAATAGTGTGGAGATATCTGTCGTCATTTACTATACCGCTAAATTGTATTGAGCATAAAACCAATTGAAGGGGTAATCTTATTCTCATAATAAATCATACATCGTGCCTTTCCAGCATAGCTGTCTAGGCACCCATAAATTCGCTATGTATTATAGATAGCTTCGGTCAAAAATACAACAGCTAAATTTTTTGCGGATATCCTATTGATTTGCATACGCTTTTTTATTGTGCCGAGCTCTTAGATGGTGATCTCATAACTTACCCTCGTCGTTTAATTTTTTCTCGAGGCTACACGATAAATTAAAAGGATTGTTTAGTTACGCACGCCTGCCATAAGCGCACAAAGCGCTTTATAAAAGGACAATCAATACGGTAAAAATTCTGTATTGTGAAATTCTGGATGATAGATAAACTTGCCTCAAGATATTTGTAGAGCACATGACAAATAGTTAAATGATAATAAATCTAATTAGTGGAGGGGTTATGGAAGGAAAAGACGAAGGTTCTACCTATCTGAATGTTGGCCATACATTGAGTTCACCAATGTTTAATACAAAACAAGAATACACCGTTATGGGTAAAGAACGAGTCGATCAAGAGGGTGATTTAACTGAAGACCGATGTGATAACATTCGTGGCTTTTTTAGTAGTCTTTACTTATCAACTCAGGTAACGGCATTTTCATGTTATTTGTGGAGTCGAGATAAGATTGCAGAAATTAACGAATCATGCCGTAAAAAACCACCAAGAAGCACAGTAATACCCATAGCAAGTAGCGAGCCTTGTGAGTACTCCATTACTGAGTATAAAGAACACTATAAAATATTGAAAAAAAGCATAGGCGATGAATTGTCAGAGTTAATAACAGAGTTAGGAAATCTTTTGAGCCAAGAATCAGCATGGAACGATCAATATTTAGAAAAGCATAATCCCTATGAAAAGAAATTTTCTGAAGAAGTAATCAATGTTAAAGGCAAAGATGTTAGTGCATTTTGGCACTCGTTGACGGATCGAGATCAGCATAAAATGGAATATAATGAAATTACAGCAGCCTCAAGTACAGCAAGCTCTTCATCATCGTCTCAAATGGCACACTCTGTAAGTACAGTAACAAAAGAAGACTTAAGGGCTGAAGAGTATCAATTACATCGAGAGGAATTGCGGTTACAGTTATCAACATACCCATCACCACCTTTACAAGATGCTACTGCGAGCACGTGGCGTGATTTTCTTGAACAAACCAGAACACATCATGCCAATGTTATAAGCTTGGCAAATCAAGTCATGGGAATTGGTACGGCTGAATATCAATCGTTGCTAACACCATAATATCCATCCAATAACAAATAGTAATAATGAGGAGTAAGCTATGGGTTTTTTATATTTTTTAGGTAGGGTAGCAAGAACAGCTATTATTGGTGCAGGAGCAGCTGCTGCTGGAGCGGGAGCAGTCGTAGCTCTAGGTATAGTTGCGGTACCTGCTGCGGTTACTACGGCAGCATTTGTAGGTGGCGTTGCTTTAGCTGGCGGTGCTGGTGGTGCAGCAGGGCAAGCACTGTATGAAGGATGTGTGGCTGCGAAAGATTACTTTTGGCCAAATGATGTAGCTGAGAATGTTGAACCTGAACCTGTTGTTGCTCCTGAGATAAATGCACAGTTGCAACAAGTTTTAGACGGTTTAGCGCAAGCCGCAGAGGAGAGACAGGCAATTCTTGCTGAGCAAGAAGCAGCTCGTCACCAAGCTGAGGAAGAAATCAGGGCAGCCATTGAAGCAAATGGTGCGCAAGCAAAACAACGTGGAGAAGAGGCCAATGCTGCTGCAGTAGCTCTTGAAGAGTGCGTTGTCGCTAATGGCGAAGCAATTGCAGCAAATGGCGCGCAAGCAGAACAACGTGGAGAAGAGGCTAAAGCGGCTGCGGCATCACTTAAAGGGGATGTTGTTGCTAATAGAGAAGCCATTGCAAAAAATGGTGCAGAGGCGCAACAACGTGGAGAAGAGGCCAAGGCGGCTTCAGTAGCGCTTGAAGAGCGTGTCGCCGTTAATGGTGAAGCCATTGCGGCAGCGCAACAACGAGGAGAAGAGGCCAATGTGACTGCAGCAGCACTTTATGAGCATGTGGTCGCTAATGGTGAAGCTATTGACAGTAACCGGAGCAGTATTAGAAATTTTCGTGGAGCATTTTTCAATGTTGTTGAATCTCCAACTGAGAATCACGCGAGCACCAGTAGCAGTTCAACATTAAACATTAGTAGCCCAGCAGCGTCATCTTCGTAACGGTTAACTAATTTTATTAAATTAAGGATAAGCGCATGAATAGATTAGACAGTATTCTAACAAAAATATCGGCGGTAAAACCTGGTTCGAAAATTGAATTAAGTTGTTCTGAGTATCAGAGATTATCAAGTAAAGAAATGAATGAACTTGTGAACTGTTTAAAGGAACTGTCTGATAGTATTCACACCACATTATCATTTGAAGATATGATCCTAAAAGAACAAGCAAAGGAGTTGATTGACCTGTTAGTAAGTTCAACTATGAGTATGCACTGGCTTAATCTGCGCAATACTAACATTGATGATGTTGTGCTTGATTTTTTATCGAACAGAATTGCTGCTTGTACCGATCCGCTACAATTCACCTTAGATCTTAGCTATAATAGCTTTACTAAAAGTGCACTTTTGAAGCTATTTGAAACCATCACTTCATTAGATACCAGTAGTGATATTAGCATTGTATTTGAAGGATGTGACTTAAACGATGAGATTATAAAACAACTATGTCCTTTCATCTCGCGCACAAAATGTCAATTACACATTGATATGAGTAATAATTTTCTAAGTGGAGAAAGCGCCAGTGCTCTATCAACAGCACTAGGAGCAAATACTCAGATAACATATAGGCTTAGTTATGATCCAGAACGTAAAACCCACATTGATGCTTTTTACCAAATTATAGACTCTGATGAGTGCCGTCATGTCGAAAAGAATTTCCACCGTGGTAATTTACATCACGCTAGAATTAATCACCAGGAACAATTGACCTTAGAAAAGGAAAAGACGGCAATACTTGATAAAAAAATACAAAAATTAAAAGAAAAAATAAATGAAAAGGATAAAGAAATACTTTCTCTACAAGTTGAATCACTATCGAGTGTGGCAGATGAAATGAATGCAGCCTCAAGCATTAGTGACATTAAATCACTAGAAACGCAGTTAGAAGCACAAGCTGAAAAACTTACGATGGCTGAAAACGAAGCTAAAAAATTAAAAGAAGCGCTAAGTGCACTGGAGTCTCCCACCGTACCAGTCCCACAAGATCCTGCGCCTCCAACACCGGCTATTGAGCTAACTCAAGATGCTGAACCAACAGTAGATGTAGCAGCAATATCAGAACAAGCATCAATGGCTGATACAGCATTGACACCAACTGCTGTTTCAATAATAAAATCACTACCTAAACGATCAGCAATACCAACACATGATGCAGCATCAGCATCAAGCATAGTACCATCAGAGCCCGTGCGGTTAGATTTCAACTCGCCCGAAAAATTTTTAAGCTATATGTATGATCTCGATGATCTTGATGTGATACAAGCAAAGGACCTTTCTGAAAGACAAATTTGTATCATTCAAAAAACAATAGTCTTAGCAAAAGAAGGTGGCTTAATCAATAATGCGTTGCGAATGAAAGTGCTATCATTAAAAAGAATAATGCCAGCCAAATTAACGCTCAGTGATTCCCCAACTTCCTGTGAAGAAGAGCAAGATACAGCAAAGCCAGCAATACTTGTTCGAAAGCAAAGCTGCGCACCACTGTCTGAAAAAATCATAGCTCAAAAAGAAGAACAAAGTGTCATCAAACGTCTACAGCGTAATATTAAAGCTTTAAAGGAAAAAGAACTTCCCAAAGATATAATTGCTAAATTCTGGTACTACCATAAAGATAAAACTGGGTTTTTAAATTCACCCAACAAAAGTAAAAATAGTTTACTCGCGCTAAAATGTATAGAAAAGTTACTACACGC
This sequence comes from Gammaproteobacteria bacterium, assembly GCA_021773295.1. Classification (GTDB taxonomy): domain Bacteria; phylum Pseudomonadota; class Gammaproteobacteria; order UBA1113; family UBA1113; genus JAJFKI01. Next base: position 12,850 of record JAJFKI010000093.1, on the reverse strand, counting down.
TGATTTAGATCAGCATAGTGATAAGTCAAAGGAAGTGATAAGCTATTTTATGGAATGCATTAAGGGTGTAAAAGCTGAAATGGCTAAGCTGTATCAAAGCTCTGAAAAGTCACTAGCAATGTTCTATGCTAAGGAGCTTTATAAAATCATTAAAAGCATAACAAAACTGGCTTTTAACCCTGCTGATATTACTGAAGTCCATGGCGTAAATAAAGATACTTTTTTGCAACAGCTGACTCAACATGCACAATACTCACTCACTGTTATTACTAAATATTTATTGTCAAATCACGACCTCATTCAGGTTATGCAATATGTCGAGTCTGCAGAAAAAATATTTCCAAAAATGAATTTTGTATTATTACTCAATATAGTGCTTGAAGCTGCTAGAAATTACCAAGCTAATGGTAATTTTGAGCACGCACTTATCTGTTATGATGAAATCATTCCTCTTTATAATATCTATTCTCCAGCACCTACTACGACTAATGCCTCTTGTGGTGCAGCCAGCAGCTCCAGTAGTGCAGATGCTGTGCCTAAAATTCATAAATATTCACACATTATTAGGGATGCTTTAAATTTAGCAATTATGTGTCAGGACAAAGTAAGAATAGATAAATTTCTAAAGTTTTTCTTTCGCAGCAGCAAAATAAGTCAAGATGATATTAGACAATTACCTACTGATATTGCTATCGAACCAACCGTTTATAAGACATTAAGATCACTGCTTGAAATCATCGCTAAGAACTTAATTGATTATATCCAACAAGCTAAATTGAACCCAAGACTTTCCTTAGATGAAAAAGTAAAATTGCTTATATTGGAAATTGAAGCCTTACAGATTAATGGTAACCATAAAGAAGCAGCTGAATGCATGAGCAAAGTCTATGACCAGAATCCAGATGTAATTAATAGTGCTGTTTATCTTTCACCGATGACAATTTTGTCGACCAATAATAGCTTGTTAATCACTCATTGCCTAAGAGACAGCAGCATATCACAGGACTGGTTTGATGATAGCAAAATGTTATCGGCCTATGTCAATTATGCAAAAAACAATCCATCGGTTGCTGATTGCTTTAAACATTACACACATTTATCGTTTAAATTAACGAGTCGTCAGCGAATAACATTGTTTTATCAGGAACAATCCCTCGCAGTAACATCGGCCTCTTCAAGCAATTCTGCAATAAAGAGTCATAAAACTGACGCTATCGCTGCAGGACCTTCAGCGAGTTCATCTTCATCCTTGGTCGCTGCCAGCTCATCATCATCAGCTAGCTCAGCTATGCCTGTCATAGATGTGCCTCCTTCTGGCCCTAAGGGACCACCGCCACCACCTCCTCCTGGTCCGTCATTTACTAAAAAGCAGCCAAGCTACGCACAAATACAAAAAATTTGTGCTGTACTATATTCACTATTTAAAACTCATCGTGATAGAAATTCTTTTATTGATGCATTGTCATACGCTACGGACAATGATTCTCCTGGAATATTTTCTTTAAAGAAATTCGAGACAGATATTGTTCCAGCACTTGTTGATATTACTTTAAGCTTAAAAAAAGATATAACCATCAGTGACTCCGAGCTGTTCACCTTATTTCAGAATAAAATTGATGGCAAAATAACACCAGCAGCCTACAAGAATAAAAGTTTTAAAACAATTTTCATGGATGTTGTTGTAAAAAATATACGGCAACAATTAATGCGTGCCTTTTCTGAGGTATATACGACATGCCTCACGAAGGAAGATAAACCTAAATTAAAATGCCGTATCTTTGGTTATACTCCCTATGATCGTGTGTTTAAAGAAATTGAGCCATATTTCGGCTATTTAATACAAAGACTCATTAAAAGCAATAATCCTAGTGAAACTATTAGCAAAGAGGAGTTACTAGCAGAATTTATCAAGCTTGTTGAAATGAAAGAGTTTGGGACGTCAAAACCATTAAAAAATTGGGAAGCTGTAAAGAATGATAAATTTATAAGGTTAATTTTTCCCATTTTAGAACTTGCTGCACGCGAGTATGAAACTCACTTAGCGGCTAATGCAAATAAGAAAAGCTATAAGCTACCTAGTTCATCTTCGAGTAATCCATCGCCCTCAAGCAGTGGCCTTAGCATGGAAGATATCAAGCGCGTAGCAGAAGAACGACAACAACGACGAGAGAAAGCTGGTGGTTTTAAAGATCCACTGAAACTGAAACAAAAGAAAAAATCTCCCTTCGAAAAGGAAATGGAGAAACGGCGTAAAGACATTGATAATTCATCTAGCGATGAGGAAGACAATGACAGTGAAACACCAGTAACCCCTCAAGCAAGCCTCTCTTCTCCATGCAGAAGATAATAATTATTCGGAGTGAGTGACTTGGCCTAATTAGGTCTCTAATAAACGGGATCAAGAGCAAAGCTTGGTGAGCAAATAAGGAAGAATAAAAAAAATTATAAACAGGCAAGGGTGTAACGTAAGCACGATTGAATATACTCCTCGTGATTCAAAATGCGAAATTAATGCTATTGATTTTTGCCCCCTTTGAACGTTCGAAATTTACCAATAGAATAACTATTACCCGCATTTCGAACGTCCAAAGGGAACAAAAATCAAGTCGCCTGAGTTTCGCATTTTGAATCACGAGGAGTATATATTAATACTTGCAGGTGTTAACGTGGAAGAGGTCTATAATTTGTATATTCAGCTCGCCAAGCATCACCATCAAAACACAACAAAGACACCGCTCCAGTTTTTAGTTTAACTGCATGCCCAGGTGCAAAGCGGGCAATCCCATTGCTCGTCACGATTAGGATGAGCCCCTCTACATATTGCTGTTGTAATTGCTTGCCAAACTCAAGCCAGCCAGAGCTAATTGCCTGTGGCTCGATATGCCATCCATCGGGTACAATATTATCTTGCTCCCATTGTTGTAATGCTTTCGTTCCTATGCGCGCTATAACTTCTGACTCAGGCTTGCCTTCATCAGGGCCGTAATCAACTTCATCAAATAATGCAGATTGTTGAATAGTTAGGTTGGTATTCATTTGTTGTAAGGCAATTTCTGCGGTTTCAATGGTTCGTTTTAGATGGCTCGTAAAAACAGCGGTAATGTTTGGGTGATGTTGTAGTAGGTATTGGCCGAGATTTTTTGCTTGCTGTTGGCCGCTTAGTGATAATGGTAAATCAGTGCCACACCCCACTCTTAAAACAGTTTCTCCGTTATCAAAGGTATTACCATGACGAGCGATCAATAGCTGCAACATTAACTTGCTTCCTTAGCTAGGATCAATTGCTCTGCTTGCTTAGCATCTTCAGGGGTGTCTACTCCAGACATGCCGGGTAATTCTTTATAATCCACTAACACGGTTTGTATGTTAAGGCCATTTTCTAATAAACGTAACTGTTCTAATCCTTCTAAGTTTTCATATTGTCCTGCTGGTAGGCGCACAAAATTTTGCAAAGCGTCATAACGAAAACCATAGAGTCCAACGTGTCGGTAGACTGGGGAATAACTTGATGCTTGTCGTAGTGCTTCTTCTTTGCGTATTGCCGGAATGATGTTTTTTGAAAACCACAGGGCTTGTTGTTGTTTGTTGATGATGACGGTTGTGCCACTAAAGGGTAATGCTTGTTTTTGTTCACGCAGCGCATCGAGCTCTGTCCAACTAAGATTGACAATGGGTGTGGCGACTGGAACGTCTGGATTATTAATCAACGTCATCAAGACAGCCGTGACAAATGAGGGTGGAGTTAATGGGGCATCACCTTGAAGGTTGACAACCATATCCGGCTTTTCATCAAGCTGTTGGCATGCTGCGAGTACTCTGTCTGATCCGGTTTGGCAAGACTCAGGCGTCATCACTGCATTAACGTTGAGTTCAGCTGCATGCTGCAGTATACGCTCATCATCCGTTGCCACAATAGCTTGAGTATTCGAAATATTAGCCACGACTTGGTTCGCGATGTCTACTACTCGCTCAAGCATTGTTTTACCGGCGATAACAGCCAAGGGTTTACCCGGAAAGCGTGAAGAATTGTACCGTGCTGGTATCACAATCAATGATTTCATGAATAGATTCCGAAAAAGTTACTTGTGCTGATTATACCTATTGATGACCAGATGTCGAGGGATACTTGCTACTGTTTTCACCAGTTTTTAGAAAAAACTCCCCTTATTCCAGTAGTTAATACGGTGTTGCCGGTGTTAAAGAGCCTATATGATCGCAGCATTATATTATTGTGGAGTAAGAAGACGGGTGCCTACTAAATCTAAGAAAAAAGAATTAAAAGAGGTCGACAAATATGAACATGTATTGGCAAGCTATACCATGGATGATTCAGAGAAGGAAAAATATTGTCGCATATTTAAAATTAATATCAGTGATCTTTTAACATGGCAGGCAGAGCTCAAAGAAAAATTTACTGGGGAATAAGATTATTTACCGTTTCTTCTTTAAATAGGCTCGTCTAACTTTTTGAATGATTTTTTCTACTCGATTGCGCTTTAAAGGCGATAAGTGATCGATAAACAATTTACCATGCAAGTGATCGATCTCATGCTGTAGGCATTTTGCAAAATAACCTTGTGCATCAAAAGTAATTTCTTCACCTTCCTCATTGAGGGCTTGTACAGTGACTTTATAAGCGCGTTCAACTTTTTCATGAATGTGCCCTGGCCAGACAGACATGCAGGCTTCTTCTTCAATTTGGCTGCCCTCACTGGCAATAATTTTTGGATTAATCAGACAAAGCGGTGAATCTTTTTTAGCAGAGTAGTCGATAACAGTGATAGCTTTAGGGGTGGCAAAATCCAATTGCGTGGCAGCGAGAGCGGCACAATTTTCTTGGGCATAGTGGGTGTCAAACATCGTCTTAACAATCTGCCTGATTTCATCGTCGACAGACGCAACAATTTCGCCTTTTTTGCGTAATCGGGGGTCGGGATACTGTAATACTTTTATGACGCTCATGGTAAATGTAGTATAGCAAAAAGGCTTGCAGGCAAACAAGAAGTTATTCGATAACAGATTGATTTATATCATATTTTAAAGTAAAAGAAGGATGTGCTCGTTACTTTTTTGCTAAATTAAGTCACTTCTCGTATCGCTGCTTGAATTGATAAACATGATCTTAATATTCATTTAAGATTCAGTTGTTACAATGACTGTCTTTATGTGAAATGCATAGTTTATCGTTATCGAAGGAATAAGCATGGCGGCTTCAAAAGTTGAGGAACTCCAGATTGATGCCTTACCTCATCTTGGTAGGGAGCCTTTAGCAATTAGCGCACTTCTACCAGTGGTAAATATAGCGGCGTTTAATCATTATGATCCTGAGTTACCGCCTTTAACAGAGTGGGATATATACAGCTTCTATGCCCGTAATTCGTTTGCTCAGCGAGTTAAGTTGCAACCAGAGAGCGCCTATAAGAGTTGTGCTTTTGCAGCGACAAAAGTACTACGGTTGATATGCCCAAGCCGAACCAGCGCAATCGATGAAGTTTTATTTTCAACCCATACCAGAGGTAGTCATACCACAGATATATCAATAGCAATCACAATAACGGCGAAGCAGTATGCAAAACAAGAAGTTGAGCAAATACTTAATAAATATCAGGTAAAATATAATAAGCTAGATACCCAGAGATCACCAGAAACGCGACCTAATTATACCTTTTATTTAAGTTATTATGATATCGGCCAATATACGTCACCAGAAATTGCAAGTTATTATAGTGATAAAAACTTTCTTTCAGGGGTGCGTGCTTTGCAGGTATTGGCACCTGTTTCAAATCAAATTATCCAAATAATTAAAAGTGCGTTAGCTACACTCGAAGATTTTATTAAAAACCCTACTATTGCAGAAAAAAAGCGTAAGCTTTATGAGGAAATTGGCTTTGTAGAGGTATATGATCCCAAAACATTGCTTCTCTTTGATGCTATCCCAGACGAAGATAAGGTTATTCCCTTGTTGGACCCAAACTCTGTTATTGCATTAGGAGAACACAGTCATCGTTTTTACAGGATATTTATTCCAGAGGCGCATGCTTATTTTCCGAAAGAAGAAAAACGTCATCCATTGCATGAGGCTTTGTGGCAGGGAAATGAAGAACTTGTGCGAAAAATGATTGAAGAAAACAATGATCTTGTACTGCTAGAAGACCGATGGGGATGTGAGCCAATCGACATTGCCATGTGGCGTATTCATCAAAAAAACTTATTAGCTTATCTTTTGTCAATTAGAAGAAAGTACCTTGAACGTTATCCTAGTTTAATTAAGTTACAAAAACCTTATGAGGAAGAGGTGCATGCTCTATATAAAGGTAAGTATTTTGATAACCCACCGAGTATGCAGCAATACCATTTGCAAAACATGCGTCCTGTTCCACAGCGACCACGTTTACATCATTTAGTCGTAGAAAATAAATGGAGTGAAATTGAGAAGTTATTAGATGAAGAGCCACAGGCAATTGATGCTAAAGATCCCTATGGTTTTACTCCGCTGCTTATTGCTGTTGCTTTAGGCCACATGACAATAATAAGGGGTCTAATTGCACGAGGGGCTTGCACCAATAACTATGGTGATTATAGTGTTATTGGTAATGCAAATGACGATGAAGTATTACTTTATTTATTAAAGCATCACGTTGATCCCAATGAGTATTTAGTTCATCTTGATCGAGCTGTATACGCAGGTAATATTAAACGAACCGAGCTATTGCTGCAATATGGGCTAAAATTATTTAAAAAAGATAAAACAAAAGCCATGGCGGTTAAGGTAAATCTTGATGGCACAACAACACTAGATTTAGCCTTCGCATTAGTGCTGCAGAGAAAGACACAGACGGCATTAGAATTATCTTGGCTCTTATTGCAGTATGTCAATTTTAGAGTTTATTCAGGTAGGTTTCCCGCAATGAGCCAAGCAGCCAGAGCATTAGAACAACAAATCTTGACGCGCAATGCTTATATTAAAAGGCGACACATTGCACCATTGTTAAAGACGGTTTGCCAAGGCTTTCTAATGACGCCTAAAGCAGGAGCGATAATCAGTTTTTATAAAATTGTTGCAAATAAGGATCATCCCTTGCATGGTCAATGGATACAGAAAAAAATTATTTCAACGGCTGATTTAACCCCTGGTGAACGCGCGCAAATTTATGCACTCATTAAAGAAAGATTTGAGCCCCATGCTACTCATCCAACCGGAAAAGTTGAAGATTATTATCTTGACCGAGTTCCTTTTCAGCGTGAAAAAAATGTATTTATTGAAATTACAACAATAGGAACTAAAGTATTATGTTTTTTTAGTTATTCTTATTTTTACCAAAAAGATTTAAAGAGCAATACAATCCTGGTTTATTCAGGAAAAGTTGCTGCGAGAACAACAGACGTGCGCTATAAAGATTTAAAGGTAGTATTGGATTTTTTCTTGATCCCTCTTGCAATGAAACTACGTTATCCTAATCTACCAATAATAATTATTCATACCTATTTACAACCTGGCCTGGCTTTTTGTGTGCAAGATCAAGTGAAAGATAAATTTTTCCCAATGTATGAACTTGACCAACCTAGAATTGTATTACAGAAAATGGTTTGGAGAATAGAACAACAACTTATGTCCGAATCAGCAAGAGTCAAAACCACAATGATGGTAAAGCAATTGGCAAAAGTTCGTGATACAGGACAGTATCGCCTCTTTAAGCGATTAGCAGGTGATGATTTAGCTGAAAAGTTAGTCGGCATGGTGCGTTTGACACCTGATGTGGTTGTAGCACACCTTCCTCATGCATTCAAAATAATGACATTGAGTGCCTTACTATATTCTGCTGATTTACATACGCATTTATACGCGGCTAATAGTAGAAAAAGTCATGAGCCTTGTGAAGATGTCATTAAACCTTTATCAATGGGTTAAGTTTCTAGCGGATTAAGTGTTATTCGCTGATCAGGTAGCAGCTCAGATCATGCCTGAGCTACTACACTAAAGATTACTTTACTGAAGTAAACATGATGGTTTTGTGCTTCTTTTCTCCTTATCTCTTTCATCACTTTCAGCAGCTGGCATTGCAGGTTTTTCAATAGCGAAATCTCTTGCTTTTGTTTCAAGTTGCTTAAACAATGATAATGATAAGCGACTGGCAGTTGTAGCAGGTAACGTTACTGTTGCTTGGGAGTAAATTTCATCATAATCCTTTATTTTAGATAATGAAACGCCTTCATTACTATAATTTAATCCGTACATTCTAGGCATAACAAGTTTAGCTGCTGTGGCGCCTTCTTGTATTTTCTTAAGCAGATTATTTACCTTACTCAAATCATCTTCCGGCATTATTAAAATAACATCTGTGTCACGATATAGTGAGAGTGATAGCGTCCTAAAATATTCAGCGTAACCAACCATATCAAAAACTTGGTGCTTTGTATCATCTACAGTACGCGCTTGGAAGTCAATTCCAATCGTACTAAGGTATTTCGATAGGGAGTCACCATGAGCAAACAGGTTTACAAATTGTACCCTATTATTCGAAGATGCTCCTATCATTAGGGTTTTAAGTGTAACAGCCGATGTCGGAAATGATCGCCGCGGGAAAATAAGCGCAGCTATGGGCATGAGTGCTTGTTGTGAAAACATCGTTGAGACCGTTGAAGCGTTTGAAAGTGATACTGTTGTTGATGATAAAGTACCAGCTGACGAAGGCCCTGCAAGTGATGATAAATCCGCATCAGAGCTTGTATGTGGCTCTTCAGCTTCAGATGCTTCACCCATGTCAGCGTGTAGTTCTAGTTCATCATCACTTGATGATGTTTCTAACTCTGGTTTAGCAACAGCGCTGTTTTTCTCATTTGAATTATACATAATATGTATCCTCATATAGTGCTAAAAAGTATATTTCTTCTCTATTCACAAGAGAATTGTCCATATTTTAACAGGGGTAACTATTTACACAATACGGGAAAAATCACTGTAGTCACGATGGGTATCGTGTGTTTATTGATTGTTATTGTCGATATAGGCGGTAACCTTTGACATCAATCACAGCTTTCTCAGTAGAGCGATAAGGGTTAATGTCCAAGCCGCCGCGCCGCGTATAACGTCCATAAACGGTCAATAGTTCTGGATGACAGTGATTTAAGATATCAATAAAAATGCGCTCGATACATTGCTCGTGAAATTCATTATGATTACGAAAAGAGATAATGTATTTTAGCAAACCCTCACGAGCAATCTGTTTGCCTTTATAGTGAATTTGCACGCTGCCCCAGTCGGGTTGCTTGGTCACCAGGCAGTTGGATTTTAGTAAGTTGGAATATAAGGTTTCTTCGGTGATGGTGATAGCGCCGGAACTTGTTAAGTAATTGGGTTCAACTGTGTAAGTATCACATTCAATATCTAATCCATCAAGACAATGGCCATCGAAGGATTCAATAGAGGCATTAAGGTTAGAATTCAAAGGAGAAATGTTAACGGTCACGTCAGTCTTTAACCGTTGTTGCAAATCATTTTTCACCGTTTCAATCAGGGAGGTAATAGAAGAGAATTTTGTATTATTAAAAGAATTAAAATAAAGTTTTAATGATTTGGATTCAATAATAAACGGGGAGCTGCAGTCATAGTAAATATGTGCGGTGGCGACAATGGGTTTACCCTTTTGATTAAGCCAGGATACTTCATAATGATTCCAACTATCATAGCCGTAGAATGGCAGGGCATTAGGATCAATGCCAATCTCTTTGCGCTTAGTGTCTCTGGCGATAGGAAATAATATGTCAGGATTATAATTAGGCTCATAACTTGAATGCTTTCCAAGCTCAGATAACCGTTCTAGCGCCTGTGTTTGTTCTATGTTTGGTTTCTTCATCGAGACCTACTCTAATAGTTGCTGCAAATGGGAACATATTATACACGATTATCGCTTTAAAAGTGGAATAATCAGGTGTAATATGGATTTACGATGGGTATCTATGGAGAAGGATGATGATCAACCTATTTCAATTTTCTTTTGTTTTTCCAGACGTAAATAAGAAATTACAGGATGAAGAAGAGGGCTTATGCAAAGCAGACAGTGATGATAACGTGACTTGCAAAAATAGTGACACGGCTACCCGAGTCAAGGAATCTTCATGACAGAAATAGTTGATATCCTTCTAAGCTTTGTTACCTTAACGATTTTAGAAATCGTACTAGGTATTGATAACTTAGTCTTTCTCGCCATTATTTCACAAAAATTACCCAAAGAACAACAACAACGGGCTCGGCAACTTGGCTTAACCCTTGCCTGGGTGACTCGATTAATGCTACTCGCTTCGGCCATTTGGCTATCACAATTAACCAAACCTTTGTTTCATATCTTTAGCGTGGCGGTTTCTGGCCGGGATATTTTTATGTTATTAGGTGGCTTGTTTTTATTGGCCAAGGCGACACAAGAAATTCATACGGAACTGGAGCCTGAAGAAGAATCGCCTAACTTTAAACTAAAAGCGAAACAATATGGCTGGGTCATTACGCAAATTGCATTATTAGATATTGTGTTCTCTCTAGATAGCGTGCTAACAGCCATTGGCTTAACACAACGTTTTTGGCTTATGGCATTAGCTATTACTATCGCTATTCTCGCGATGATTTTCGCCAGCGAACCGTTGAGCCGCTTCGTGGAAAAGCACCCCAGTGTAAAAATGCTTGCCTTAAGTTTTCTTATCCTCATTGGCATGGCACTGTTAGCCGATGCCTTCCACTTCCATATCCCAAGAGGCTATGTTTATTTTGCCATGGGGTTTTCATTGCTGGTGGAGGTTTTGAATTTAGTCAGGCGCAAGCGGCGGAAAATTATTTAGCCCTTTTATTGTTTTGATTTTTTATGGGGGATGTAGAGTATATTTTCGCGCTCCATACTATCGTTTTCCGTAGGTACGCAAACGTGTTGTTGCTTCATAATATTATTCATAACAACGTCATAGGTATTTGCATACTGGTATTGCTCAACTAAGTATTTAGTTTTCATATCCTCATCTCCATAGTTTTCCCGCGGCAAGATTCAACGATAAATTAAGAGATAAAGCTGTAATCCGGCCTGGTTATTTTTATGGCTCTCTTCTTGAAGATAGTCTAACTGTTAAGAATTGGCAAATTTCTAACGTTCAAAGGGGGCAAAAAGCAATAGCATTCATTTCGCATTTTCATCTGTGATGGGTATATACTCAAAATGTACAGGTAGGCCACCTATAAAATCAAAAAACCACTTAAAGAGCAGTCGCAATTACCAGATTAAGGTGCCCTTTTAGCAAACCTGCCTAGGCACCGTTAATTTACCATGCATTATACACAAACACGAACAAAAATGAAACACGGTGTTGTTACACATCAGTAGCATGCCCACTGTGTTTTTGGAGGTATTTAAAGCATTTTTGACTTCCTAATAGACATCCCATATAATCCAGGCTTCATTAAGCAATTACAAACTATGGGGTATCATTATGACTAGCTTAGGTTTTTTCCTTCTCATCGCAGCATTATTTGCTATCAGCTTGTTGTTTAAGAGTTTTTTCACCGTCGAACAACAAACTGGCGCCATCGTTGAGCGCTTTGGAAAGTATGTTCGGACTGCTTTGCCCGGCCTTAATATGAAAATCCCTTTTGTTGAAAAGATCCGTGGCCATGTGTCCTTGCGTGTACAGCAATTAGATGTGCCCGTGGAAACAAAAACCGAAGACAATGTCTTCGTTAAAGTTGCTGTATCCGTGCAATATCATGTGATTGAAAACAAAATGTTTGAAGCTTTTTATAAACTGGATAACCCAGAGCAACAAATGACGGCTTTTGTGTTTGACGTCGTTCGTGCCCGTGTACCTAAGATGAAATTAGACGATGTCTTCGAGAAAAAAGATGAAATTGCTGATGCCGTTAAAATAGAATTATCTGAATTGATTTCTAATCTTGGCTTTAATATTGTGAAAACCTTAGTAACAGATATCGATCCTGCTGAGCGCGTTAAAAAAGCCATGAATGAAATCAATGAAGCACAACGTTTACGGATTGCCGCTAATGAACGTGGTGAAGCTGAGAAGATTTTAAAAATTAAAAAAGCAGAAGCCGAGGCTGAAAGTAGTGCCTTACAAGGTAAAGGTTTAGCCGATCAGCGTCGCGCTATTATCGAAGGCTTACAAGTCTCCATTGAGGATTTTCAAAAAGCCATTGCCGGTACTAACTCGCAAAATGTTATGAACTTAGTATTGATGACTCAGTACTTTGAGACCTTGAAAGAAATTGGCACTAGCGGCCTTAGCAATACTATCATGTTGCCTCACTCTCCTGGTGGCATGAATGAGTTAATGGATCAAATTCGTAATGCGATCATTACTGGGAATGAAGCGAGTCATCCTACTGTGAAAACCCATCAAGCGGTAGAAATGGCAGATTAAGTCGTTAATGTATATACTCAAAATGTACAGGTAGGCCACTTAAGAAGTGGCTTTAGCCCTAAATTAAGCGGCAATTTTTAACTTTTTGGTAATCAAACGAATATCATGCACCTTTTGATGTTTTAGCACCCGAAATTTAAACGTCTGTTGTAGTCTACCAATACTCCAAGATTTTTCTGGAATAATTTCAGTATGCTGCATTTTTAATAGCAATAAATAAGCAAAGAAGGAACCAGCGATGGATTTTTCAATCCGGTTCTCACATCCTGTGACCTGCTGCTTACCTAACCCAAGATCTGATTTCAGCTCTCGGAAGAGCTATCGTCGAATGTTGTGTATAGGCGCTAACTGCCCATAATTTAAGCGGTGTATTCAACCATATGATTTTGTTAAATTATATGTGCTAACTCAAAGTAACAAACCGGAGAATACACCGATG
>JAJFKI010000092.1 GCA_021773295.1 Gammaproteobacteria bacterium | reverse complement strand
AGATTAATGCTATTGCTTTTTGCCCCCTTGGAACCTTTGAAATTTGGCAATAGAATAGCTATTACCTGCATTTCAAAGGTTCCAAGGGAACAAAAATCAACTCGCCTAAATCTCGCATTTTGAAGTGTGACGGGTATATTCCTCGTGAATCTATATAATACTACTAATTGGCATCACGCTTACGCCAGTGCGTTCTTGATGCTCTACACCACCGTACAATAAGATTCCCTTATCGATGTTAGTTAAGTTGCACCATTTTTTATTGGTTCAAGCATCTTATTAGCAATGGTTTGGCTAGCTTTAATTTCAATAGGTAGGATGTTGCCATCATTCATAATAGCAATCAAGTCTATTTCATTGCCATGCTGGCATTGAGTAAATCCTTCATTTGATGTTAGATTTACTCAAATTATGGGTTCTGGGATAGGATTGTCAAGGCAGATCAACGCATTACTCTATCAATCTCATAGCTATGGCACCAACCCAAGCTTTGTAGGATAATATCTCATTATTAAGTAAGAAATGCCCGGTTTTTCAGCAATTGCACGGGTCCATAAAAAATATCGCGGAAAAAGCATGGAAAAAAAGACAGCATTAGCCGATTTATTGGCGCCATTTTGTGAGTTACCAGATATGCCTCAGTGCCAGATTCAAGGCATTACTGCTGATTCTCGCCAAGTGAAGCCGGGTTATTTATTCATTGCCAGTTGTGAACCCCTCGGTGATGGCGAGCCTCATATTCAAGCGGCTATTTTGCAAGGTGCAGCTGCAGTGATTAAGCTGTCTATTAATGATCAAATAGAAGTGCGATACGTGCCAAGCGATCATCAACACACCATCCCTGAAATCAGCCTACCAGATTTAGCGCCTTTGATTGGCACGTTGGCAGCGCGTTATTATGGTCAACCTTCAGAGGCGGTGCCTGTGATTGGTGTCACCGGCACCAATGGTAAAACCACCATTAGCTTTTTATTAGCCCAAGCCTTAACGGCCTTGGAGCAACCGAGTTCTGTGATTGGCACGGTGGGGTATGGGCCGCCGGCACAGTTGCAGCGAGCCAGTTTAACCACACCAATGCCGGTGGATTTACAACAGATCTTAGCGAGTGAAGTAGCGCTGGGCACCAAAGCCATTACCATGGAAGTGTCTTCTCACTCTTTGGCGCAGCATCGTGTCAATGGTATTCATTTTGACACGGCCGTGTTTACTAACTTAACGCGCGATCACTTAGACTACCATGGCAGTATGGAGCAATATGGTTTAGCCAAAAAAGCCTTATTTACCTGGCCAGGATTGAAAACTCGCATTATTAATCTTGACGATGCCTTTGGTTTAAAGTTAGCGCGTGAATTTATCAACGAGGGTAATGTCATTGCTTATTCCGTGGATGGTGAGCATGAATTAGCGTTACCCATCGTTGAAGCCAAGCAATGTGATTATATGGCAAATGGTACTTATATTATTGCAGTCTCTCCTTGGGGTGAGCTGCAATTACAAAGTCCATTATTGGGTGAATTTAATGTCAGCAATGTACTCGCCGTAGTGGCAGTCTTAGGCAACATGGGTTACAAGCCTGCACAAATTGAAGCAATTATTCCTGACTTAGTTGGTGCGCCTGGTCGGATGCAAGTCGTCACAAAACCTGGACAACCTTTGGTGTTGATTGATTATGCCCACACCGCAGGTGCCTTAGAAGCCGCTTTACTTGCCATCAAGCAACATAATCGTGGTAAAATCTTTTGCGTTTTTGGGTGTGGTGGTAATCGTGATACGGGGAAACGTTCATTAATGGGACAAGTTGCGGCGGAGTTTAGTGACATTCCCGTGGTGACGAGCGATAATCCACGCTTTGAACCACCACAAGCCATCATTGATGATATTCTTTGCGGCATTAAGCGGCGCACAGATTTGCACGTGGAAGTGGATAGGCGCATTGCCATTGGGTGGGCCTTGGATAATGCCAGTGCCGATGATATTGTTTTAATAGCTGGCAAAGGACATGAAGATTACCAGCAAATAGATGACATCTTCCATCATTTCAGTGATTATGAAGAAGTGATGTCATTGATGAATGCAAAATAAAAAGGAAAACGAGTGAAATTAAGTGAAATCGCCCAAATCTTACAAAGCCAACTCGTGGGTGATGATAAAGTATTCACACAGATCAGTATTGATAGCCGCACCCTTAACGCGGGCGATTTATTCGTGGCCGTGGCCGGTGAAAACTTTGATGGTCATGACTTTTTAACGGAAGTTGTTGAAAAAAATGCCGTGGCTATTGTGACGGGTAGTGCTATTGATTTAAATATCCCTCATATTATTGTCCCCGATACCATCAAGGCCCTAGGGCAAATCGCAGCGTATTATCGACAACAATTAGCTATTCCCACAGTGGCCATCACGGGAAGTTGCGGCAAAACCACCACTAAAAGTATGGTGGCAAACATCTTAAGCCAGTGTGGCAAGGTGCACGCGAATAAAGGATCCTTCAACAATCACTTCGGCTTACCCCTCACTTTATTTTCAGCTAAGCTAGAACATGACTATTTAGTGTTAGAACTTGGCGCCAACCACCCGGGTGAAATTGCTTACTTAACTGCAATTGCGCAACCCAATGTGGCCGTGCTAACCAATGCGGCGGCATGCCACTTAGAAGGCTTTGGAACCATTGATGGTGTTGCCAATGCCAAGGCAGAAATTTTTCAAGGCTTAACGAATGATGGCACGGCTGTGTTAAACCGAGATGACAAGTATTATGATTTTTGGTTAAGCGTCGTAAAAGAGAAACATGTATTAAGCTTTGGTGTGCATCCAGACGCCGATGTTCGTGCGGTGGATATCATCAGTAACCAACAAGGGCAATGCCATTTTACGCTAACGGCACAACAAGGAAACATCATCATTAAACTTCCTTTGTTAGGTCAACATAATGTTGTTAATGCCTTAGCAGCGGCGGCGGCCAGCCTTGCTTTAGGTGCATCATTAGCTGCAGTGCAACAAGGCTTAGAGCACGTGGAAGCCACTAGCAAACGCTTAGTGACAAAACGAGGCTTACGCGGTGCACGCATTATTGATGATAGTTACAATGCAAATCCTCACAGCATGCGCGCAGCGATTCAACTCTTAACCCAATTGCCCGGTGAAAAAATATTTGTTGTAGGCGATATGGTAGAGCTAGGGCCTGAGAGTGAACGTTATCATTATGAATTAGGTGAAGCAGCGAAAGCGGCGGGGGTCGATCAATTATACGCAGTAGGGACAATGTCACAACAAGCCGTTGTTGGCTTTGGACAAGCCGCGCTGCACTTTCCCGATCAAGCAGCCTTAGTGGCACATTTATCCAGTGTATTAACTGACAATAATACCGTATTAGTGAAAGGCTCGCGCAGCGCCGCCATGGAAAATGTCGTCGAAGCTCTCATCGAAAAAACACAAAAAGAAGGACATGAATAGATGTTATGGTGGTTAGCGAAATTATTAGAATCTCATATTCATGGTGTTACGGTTTTTAGTTATATTACCTTCCGTGCCATCATGGCATCGTTAACCAGTCTTTTTCTTTGTTTATTTTTAGGCCCTGTGGTCATCCGTAAATTGCATCGCTTTCAAGTGGGGCAATTCGTACGAGAGCTTGGCCCAGAAAGTCATTTGAGTAAAGCCGGCACGCCCACCATGGGTGGCGCCCTAATTTTAATTTCCATTGCTTGTAGCATTTTTCTCTGGGGGGATTTAACAAATTTTGATGTGTGGCTCGCATTATTAGTCACCTTAGGGTTTGGCTTAGTAGGGTGGGCAGATGATTACCGTAAACTTATTAAGCGTAACTCAGACGGCTTGCCGGCAAGGACAAAATACTTTTGGCAATCGCTGATTGGCTTAAGTGCGGCTGTTATTTTATATGTAATGGCTGACGTGCCCGCATCGACGCAATTGTTGTTACCTTTTTTTAAAAACACGTATATTGACTTAGGGATTTTTTTTATTGTCTTGTCTTACTTTGTCATCGTCGGTACGAGTAATGCTGTGAACTTAACCGATGGTTTAGATGGTTTAGCGCTTTTGCCCATTGTCTTAGTAGGCGCGGCTCTTGGTTTGTTTGCCTATGTGGAAGGCAATGCTAATTTTGCACAGTATTTAATGTTTCCCTATTTACCCGGGGTGGGCGAAATCACCGTGTTCAGTGGCGCTTTAGTTGGGGCTGGTTTAGGTTTTTTATGGTTTAATGCGTATCCTGCGGAAATCTTTATGGGTGATGTTGGATCGTTAGGTTTGGGCGCAGCCTTAGGGATTATGGCAATTTTAGTACGGCAAGAATTAGTCTTGTTTTTAATGGGTGGTATTTTTGTCGCGGAAACGCTTTCTGTTATTTTGCAAGTAGGTTATTTTAAATTGAGTGGCGGTAAACGTATTTTTCGCATGGCACCCTTGCATCATCATTTTGAATTAAAAGGCTGGCCTGAGCCCAAAGTCATCGTGCGATTTTGGATTATTACAGTAGTGCTGGTTTTGTTTGGCTTAGCCACATTGAAGTTGAGGTAATCGTGCAAGCCGGTGAACATTATTGTATTGTTGGATTAGGGAAAACCGGTGTTGCTTGTGCTAACTATTTTCTTGCTCAATCCTGTCGTCTCACAATTATTGAAGAAAATCCTGCGAATCCAAACCTGCAACAGTTTCAAACAAATCCTGCCGTTAATTGTTATGTGGAATTACCCGCCCACGAGCTGTTAGAAACAATGAATGCTGTTGTTGTCAGCCCCGGTGTGCCTTTGAGTAAACCGATGTTTGCTCACTTTACAAAATTAGGCATTCCAATCATGGGGGATATTGACATCTTTGCAGAGCAATTCTCAGGAAAAATAATCGCAATTACTGGCTCTAATGGCAAAAGTACGGTGACAGCCTTATTAGGTGAAGTCTTAAACGCTGCGGGTAAGAAAGCCATCGTGGCCGGCAACATTGGCACGCCTGTGCTGGAGTTACTCGACACACCAGCTGATTATGCCGTGTTGGAATTATCCAGTTACCAATTAGAAATCACACAAGCCATGGCGCCAACGATTGCCGCCATTTTAAATATTAGTCCCGATCACTTAGATAGGTACCCAAGCTTTGATGCTTATGTGGCAGCGAAACAACGAATTTATAATCACTGTGCCATGGCAATCACCAATGCCGATGATGAAAGAACTTGGCCACAAAAACATTCAATGGAACAAAGTCGCTTTGCTATTGCTCCAGACACAGTGTGCGACTATGGGTTAATCGAAGAAAACTCAGAGGTATTTTTGGCGCGTGGCCAAGAAACATTAATGTCGGTGTCATCGTTAAAAATAAAAGGTAAACACAACTGGGCCAATGCCTTAGCCGTCTTTGCAATGAGTGATGCGTTAGGGATTGAGTGGGAGGCCATTGTGCAAGGGATGATGGCGTTTACGGGCTTAGCGCATCGTTGCCAATGGGTGGCGACGATTAATGACGTTGATTGGATCAATGATTCTAAAGGTACTAATGTTGGTGCCACTGTTGCAGCCCTTGAAGGCATTGGCAGTCAAATCAAGGGTAAGATTATTCTGCTTGCCGGCGGGCAGGGTAAGGATGCTGATTTTAAGTGTTTGCAAAGCGCTGTTAGTCAATACTGTCGCCATGTGATCGTGTTCGGTGAAGATAAGCAATTATTGCAGCAGGCGCTGCAGCAGGATGTGTCTATGACGGTGGGTAATAATTTTGATGAAATGATTTCAATTGCTATTACAACAGCGCAAGTGGGGGATGTTGTTTTATTATCACCTGCCTGCGCTAGCTTTGATATGTTCGAAAATTTTATTGAGCGCGGTGACGTGTTTTGCCAAAAAGTAAAGGAGCTAACAGCATGAGTATGGCAAAAACGAGACAAAAGGATGAAAAACAAAAAGTATACCGTATGCCTAATACCAGCTATGATAGCTGGTTTTTAATTGCTGTGATTGGCATCATTGGTATGGGATTATTAATGGTAGCATCTGCTTCTATGGTTTCAGCCGAGAAACAATACCATGATGCCTTCTATTATCTTTATCATCAATTAGCTTTCTTAGGGCTCGGGGTGTGCATGATGCTCATCACCTTATTTATCCCCATACGTTTTTTTGAAAAATTCAGTGTGCAGTTTTTATTGTTGGCTTTAGGTTTATTATTCGTGGTGCTAATCCCCGGCGTCGGACGCCAAGTCAATGGGAGTACCCGTTGGTTATCCGTTGGTTTTATGCATATGCAAGTGTCTGAGTTGGCAAAGTTGTTTTTTGTGATTTACTTGGCGAGTTATATCCAACGCTTTAAGCCTGACATAGAAACAACTGTTATTGGGTTTTTAAAACCTATGATATTAGTGGGCGTTGCCTGCGTGTTGCTATTACTTGAACCTGACTTTGGCGCTTCTGTCGTCATCATTACCACCACTTTAGGCATGTTATTTTTTGCCGGTGTGCGCTTGCGTTATTTTGTATTATTTGTGATTTTATGTGCCTCGATGTTAGCACTACTCGCCATTTCCTCGCCCTATCGCTTGCAGCGATTAACAACATTTCTACACCCATGGGCTAATCAATATGGGAGCGGCTATCAATTAACGCAATCCTTAATCGCCTTTGGACGCGGCGGTATCTTTGGCGTTGGCCTTGGTAACAGTATTCAAAAATTATTTTATTTACCAGAAGCTCATACGGATTTTTTGTTCGCCGTTATCGCTGAAGAATTAGGCTTAATCGGTGTCCTTGGCGTGATGTCATTATTTGTATTATTAGTGACGCGCATTATGTTAATGGCGAGACGCGCTATTAAAGTGGGCTCAGTGTTTGCTGGTTATATGGCCTTTGGTTTTGGCTTATGGATAGCCTTTCAAGCCATTGTTAATATCGGCGTCAATGCTGGCATCTTACCTACCAAGGGGTTAACCTTGCCACTGATGAGTTATGGTGGTAGTAGTATGCTGGTGAATTGTATCGTGATAGGCTTACTGTTACGCATCGATTATGAAACCAAACGCATGATAAGGTATTAATTGAAACTTGAAAAACAACATCCTCATTGCTATATGATGGCTGGTGGTACCGGCGGTCATGTATTTCCTGCCTTAGAAGTCGCGAATGTATTGCAACAAAAAGGCTGGCGCATCACTTGGCTCGGCACCGAGCGTGGTATCGAGGCTACCTTAGTACCAAAGGCCGGGTTTGGGATTATTTATGTGCCAGTGGCGGGTATGCGTGGCAAAGGTTTGATGCGCTTTGTTGCCAATGGTTTCAAATTGCTTACGACGTTTTATCATATTTTCAAAATCTTTTTAAAAGAGAAACCCGATATGGTGATTGGCATGGGTGGTTATGTCAGTGGTCCCGGTGGGCTTATCAGTTGGTTGATGCGAAGACCGGTTTTGATTCATGAACAAAATGCCATTCCAGGTTTTACTAATCGTGTCTTAGCCAAGTTAGCCAAAGCCGTGATGGAGTCATACCCCAATACGTTTCCTGCCGCAAAAAAAGTCATTCACAGTGGTAATCCCGTGCGTAAGAATATACAACAATTGCAGGGGCCAAATTTGCGTTACACGGCCAGGTTGCAGCAGCCATTAAACTTGCTAATCATGGGCGGTAGTCAAGGTGCTAAAGTATTAAATGAAACCTTGCCCCATGTTATTAAAAAATTAATGAGTAAACATGCAATCAATGTTCGCCATCAAGCAGGAAAATTAAAACTCGAAGAAACAAGACAGCATTACGCGGATCTGACGGAGCATGTTAGCGTTGAAGCCTTTGTCGATGATATGGCAAGCGCCTATGCTTGGGCTGACTTAGTCATATGCCGTGCGGGTGCCACCACAATCGCAGAGTTAACAGCGGCTGGAGTAGCGAGTATTTTAATCCCATACCCTCTGGCTGTGGATGATCACCAAACTCGTAACGCTGAATTTTTAAAAGAAAACAAAGCTGCAATTTTATTATCACAAGCCGATGCTAGTGTGGAAAAACTCTATGATTTAATAAACACACTGTGCCCACAACGACAAACATTAATGGACATGGCCCTTGCTGCACGCAATTGTGCGGTGTTAGATGCGACCGATAAAATCGTGGCTTTTTGCGAGCGTATCATGCAAAACCAAACCGTGTCTGGTGCATCAATCCCCCCTCAAGATAGGAGTAATTCATGAGTTCAATCGATAGTTATTTTTCTAATCCATGGTTAGAGCGTGTTAAAACGATTCATTTGGTGGGCATCGCCGGTTCTGGCATGGGTGGCATTGCTGAGGTGCTTTTAAACCAAGGCTTTAATGTCACGGGTTCTGATTTGCAATTTAATTCAGTCATTCGTCATTTAAGAGAATTAGGGGTGACGGTTCACCAACAACATCACGCTAAAAATGTAGAAGAAGCTGATGTGGTGGTGGTATCCACTGCCATAGCTAGTGATAACTCTGAAGTGGTGCAGGCAAAAGAATTGCGAATTCCCATTGTGTCTCGCGCTGAAATGTTAGCGGAATTAATGCGTTTTCGTTGGGGGATTGCCATTGCTGGTACCCACGGAAAAACGACTACAACGAGCTTAGTCGCGAGTATTTTGGCAGAAGGTGGCTTAGATCCAACCTATGTGATCGGCGGGCGTTTAACCAGCGTTGGCACACATGCGCGCTTAGGGGAAGGACGATACTTAGTGGCCGAAGCTGATGAAAGCGATGCTTCATTTTTATTATTAAAACCCATGATGTCAGTGGTCACAAATATTGACATGGATCACATGGAAACCTATGAAAACGATTTTGAAGTGGTTAAAAAAACCTTTTTAAGGTTTTTTCATCACTTACCCTTTTATGGTACGGCCGTTGTTTGTTTTGATGATCCTGTAATCAAAGAATTAATGCCACAAATAGGGCGACCAATGGTAAGTTATGGGTTTGATGAAGAAGCCGATCTGTATGCTAAAAATTTCCATCAAGTAGGTACGGTATGTCATTACACCTTGCACAGCGAAGGTATGGATCCTTTAGATGTACAATTAAACCTACCAGGGGAACATAATGTTTTAAATTCAATGGCTGCAATTGCCGTGGCGCGTGAATTAGGCGTGAATGATGATGCGATCAAAAAATCATTGGCAGAATTCCAAGGCGTTGGTAGACGCTTTCAACAGTATGGTGATTTTAGCTTTGGTGATGGGCAAGTCACATTAATTGACGATTATGGTCATCATCCCAGAGAAATAACGGCAACGATTAAAGCTATCAGAGCCGCATGGCCAGACAGACGTTTAGTCATGATTTTCCAACCACACCGTTACAGCCGCACCTTCGAACTTTATGAAGACTTTTGCCAAGTGTTATCGGATGTGGATGTGTTAGCTATATTAGAAGTCTATTCTGCCGGCGAAGAGCCGAATAAGGATGCCAACAGTCGCGCTCTGTGTCGATCGATTCGCAGCCGCGGTGTGATTGAGCCGTTATTTATCAGTGATCCACAACATTTATACCAAACACTTGCTGGCGTATTACAAGCAGGTGATATTGTGTTGACCCAAGGCGCCGGCGATGTTGGTAAAATTGCACCGAAGCTGGCACAGTTTGAATTCGACCTCGAACAATTAGGCAAGGGGGAATAATCCATGCAAGGGATCTTAGAGCAGGATAAATCATTAGCAGAATTCACCTCCTGGAAAGTCGGGGGACCGGCGAAACAAGTGTATCAACCCGCAGATTTACGAGACTTACAACATTTTTTAAAAAACCTTGATAAAGATGAACCCTTATTGTGGCTAGGTTTAGGCAGTAATACCTTAGTGCGCGACGGCGGTTTTGATGGCACAGTGATCGTTACCCAAGGACGCTTAAAAAACATCGAACAAATCGACAAACAACAAGTACGCGCCGAAGCCGGTGTTGGTTGCGCTCAAGCCGCACGTTTTTGCGCTAGACTAGATTTATCCGGTATCGAATTTTTAGCGGGTGTCCCCGGTACTATCGGTGGTGCTTTGGCCATGAATGCGGGTTGCTTCGGAGGAGAAACCTGGGATCATGTGGCTTTTGTTGAAACTATCAATCGTCAGGGCGATATCCTACAACGTCAACCCAATGAATATTCCATCGCTTATCGCACCGTAAAACCTTTCCCTGATGAATGGTTTGTTGCAGCAGTGTTTAATTTACAACCTGGCGAAAAAGCTATTTCTCTTGCCAGCATTCGAGAATTACTCGACAGACGTGCTGCTACTCAGCCAACCGGTGATCCAAGTTGTGGTTCCGTTTTTAAAAACCCGCCAAACGATCACTCCGCTCGCCTCATAGAAACATGCGGCTTAAAAGGTCATATGATTGGTGGCGCCCAAGTCTCCCCCAAACATGCCAACTTCATTATTAACGAAGCCAATGCCAGCGCTCGGGATATCGAGTCTCTCATCGACTTCATTCAAACCACCGTGAAACAACAGCATGGCGTTGAGTTAGAACACGAAGTTTGTATTATCGGCGTTGAGTGAGGACGTTATTCGAGCATGATAGTTTTTATTTTTAACAGCAGTGCTTATTAAATTTTGCTAATGTTGCTAGAATAAGATCCCGCCAGGATAAAAAACTTTCATCATTGTATAAATAGTCGTATAATGTCTCGAATGGCATTATGCCAAGGATTAATAACCAAAGGTAAATGGAATGTTTGGGTTATCCTCAGCGAAACAAATGCAGGCGGCGCTAAGGTCAGATCAGAAGACGTGGTCACGTCAAACTATCTCTAAAATCCCTCAATATCTCTTGATAATCGCCTTTATTTCGGCGTTTATTATGACGTACAAGTACATTACTAGCCCAGAAAGTTTCCCGATTCATCACGTGCAAATTGTTGATCCACAGCAACGCATCGATCATAAAAGCCTACAGAATTTGGTGATGCCAGAAGTATTGCAGGGCTTTTTTCATGTGGATGTGCAGCAAATTCAGCAAGTCGTGACCCAATTGCCCTGGGTCGAAACCGCGGTTATCAAGCGCGTTTGGCCAGATAGGGTGGTGATCCGTATCATCGAAAAGCAAGCAGAAGCCCACTGGAATCAACAAACATTGATTTCTGGCAAAGGGGATTTATTCTCACCCACCCAAGCCACGACGCCAAAAGGATTGCCACAGTTACAAGGTCGACGTGGTTCTCAAGTAAAAGCCCTCGAGTTTTACCGTAGTTTGCAGCAGCAGTTGACGCCATTGGCACTTGAAATTACCCACTTAAGATTATCAGACAGAGGCGGCATTTTGCTGCAATTGAATCATCAATTTACGTTGAATTTAGGTGAGCGGCAGCAACAAGCGCGTTTGCAGCAGTTTATTCGGGTTTATCCGCGGTTATTTGCACAGAAAGTGGAGCGTTTGAAAGCAATTAACATGCAGTACCATCATGGGATGGCCGTTGAATGGCGTAGCGTATAAAAAACTCGTCATTTGCGAGCTTTACCAGTAAAATGCTGCCCAAAAGCAAAAGGAATATATTATAAAAATTTGGAGAGACAAGAGACATGACCAAACAAAATGAAAAACAATTAATTGTTGGCTTGGACATTGGTACCTCAAAAGTCGTGTGTTTGGTGGGTGAGGCAGACTATTCTGAACCGAAGGCACAAGTGAGCATTATTGGTTTTGGTTCTCATCCCTGCCGTGGTTTAAAACGTGGCGTTGTCGTTAATATTGACGCTACAGTGAACGCGATTCAGCGCGCTGTGGAAGAAGCGGAGTTAATGGCTGGTTGCCAAATTCACTCCACTTTTACCGGGATTGCCGGTAGCCATATTCAAAGTTTAAACTCCCATGGCATCGTTGCTATTCGCAGTAATGAGGTCATGGCTCATGATATTGATCGCGTCATTGATGCGGCAAAAGCTGTGGCAATTTCTGCTGATCAACAAATCATTCACGTGCTGCCGCAAGAATTCATCATCGACAATCAAGAAGGTATTCGTGAGCCTGTGGGTATGTCAGGCGTGCGTTTAGAGTCTCGTGTGCATATGGTGACAGGCTCTGTTAGTGCGGCACAAAACATTATTAAGTGCGTCAAACGCTGTAATTTGGAAGTAGCGGATATCATTTTAGAGCAATTAGCTTCTAGCTATGCCGTATTGACCGAAGATGAAAAAGAATTAGGGGTGTGCATGGTGGATATTGGTGGCGGCACCACGGATATTGCCATTTTTACGGATGGTGCGATTCGCCATACCAGTGTGATTCCCATCGCCGGTGATCAGGTGACGAATGATATTGCCATTGCCCTTAGAACACCAACGCAATCGGCGGAAGCGATTAAGCTCAATCATGCTTGCGCATTGACAGAATTAGCCAGTGCCAATGAATATGTAGAAATCCCCAGCGTTGGCGAGCGTCCTGGCAGGCGAATTTCACGTAAAGTATTGGCAGAAGTCATTGAGCCACGTTATGAAGAGTTATTTTCACTCGTTCAAGCAGAAATTCGCCGCTCAGGCTTTGAAGATTTAATTGCAGCAGGGATAGTTTTAACAGGAGGTGCCTCAAAAGTGGCAGGAACGGTTGACTTAGCTGAAACGGTGTTTAGAATGCCAGTTAGGCTAGGAGCACCACAAAATGTCACAGGTTTGAGAGACATTATAAATAACCCAATCTACTCAACGAGCGTAGGTTTATTATTTTACGGTCTGGAACAGCAAGGACAGCCACGGCCAGACATGATGTTGGGGGATGGTGTTAAAGGCGTTTGGGGCCGCATGAGAGGCTGGTTCCAGGGCAACTTTTAAGGTAGGAGAAAACAATGTTTCAAGTAGTGGATGATAATCAAATGAATAAAGATGCAGTCATTAAAGTGATTGGCGTAGGCGGCGGCGGCGGAAATGCCGTTGAGCACATGATGGCAGAGCAAATCGAAGGTGTGCAATTTATTTGTGCGAATACTGATGCCCAAGCTTTAAAAAACTGTGCAGCACAAGCGATGCAATTAGGCGCTGAAATCACAAAAGGCTTAGGCGCAGGCGCTAATCCTGAAATAGGTCGTCAATCAGCCGAGGAAGATATCGAAGAAATCAGAGAATTTTTAAACGGTACTGATATGGTCTTCATTACTGCCGGTATGGGCGGTGGCACTGGTACAGGAGCTGCACCGGTTGTTGCAAAAATTGCGAAAGAAATGGGTGTATTAACGGTTGCCGTGGTTACTAAGCCATTTTCTTTCGAAGGTAAAATGCGCATGCAAGTGGCTGCTGATGGTATTCGTGACTTGAGCCAATATGTTGATTCGTTAATTATCATTCCTAATAATAAACTCTTAAGTGTGCTTGGTAAAAACATGACGTTACTCAATGCCTTTAAAGCGGCGAACAATGTTTTATACGGTGCTGTGCAAGGTATTGCCGAACTCATCACTCGTCCCGGCTTAATCAACGTCGACTTTGCTGACGTGCGTACCGTGATGTCTGAAATGGGCATGGCGATGATGGGTACTGGTGTTGCCACCGGTGAAAACAGAGCACGCGGTGCAGCAGAAGCCGCGATAGCGAGTCCATTATTGGATGATATTAATTTAACGGGTGCACGTGGTATCTTAGTGAATATTACCGCCGGCTTAGATATGTCTATTGGTGAATTTGAAGAAGTGGGTGACGCCGTTAAAGATTTCACGTCTGAGAATGCCACGGTCGTCGTTGGTACGGTGATTGATCCACAAATGAGTGACGAAATGCGAGTCACCGTGGTAGTGACGGGTCTCGGAGAGCCTTATAAAGCGTCTGGTCGCCAAGCGACAGGCATGAAGTCCGACGGTACCTTGGATTATCAAACCCTAGAGCGCCCAACGGTGATGCGTCAACAAGCACAACCCAAGGCAACAACAACAGCGACACAAGACATTGAATATTTAGATATTCCTGCATTTTTACGTCGCCAGGAAGAAACAGTTTAATGGGATACCTATTTTTACTTTGACATGAGTCTTTGCTCTCTTCGTCATCCTCGGCCCAGCTGAAACCATCGGGCTTGACCGGTGCGAGGATCTAGGGATCTAAAAAGAAGATTAGTACCTTGAATGTGATAGTTGAGGCCAAGAAGTGGAATGGGTAAATAGTCTACATATCTGTCATTGAATAAAGGATTAATTCTATGGTGGATGTGTTTATTTGTGATGTGCTATAGTACAAGGCTTTAGCTGAAGCCTTATACATGCTATTATGGCGCGCGCAATTTCTGAGAATGAACATTAGGTAGCAACAATGATAAAACAACGTACCTTGAAGAATGTTATCCGTGCCGCTGGTGTCGGATTACACACAGGGAAGAAAATACTGCTGACGTTACGGCCAGCGCCCGTTAACACGGGGATCATCTTTTCTCGCACTGATATGGATCCCGTGGTGGAGATCCCGGCCTTAGCATTGAATGTCACTGACACGCGCATGGCAACGACTATCTCTAAAGAGGGTGTCTCTATTGCTACCATTGAGCATTTGATGTCAGCATTAGCTGGACTTGGTATCGACAATGCTTATATTGACGTGGATGCCTGTGAATTACCCATTATGGATGGCAGCTCTGGTCCATTTGTGTTCTTAATCCAATCGGCAGGGATTGAAGTTCAAAGTAGTTTGAAGCGTTATATTCGCATCAAGCGTGAAATCAAAGTGGAAGATGGCGAGGGTGATAACTATAAATACGCTGCCTTAAAACCTTATAATGGTTTCAAAATTGATTTCACTATTGATTTCAACCACCCTGTTTTCAAAGATTCTTCACAGCAAGTCTCTTTAGATTTATCTAGCACGTCTTTCGTCAAAGAAGTTTGCCGTGCCAGAACCTTTGGCTTTTTATCACAATATGAACAATTGCGTGAAATGAATTTAGCCTTAGGTGGCAGTTTAGATAATGCCGTAGTGGTGGATGATTACCGCATTCTTAATGAAGACGGCTTACGTTACGATGATGAATTTGTGCGCCATAAAGTGTTAGATGCCGTGGGTGATTTATATTTATTGGGCTCTGGTCTGATAGGCGCTTTTGATGGTTATAAATCAGGCCATGCGCTTAACAATCAATTGCTCAGAAAATTATTAGCCACCGAATCCGCCTGGGAATACGTTAGCTTCGAACAAGAAGAAAAAACGCCATGGTTTCACGCTGCACCAGCATTGTCTCCTGCTAGCTGATTGGTACATACCACTCCTACTCCAAGATGCGAGATTTTAGGCAAATTGATTTTTGTACCCTTTGGACGTTTGAAATGCAGGTAATAGTTATTCTATTGCCAAATTTCAAACGTTCAAAGGGGGCAAAAAGCAATAGCATAAAACTCGCATCTTGGAGTAGGATTGGTATATACTAGCCAATCTCACTCAACTCAGCGAGTTATCTTTAGGAGAATTAGCATGCGTAAATGGGTTTTTACTGGCGTTACTGTCATCATTATTGCTCTTGTTGGCTTTGTTTGGCCATATTACACGGGAAAAAGCATTGAACGGTTTTTAACAAAAAAAGCCGGCATACAAGCGTTTTTAGCGAAGGGACAAACCCTTAACACTGTTACTATAAAGCGCGGATGGTTTTCCACAGAATTCATAGCACAAATCGATTATTTACCAAAAGATCAAGTAGGTGCATTTTTACTGGGCTCACAACAACTCCCTGAAAACCCTATTGGCTTTAAACTTGATGCCAAAATTAAACACGGGCCAATTCTCATAGGCCGAGATATCAATGGCAAGTTTTATTTTCGTTTAGGTAATGCCTTCGTTAATATGAAAGAAACGGTTACACCAGCGGCAGTTGCTGTCTTAAAGAAAAATGGTGTTATCGTGCAGCCATTATTATCGGCATCTGGCTTGTCTTATGGTTTTACGCATCGCATAAAAGGGAATAGCATTGTTTATTCCGTCGCTTTTGAAGATCATCCATT
Organism: Gammaproteobacteria bacterium; assembly: GCA_021773295.1. Taxonomy (GTDB): domain Bacteria; phylum Pseudomonadota; class Gammaproteobacteria; order UBA1113; family UBA1113; genus JAJFKI01. Next base: position 400 of record JAJFKI010000092.1, on the reverse strand, counting down.
TTTTGGTAATGCAAACGTCGAGAAATTTACCGTCAATTGGAAAGCCAAAGTTAGCGATAAATCCGTTAACTATGAATTTAATGGCCCGAGAATTATGGTCAAAGGCGATGGTGAAGTTATCAGTATCAAAGATTACAATGCCTCTTTGACGTCTGCTATTCCATTTGATTTAGGTAAAATGCAGTGGAAAGTTAGCTTGAAAAGATTTAAGTTGCGAGAAGGTGATAAAATACCGTTGCAATTTGGACCCATCTCAGCGTCAAACACGGCTAGTGAAATCACTTTTTACATGAGAGACTTTAATGTCGATGCGAATGGACAAAACATTATAATTCCTGAAGTGAATTATGAGCATAAATTCGATGTTAAAGAAGATTTAGCGGGTAAAGCCCGCTTGAAA
>JAJFKI010000091.1 GCA_021773295.1 Gammaproteobacteria bacterium | reverse complement strand
AAGCGACGTCCTGTCGCTTAAGGTTTACGAAGGACTGGGCGGACCCAACTAGAAACGATGAACACGTAAAATAAGGCACTCCCCATTCTTTTTTAAAATCATCATATTAAGCCCAAATTAACAATTTTCTATGGAACCATCATTCTAAACCTCAGTCTAACATCATGAGTACTTTTATTTTTTGTACTCCCCACCACCCCTCTCTGGTGGGTTATATTCGGTCTTCCCCAAGCCGGATATATTGTTTTTTCCCCGGCGAAAGCCGGGGTTTTTTTATGGGTTTTTAAGATGATTAATCAGAGGCTTGCATGAACGTATCGAGCGTATGATAAAGCTCATCTAAGCCTGTTCTGTCGAGTGAAGAAAAGGTTTGCACACTGATAAAAGGCTTAAATTCTTTTAACGCCGACTTAACCTGTTGCATGGTGTTATTGCGAGGATTGCGTTTTAACTTATCCGCTTTTGTCAACAAAATATGCGTGGCGAGTTGACTTTCAAAGGCCCATTCAATCATGTCTTTGTCAAAAGGTTTTAAAGGATGACGAATATCCATTAACAAAATTAAACCGCGCAAGCATTGACGCTGCTGTAAGTACTCGCCCAAGGTTTTTTGCCAACGCTCTTTAACGGCCAAGGGCACCTTGGCATAACCATAACCGGGCAAATCTACTAAACGATGTTCAGCATCAATTTCAAATAGATTAATGAGTTGTGTACGCCCCGGCGTTTTACTGGTTTTTGCCAATCGTTTTTGATTGGTTAACGTATTAATAGCGCTCGATTTACCCGCATTAGAGCGCCCGGCAAAAGCAACTTCAACCCCCGTATCTGGTGGCAATTGCGATAATTTTGCCGCGCTTGTTAAAAAACTGGCTTGATGATAATTGATACTTACCGGTGTCGTCATAAGGTTAAACCCTAACAAAGATAATGGGCGCTCATTATATACCAATCGCACTTCAAGATGCGAACCCCCGAGGTTGGAATGGCAACATAGTTTGTGCAAAACAATGAACATGCTATGATAATCCACCATGCAGCGACATAACACGCACAAAAAGCCAGCTCCTCTACCAAAGCGTTTACGCTTATTGAGTTATAACATTCAAGGTGGTATTCCAACGCAGCGGTTCCGTCATTATATTACTCGTAGTTGGCAACACGTTTTACCCGATGTGGCAAAGATGGATAATTTAAAATTAATTGCCAATTTGTTACACCAATTTGACATTGTTGCCCTGCAAGAAGCCGATGCGGGTAGTGTTCGCAGTAATTATCTTAATCAAGTGCAATACCTTGCCATAAGAGCAGGCTTTCCTTATTGGCATCAACAAATTAATCGCAATTTGGGCCGTTTTGCGCAACATAGTAACGGCATTCTTAGTAAGTATGAGCCTACGGATGTGAAAGATTACCGGCTTCCTAGCCGTATCCCAGGCCGTGGCGCTATTGTGATGGAATTGGGTAACCCGGCAGAGCCCTTGGCGGTGTTTGTGATGCATTTATCGTTAAGTAAGCGCGCTCGTTTGGAACAGTTGGCTTATATCAGCTCATTGATCAATCACTATAAGCATGTAGTGTTGATGGGCGATCTCAATGCACCCATGTCATTTTTAATCGAGCATTCACCTTTGAGCAAAACCCATTTGCGACCTGCCAGCTCCCACTATACTTTCCCAAGTTGGCGCCCGCGCAAAGATATCGATCATATCTTAGTGAGCCCCTCCTTAGTAGTGAATAGTACCCACGTCATGCCTCACCAATACTCTGATCATTTACCCCTGGCTATTGAAATCTCATTACCCGATCAAATTATTGACCATTAAGAGGGTGGGATGGTAATCTATTTCCCAAAATCTCCAATACACTAGAGAAACCGATGTTCAAAATTTTCAAACATAAAAGTAATGATGCGCCCGAGGAACAGCCTCAGGTACGAGAAGAAGCTGCTGAAAAACAAGGTTTATTTTCACGCTTAAAACAAGGTTTGAGTAAAACCCGTCAATCTTTTAGCGCTGGTTTGGGCCGCATTATTCTGGGCAAAAAAATCATTGACGACGAGTTATTAGAAGAGATTGAAACTCTCTTATTAACTGCCGATGTTGGTGTTGCTGCCACCCAAGACATCATCGATGAATTAACCCAACAAGTAAAACGCAAAGCATTGAGCGACCCGCAAGTTTTACTAACAAGCTTGCAAACAAAATTACAAGACATCCTAGAACCCACCAGTGTGCCGCTCACTATCGATGCTGCTCACAGGCCTTATGTCATTCTAATGATAGGCATCAATGGCTCAGGTAAAACGACCACCATTGGAAAATTGGCTAATCGCCTCAAAGCCGATGGAAAAAGCGTGATGCTGGCTGCGGGTGATACGTTTCGCGCTGCCGCCGTCGAGCAATTACAAGTGTGGGGCGAGCGCAATCAAATTCCCGTCATCGCACAACAACAAGGTTCTGATACCGCATCGGTTATTTTTGATGCGTATCAATCAGCAAAAGCCAAGCAATACGATGTGTTGATTGCAGACACGGCTGGGCGCCTACATACTCAAAGCCATTTAATGGAAGAATTAAAAAAAGTAAAACGCGTCATTAAAAAATTAGAAGACACAGCACCCCACGAAGTCATGCTGGTGCTAGATTCATCCATTGGTCAAAATGCCATTCAACAAGCACAGCAATTTAATGAAGCGGTTGATGTGACAGGGATCACTCTAACCAAACTCGATGGCACGGCCAAGGGCGGTATTATTTTCGCCATCGCGAAACAATTAGAAATCCCCATTCGCTTCATTGGCGTTGGTGAAGCGATAGAAGATTTACGTATTTTCAACGCCAAAGAGTTTGTTAATGCGCTATTTAATAATAACCAAGAGACTAAGGACGGCTAGTGATTTCATTTGAAAATGTTAATAAACGTTATGGCAATGGCCATCAAGCTTTGAGTCAAATAAACTTCGACGTCAAAGATGCTGAAATGGTTTTTTTAACGGGGCATTCGGGGGCGGGCAAGAGTACCTTGCTAAAGCTCGTGGCTTTGATAGAACGTTGCAGCCAAGGCAAAGTGTATTTAAAAGGTAAAGATTTAACGAAAATGAGTCATCGACAAATTCCTGCCTATCGAAGACACATTGGTATTATTTTCCAAGATCCACATTTGTTAAATGACAGAAATGTCTACGATAATATCGCCTTGCCGCTCATCATCGCTGGCGTGCGACATCAAGAAGTCGCACGCCGGGTGCGCGCCGCATTAGATAAAGTCGGCTTACTCAATAAAGAACGTAATTATCCAAAGGCGTTATCCGGCGGTGAAAAGCAACGTGTAGGTATTGCGCGTGCCGTGGTAAATAAACCAGCGTTGATATTGGCGGATGAGCCCACGGGTAATTTAGATCCCGATTTATCAAAAGAAATCATGCTGCTATTCGAACAATTTAATTCACTTGGCGCCACTGTATTAATCGCGACCCATGATTTAGCACTCATCGCGACCATGAATCACCGCATTTTAACCTTACACCAAGGACGCTTGCTCAGTTCAGGAGTTTCAACCCATGAGGAATAACCCCAACACGTTTACCAATAGCCAGGCAGATTCGACGGAAACACCCCGCGGCGGACTATATTATTCCGCGATTATTTTATATTTCATACGCCATCTACAGGCTTGCCTTAGTAGTTTAGGTAATATGAGCTTAACACCTTTTGCGACAATTTTGACAGTTTCTGTGATCGGTGTTTCTATGGCATTGCCGGCAGGGTTATTAGTATTACTACATAATACCGAAGGCTTGCTCAACGTATGGCAAGATAGCACGAATATTTCATTGTTTTTAAAGGTCGATACAACGCCAGAGCAAGCGCAACAAGTGCTAGCAAAGTTACAAAAAATGCCAACCATTGCTAAGACGAAATACATTTCACCACAGCAGGGCTTAAAACAATTTCAACGTTCATCTGGTTTTAGTGAAGCTTTGAATGCTTTACCGAAAAATCCTTTACCGCCGGTTATTGAGATACAGCCTATCTTCAGCCAACAAACCCAAGCGCAAATGCAACATTTAATGATGACGATAAAACAATTACCTTTTGTTAATGAGGCACAATTAGATACGCAATGGGTGAAGCGTTTATATGCCATCGTTGATTTAGTTAAGCGGGGTATTTGGGCACTGGGCGTGTTATTAGCTTTAGGCGTTATTTTAGTGGTGGGAAACACCATTCGCTTACTGACACAAAATAAACGCCATGAGATTAAAGTATTGAAGCTGGTTGGCGCCAGTAACGGCTTTGTGCGCAGACCATTTCTTTACTCAGGCATGTTCTATGGCATCTTCGGTGCGATCATGGCGTGGTTTTTTGTAGATATTATTTTATTGTGGCTTAATCGCCCCATCACTGCTTTAGCTCATTTGTATCAGTCTACGTTCGGCATAACGGGCATGCAAATAACATCAATATTAATGCTATTACTCTTGGGTGGGATGTTAGGATTCTTCGGCGCATACTTAGCCGCAAGCAAACACATCAAAGCAATGAATCCGGTATAATCTACAACCAAGCACGTTTCTTAAAGAACCAAGCTAGAAGGACACCAAGGCCGGCCATGGCGGCCATGACAATGGCAAAGCCATAATTCCATCTGAGCTCAGGCATGTGAATGAAGTTCATACCATAAATACCCGTGATGAATGTCAACGGCGCAAATAACATGGCCCACACGGTCGCTTTACGTTGCACTTCATTTGAGACAAACGTTTTCTTGTTAACGAGGTTTAAGTGAACTTCGATCATATTTGATGTCATGTCGCGGTAAATCTCCACGAAGTCAATCAAGCGAATCACGTGATCGTAGCAGTCCCGCATGTAGAGCTTGGTTTCTTTTTCTAATAATTCATTATCATCTCGCATTAGCATGCGAATCGCTTCGCGCTGTGGTCGGATTTTCAATCGTAATACTAAGAGTTCTCGTTTTAGCATATACAGCGCACGAAAGGTATCAATCCCTTCTGGCCCTAATAATTGTTGCTCTAACTGCTCAATTTCGTCATCGAATTCATCAAGAATTGGAAAGCCGTGATCGATCACCACGTCGATAAGCACATATAAAAGATAATCAAGTTTACGTTGACGCATCACGGTTTGTGGATGATGTAAACGTCTTCTGACTGCGCGAAAGGGATCTTGCTCACCATTATGAAAGCTCACCAAGAAGTTATCACCTAAAAATAAACTCACTTGTTCATTAATGATTTTATTGCCACGTTTCGTTGGCACTCCCAAAATCACCATCACTTGGTTTTCATAAGTTTCTGTCTTTGAACGCTCACCAAGATTGATAACATCTTCTAAAGCCAGGGGGTGTAAATTAAAGGCTTGACCGAATTCCATCATCACGCTGGGCTTTGGTTGTCCCTGCACGTGGATCCACGTGTATGAATCACCGGTTAAGAATTCCTGGCACTCAGCAGCAGAAATATCTTTGCGCTCGGTGATGGAATCCTGGGTATAGTTAATCAAGCTGATCGTAATAGGTGTTTCACCCGCTGGGTCAACCACGGGCGAAAGATCAGGCGTTAGATATTGCTCTTCATAGTCTGTGTAATTTTCCATTACCACCTCCAGATCAATTAAGCCCAAAAATGGCCTTTGCAACGCACAGGCGATTTTCAGGTCAAAGGCAGGACTCACCCATCCTAAAATAAGCTTAGTTTATTGATTTACAAAGAAATTTCAACAAAAACTTCTTTGTAAATCGAATATTGGTATAAAGTCCGCCACCAAAAGTGCGCTATTATAAACCGGAATGAGGGAACTTGTCACCCGCTTTAACCCTAATTTGATAATCAATCGTCATTACCTGTTCGTCAATACTCTTCTCATCAGCAGGATGGTATATATGCGAATCAAAAGTCGAAAATGCCTAGTCCCAATCCATTAATCATATTACTCTTCAGTTTTTTGCAGAAAAGACAAAGAGGAAGTCGATATGGATTGGGACTAGGCATTTTCGACTTTTGATTCGCATATATACCCATCACAGATGAAAATGCGAAATAAATGCTATTGCTTTTTGCTCCCTTTGAACGTTCGAAATTTGCCAATAGACCGGCTATTACCTGCATTTCGAACGCTCAAAGGTAACAAAAATCAAGTCGCCTTAATTCCGCATTTTCATCTGTAATGGGTATATACCCGCCACACTCCAAAATGCGAGATTAATGCTATTGCTTTTTGAAGTACGATGGGTATAGCGCATGTCATCCACCTTATAAACAATATATTGAATACCTTTTTCATCATATCGAATTTCTCCTTGAGCACTAACCATACATTCTGAGATTCAAATCTAAATCCCAATTGTTTTCGTGGCGGCAGTCGTCTATAATCAGCAATTTAATAAGTTTATCAAAACAAATGGGCGACCAAGGCTTAAACCAGCGAGCCTAATAAAGGAGTGAGTGAGCATGAAAGATTCTGTTGAGGAAAATGTTATCCTGTCCCAGGCACAAAATACCCAGAGCATCTACAGTCAGGAGCCCCAAGTTACCGCAGCGCGTTTTGAAGAAGAACGGCATATGGAGATTACCGAAAACTTTTTTGCTGGCCTGCCTAAGCGTAAAGATGTTAATGACACCAGATTCAATTTACTTACCGATTCGGAACTAACTTATGAACAACGAATGGTAAATTTGAAATTGGTAAAAGGAAGTTTAGGGGATTTGATAACAAGTTTTTCTCACCTCTATTCTTTACTCGATGAGGGGTTTTTATACGCCAATCAAATGCAGATAATTTGGGACGCGGTGAAAGGAAAGTTAGAGAACCTAACTCTAGATTGTTACTATCTCAAGAAGTTGCTCGGCAGTGAGTGCTTGACTGACGATCAAAAACAGGTAATTTGGAGTGCGGCGCAAGGAAAGTTTGGGAAAACTCTAGGTATTTACGATCTCAAGGATTTGCTCAACTACGAGCACTTGACTAACGTGCAAAGACAGTTAATTTTGGATACGGTGAAAAGTAGGTTGGGGAATATCATTCAAGAAAATTACCACCTCGAGGCTTTGCTCGACATCAAGTACTTGACAGAAAAACAAAGACAGTTGATTTTGGATGAGGTAAAAGAAAAAATAAGTAGCTTTATTCAAAATTTTCTGGAGCTCAGAATGTTATTGCGTGAGCCCAGGTACTTGACCGTCAAACAAAGACAGATGATTTTAGATGCGGTCAGGGAAAGGCTTGGGAGCTTGATTCCAGATAGTCAGGCACTCTACATTTTACTTACAAGTATCTACATGAGTAACCCACAAAGACGGCTGATTTTGGATGCAGTGGAAGAAAAATTAGAAGGCTTTATTCAAGATAATTCTCATCTCAAAGAGTTTCTGGATCACCCGTTTCTGATTGAATTTTTGAGCGAAAAACAAAAAACCATCATTTTACAAGCAACAGGCAATAAGATGAGCTCTGTCGCAAGTTCAAATCAAAGTTTTTCCCAAACATCTGCCGCATCGTTATCTTCTACTGCTGAACAGCAGAGCTGCAACGTATCGTTTTTTTCACAACAGACGGCTTCTTCGTCAACAATCGGCGCTCCCCTCGAGAAAGCTAAAGAAAATAAAGGAAAGGGAAAACGACCTGTTTGATAAAAACGTTAAACTATACCCATCGTACTTCAAAATGCGATTTTCTGCCGGCTGCTTTTTGCCCCCAGGAACCGTTTAAAACTTGCCAATAGAATGGCTATTACCTGCGTCTTAAACGGTTGCATATTCCATTCTTTTCGCCAAGCCATTCCAGTCTTTTCCGCCAATAGATTCCAGTAAATACCGCCCATCCATTCCAGCGTTATTCGCCAACGCGATCATGAATCACGCATTTTGAAGTGTGACGGGTATAGTCATATTAGTGCTCCCTACTAAGCTCTCTAAATAAGCTGCGACAAAAAACTGATTAATGGCACAATCACGGGTTTTTTATAATCAAAGCAGTCTTTTTCCACATAAGGTAAATTATAAACGAGTTGAAAAGCATGGGGAGCTTGGAGTTGTTCTTGGTAATAATATAAATTTTTACTGATACCATGATTTGCGGAAGACTTCACTTCTGCCAAAATCCAGGGCTTGTTATCTTTACTAATTAAGAAATCCACTTCTCGTTTTTCTTTATCTCTTAGATAATGCAGCTCAAACTCACCTAAGCCATAATCCGTCCAATAATGAGTAGCTTTCAGTAAATGGCTAGCGACAAAGTTCTCTACTCTGGCACCAACATCATTGATTTCAGCCCAATCCCATAAAAAAACTTTAGGCTCTTTAATGAGCGAACGTTTGATGTTTTTACTCCAGGGTTTTAATCTAAAGCAATAATAAAATTTCTCTAGTATATTTAACCAACGACTCACTGTATCCGCAGATACTCTTATTGCTGCCGCTAAGCTTGCATAATTGATTTGCTGGCCTACTTGTTCTCTTAAGAGTTGTGCCAACATTTCTAGCTGCACAATGTCTTGAACTTGAGTCAAATTTCTAATATCTTCTTCGAATAATTGTTGCCTGCGTAGCTTGCGCCACTGCAATGAAAAACGCGAATTGTTTTTAATAAATGGTTCCGGATACCCTCCAAGCTGAAATAAATTTTCAAACTGTGTTTGATCGATTTGTTTTGGTGCATGTATTAATGACTCTGATAGGGGTTGTTTTAAAAGCTCAGAAACAGTTAGTGGGTGAACATGATAAAGTAAATATCGGCCCATCAAACTATCACCACCACTTTTAAAAATATCCAGTTTTGCACTGCCCGTTACTAAAATATTGATTTGAGATTTGTACTGATCATAAAATCCTTTCAGGAAGTTTTTCCAATGCTTATATTTATGAAATTCATCGAGGACAAGAAGTGGTATTTCAGCTTGAACTTGTTGAAAACTCATTGCATTCAACAACGCCTCCTCGCCACGCAGGAGAATATTCCTATCGTGCTCTACGTCAAAATTAAAGTAGTGAAAATTTTCTGATAGCGAGTGGACAGATTTAGCAAGCGTGGTTTTACCGACTTGCCGAGGACCCGCCATAAAAAGCATTTGTTGATTTTCAGCAAAGTGCTGCTCAATAATCTTTTGATAGAGTCGTTCCATAGTCGTAATACGCTCCACTAAATATTGACTATTATAGGTGTTATCATGGAATAGTCAAGACTATTCGGCGATGATGCGTGTAATGGTCGACAGCGAAAAGGAATCAGGTGGTGAACTAACAGAGAGTTTTACCCCGCTTAATTTTCTTTAAGCGTATACTTAACATTGCGCCCACTTCCCTGTTTGGTTATCAAACCTTGTTTAACTAAGTGTGACGGCTATATACTTGATAAAACCATCACCTTCTATAATTTCTGGTGCTTTCAAACCGCGTTGCTCATAACTGTCAAAAATAGTGATAATGCCTGTGCCTAATTTCTCGACGTAACCAAGTTCTCGGAATACTTTGCAAATGGCAGGGTTTCTTAGAAAGGTAATGCCTTGTCGTAGGTTGCTAGTGTTTAATGGGCCCGGAAAATCCCCAGGGCTAAATATTTCAATCCTATTACGATAAATTGCTATTTTAGAGGGGGGCTTTTATTGACTCATTTAACTCAATATTTAGCTCAGTATAGCCCGGATGAGTCAATTGACCCAATTATTTAAATAAAAACAACTCATGATTCACCGGAACCAGCACAGAATGGTAACTTCTCAATAATATTTGTAATAACAAAGCGATATGCTTTTTCATAATCCCAATCACGATACTGTGGTAGCAAAAAATCCATATCTAACTGAAAGTCTTGATTATCTTTTTTCAATTCTAAGTTTTTAATAAACTCATCACGAGAAATAGTTATATTGTCATTCGCGCAATACTTAGCAAATATATCTATCACTCGATCTAAATTAATAAGGTTTTGGGTTGTTACATACCATAGATCGAATAAATCGCGACCTTTACGACGTTGATATAATGCACGAAGTTTTGTAGCCATTAATTCGTCAATCTCATAGGTAGCAATATTTGCTGTCCCACTAAACCAATCAGATTCAACATCAAATTTTTCTGTTCTTAGAGGCAACACTTGAAAATGTTCTGTTGTGTTAATTTCCAACTTTAATTTAGAGGGTAATTTGTTGATAGCTTCGTATTTATTGATCAGCTTTACACTTCTCTGAGTCACTTTCCATTTAGGCTCCCCAAGCCAAGGCTTAAGCACTTCTCTAATTATATCTATTGTTTGCCCTATGGGATCAGCATTTTTTTGAACAAAGTCAATGTCTTCGCTATATCTAGAAGGAGGTTTTAAAAATAACTTATTTAGCGCAGTTCCGCCCCTAAAAACCAGGCTGTTTTTAATATGATCGTTATTGTATAAATCAACCAATGCTCTGCAAATAATTAAATCCTGCTCTATTTGTGCAAGCGTCTGCCACCCATTAGAATTTCTCCATTGTTCAACATATATTTCTGGGATCATAAATCACTCTCTATTTCAGTATTGATTACTATTCTCCACTTTTTGCATCTTGGAAATTTGTTTTTGGGAATTTTAGATGATAGTGGTAAATATTTTGGTTTGTTTTGGGATACATAATCAGCTAATTTGGCAATAAACTTTATAGCTGATTCTTCATCCATTAATTCAATGTTATCCAATATATATCCTATTCTCTGCAGTTGATATGCAACACCTGTGTTGGTCGCCAGGTTTATTAATTTATCGGCATCAAGGCTTTCTATAAGCTCGGAAAACACAGTAACAACATTATTTAATCCACCACAGCGGTGGATATATTCTAATAAATCTAACGCCACTAATTCAGGCGTTGCTATCTTTAGATAGCCTGTGGTAACGGTAAAATCTTGGAGTGGTAAATTTGATAAATCTTTCTTGCGTATAACTTCAATTTTTATTTGTCCAAACTCCCAAGGGTGGGTAATCCTAGCATTAGTGATCACTTGAAATTTAAATATCTTTTGGTGAGCAGCACCATAAAAACCAGCAGCGCTCAACAATGCAACGTAATACTCAGCGCCTAGATGGTTCATGATCATTGGGATAAGTTCTTCTGCGGGAATACAACCCTGCAACTTATGTTCTGGTGGCACAATGACATATAGACCCTTTAGCGGTGAAACTAATTCGCCTTGGTTTTTGATACGATAAATAGCACTCAGCGCAGCATTTTTAGAAAGCCCCATATCTGCCATTAACCTTTCTAAAGTAAAATGCCGTTCGCCGTGCTGTCTAATTTTTTTAATATAACTTGATAAACTCATGATTACCTCTAAATCACGTTTTTCGTGATATTAGTGTATTATGGGGTATATTTTACAGTAGTCAAGGGAGTTTATGACAAAAGTAGAAAGAATATTACTTTTAAATCACGAAAATCGTCATTAGCGTAAATCGATTGTTTTTTACACAAGCATTGTTTATAATCCGCATTAAATTGAGGTACAGCAAAGGATTTTGCAGCGTGTGCGGTTATCCAGTTACAGCATGTAGGGCTTACGCCCTAATTAAAGAGGTGAGAGAGAATGAAAGAACCCGTTGGGAAAAAAGCCATCCAGTCTTTGATATCCAATACCCAGAGCACCCATAATCTGGGAGCTCAAGCCACGGCAGCGCGTTTTCTAAGGTTGTTGCGCGAGCGTTATATTGGGACGAAAGCGCTTCCCGCCGGGTTTGATAGCGCAAAAACCCAAACGTTATTGCTTGAATTTATCGGGGTCCACTTAGTGAGCTTAGCAAATAAGAAAGACGTAACCATTGCGACTGCCAAGCGAGAAGCGCTCAAGGTAGCATGCCCTCAAACCCTTGAGGTCATAGAGCGCTTGCTGGCTTATGCGCAGAGCCCAACGGAAACAATGAATAACACCACGACCCACAACGTGTTTTTGCAGCTGAAGGCTTTCATTAATCGACACCCAGGAATGGATGGTTGGAATGACGACCATGAGCGCTGGAGCATCAATGTGATTTATGATGCACACAAGCAAGATTATGACACGGTCAGTGCTAGCCCGGCAGAAACGTTGCACTTGTGTTGTGCGGCCCTGTTAGATGATACACATTGGGTTTCATCAGCGTCTTCAGACATGAGTACCGCTCAGCAACCAAATACCTCCGAGGAGGAAACGCTCAGGGCTGTGGCATCCTCCAGTCGCCAAGGTGCTGCGAGTAGCAGCAGTTACGCAGCATCAAGCAACGAGTCTACTAACACGTCAGCAGCGCCAGGCATTGCCGAGCGCATTCGCGGGCTTTATCTGTTGCTATTAGATAAACAACTTGAAAAAGTAGCGAAGCAACGTACCCTTTGCGCCACGGGCCAGCAACATGCGTTGCTCATGGGATTGCATGCCCGTTATTTAGATGAAGAAGGGCAACCCTGTGAAGCGGTGTTTTCTATAGAAACGGCGATTAATAACTTGTTTAATGTGTACTTGGATGATCAGCTTGCCAGCCTTAGTTTTAACGCGCGGTTAGCATGGTTGGCGCGTCAACGGCAAGGCAGTGATGAACAAGGCCCTGTGATTGCGTTTCTAACCGAGCAGGCGGCCAAGCATGGAAGTAAGGCTTCTTGGGAGACACAGTTACGGGGATTTTTGAACACTAACTGCCTTGAGTTTGGTTTAAACCCAGCACATCCTGAAGTTGAGAAAGCTATCAAGGAGCAGTTAGATAATTTCGCCTATAAGACATTACCCTTGGCACAATCTGCTAAGGAGCAGCTGCAAGTAGAGGTATTGAACTTGGTGCCACAGCACAAGGTTATTGATAGCGTCACAGAGCAACTGTTACAACTGGGAAGAAACCTTGTCATACAGTCCATACAGGAGAAGATACAGACTGCAGCGCTAATCCCGATGGCAGTATTGCGTGGTGTGCTAACGGCTGACGATGATTTAAAACGCTTACAAGCCTATCCTAAGAGTATGCTGATCTGCGGGGAAGATGAGGCGAGCTTTAAAGCGAGTCGTGAAACCTTGGCGTATGAGATCTTAGTTTATTATCAAGCATTACTAAACACGGGAATGAGGGTAAATGTTACCGACGGATTGCAAGCCGCTAAAAAGGATTTAAATGCAAAAGAAACAGGGTTTAAAGACAAGCTGCATACGGAGATTACCGTCAACTTTTTTGCTTGTTTGCCTAAGGACTTAACGTACGTCGACACAAGATTTTTAGAAGCATGGCAACGCATCCAATCCTTAGGGGCAAACAGTGAACGACACCCCTCCATATTAACGGATGAAATGTTAGCAGCCTGGGAGAGTAATAATCAGGAAGTTGTGTTTTTACAAGAAGGTGATGGTCGCATTCGCGTGTTAGAAGAACGCTTGTATGTCTCTACCTACCAAGTGAATCGCATGTTGCTACATGCCTTGTTAGTCAAACCAGGTGAATGGTCAGAAAGTTTTAAGCGCAACTTATCACGGCTATTACGTTGGTTATTGCAACCCGTTACTGATGAAGATGGCCCAGCGCTGACAGGTTTAAAGCGTTCTTATCCGCGCTATTTACTACCCAACCTTTACTCGCGGTTACTAATAGTGCAGGTAGGACTTGATGAAAAGGTAGAAAAATTTATCGCAACTGCCCTAAACAAGCCTGCCATCAACCTAAATGCATTATGTTCGCTCAGGTTATTCTATTTTATTTTTGGGGTTCCGTTCGAGCCCGAAGAGGTTCTGTTGTTTAATACGGTCATTGGTCGCTTAACGATGGTGATAAACAGCGGTCACGAGCTTGCTCTGTTTCTCAACAATAATTCCATGCTTAATTCACAAAGACAGTTAATTTTGGATGCAGTGAAACCTAAGTTAAGTGACTGGATTCAAAATTTTACGCAGCTCTGTAATTTACTCTTTGACAAATGCCTTAGCAATACGCATAGAACGTTTTTACTGAGTACGATGAAGGACAAATTAGGGAGCATAATTGGCTCTGTTAATGATTTCAATATTTTATTCGACAATAGTAAACTGGAAGAAACACACAGACGACTCATTTGGGACGCGATTAAGGATAGTCTAGAAGGCTGGATGGGTTCTGCTAAACAATTCAGCGAGTTATTCGGCAACAGCAAGCTTAATGATACACAAAGACAGTTCGTTTGGAATAAGGTGAAGGACAAGGACAAGCTAGAGAGTTTGATGCAGGACGAGGGGCAGCGGCATTCCATAGTGAACCTTCAGCTGTCTTGTGTACTACGTAATACGTACCTGACTGACGAGCAAAGACAGAATGTTTTGGATGCAGTGAAAGACACGTTATGGAGTTGCTGCGGGAATTTGTCTGGGCTATATTATTATCTTGAATGCGATACACTGAGCGGCGCACAGAGGCAATTTATTTTAAATGCTGTAAAAGATGAGCTTGTGGACTACGTTTCTGATGTTACAGATATCAATTATTTGCTTGGTAATGAGCATCTGTCCGATCAAAATAGGCAGTTTATATTGAACACACTGGAAAATAAATTAAAGGGCTTGTGTGATACACGTAAGGATCTATGTAACTTACTTGCCAATAAGCATCTGACTGACAAACATAGACAATTTATTTTAACTGCGGTAAAAAATAAACTAGGCGACTTAATTTATAACCCAAACGAGTTATATCTTTTGTTTTGTCGCAGCAAACTGAACAGTGCACACAAACAGTGGATATTAGAGGCATTGTGCGGCAATGGCAGCGATCGGATGGAATTTTTTAGCGACTGTACGTTGAGTGAGGCACAAATACAGTTGTTTTCCCAGAGTTCAGAAAATGAAAGCTCATCTGTTACTCTTTCAAACCAGGGCTTGTTCGCGACACCGCTTGCAGCATCTTCATCATCCTGTACAGCCTCGGTTAATTCACCATCAGCCCCTAGCCACTAATCTCCCGACAGCTTGCGAGACGTTGAAATGGTTAAGTTAGAATGATGAATCACCCAATAGATTGCTGCTACAAACACGCCACCTAGCAAGGTGGCGAAAGCCCAAGTCATGCTGGATACCAAGGCTAGTTTAAATCCGGTTTTATTTAAATCCCCAGCATCTCGTGCCACGGCGCCTGCAAACACCACATGCAAGATTGCATTAATAGCAAGAATGATCATTGATAAGGTAGCCATTGGCCCTGATACATATTGCATGATATTAAAATCCATTTTACGTTCCTTCTCTTGCGGCAGACTGGCGTTTAGACACTAAATAAATACTCAGTAAAATTAAAGCCACGGCTAAAAAATTCCAATGGCTCAATTGTTCGGTAAAGACGAGCCATCCCAACACTAACCCAGTCAAGGTCACAATACAACCGACCAAACTATAGTACACCGGCCCGGCGCGACTCAGTAATTTAAAAAATAAGATATAGCCAAGGCTTGATAATAAAATTTCTAACATCACTAAATAGTCTTGAATTTTAAAAGGCGGCCATAATTGATAATAATCATTGGTAAAAATTAATAACGGTAAGAGTAAAATCGTCGATGTGATTAACATCCCACTGGATAGGGTCAATGCCGACGCGTTGACATCTCGCTTAGCCGTAATATAAATTGCACATAAAGCAAAGGATAAAGGTGAAAGCAACGCTAATAATTCCCAACCATTAAAGGAAAACTGTTGCCAATGCGGGTGTGGCACGACGATAAAAAAAATCCCTGCAAAGCCTAGTATCACACCTGTTAATCGTAAGACATCAAATTTCTCTTGGCGAAACATCAACGCCAAAGGGTAAGTAATAATTGGCACTGTATTCACCATCACTGCTAATATCCCCGCCGGAATATGCGCTGCAATGAAATACATATTGGTATTGGGAATAGCAATCCCCAATAAACCACAAATGAAATAAAACAAGGTATGTTGCTTATCAAACTTAGGCGCACACTGCTGCGCTTTGGCGGCAAAGCCTACTAATAACGCGGGTCCTAAGGATTGCCAAAAGGCATACCCTAGCGGCGGCACGCCCTGCACGATCGTAAACTTCGCAATGGTATAACCAGAGCCCCAAATGATCCCGAGCGTTAATAAGAGAGTGAGTGATCTCATGTCAATAACTATTCCCTGACTTATTTTTCCACGCAATGTACCAAGTTCCTCGAAATTTGCAAATGACAACATAATGGCCAACCTGGCAAAAACATGTTGATTCCTCACGGTATATGCCATATCTCTTTGTATTTATTACAGAAAAATTGCATAAATTAATATTCTATGCTAAACCTAAGATATAACCATATTATTCGTATGCAGATTACCGGTGTATGTCCATAGGGGGTGTACGATGTTACAGCGGCATGAAAAATTTGTTTATTTTATCGAGATGACACAGCGTGGGCATAACTCACTGTCTAGTGACCATAAGTGGCATGCAAAGTGGTTAGTCAAAAAACTTAATACGCTCAATCCCAATTCCGACAATTACAGTGCATTGATGCTGCAGTATGTGAAAGAAGTGATCGCCCATTTAAAAGTGAGAGATGATTTTTCTATCTTAGTGCGAGGTTTTAAAACACAATTGGATTGCTTCAATCCTGAAAAAAAAGCAACCCGCGACTATCCTAGATTTTTCAAAAAAAACATAGAGCTCAAGCCAGTACCTTGCCAAGCCTCTGCGCTGCTACCACCACCACCGCCACCACCACCAAGGCGGGCAATCCCGAGAAGTGAATCCCTACAATTCCCAGTGCTGTATGCGCCACAAGCAAGGCGGGCGGTTGGACCCATCAGTGTGTCATGTCCCGCAGCGTTGGGTGGGTATAGGGTATAGTCCGATACAGCGTTGTAATTCTTGATGCCCAGCAACTATCAAGGATACAATGATGCCTCGTAAGGGATGATTATATAAGGGAACCCCTGTGGGCTATGGCCGCGCTAAGGATTTGATGAGCATATTTTTACGCCACCGGGTGGCGGCGAATCTGTTGATGTGGTTTATGATTGCAGCAGGTGCTTGGGGACTATTACACCTTAATAAACAATTCATGCCAACCTTTCATGTCAATCTTGTCACCGTCAAAGTCATTTGGCCAGGCGCCACAGCCGATGATATTGAGCGTTCCATCATTAATCCACTAGAAAAAGAATTACGCAATTTAGATTATCTCAAAGAAATGAAATCTAAGGCGACGCAAGATGTAGGCTCTGTATCCTTGGAATTTGAGCAAGGTGCTGATATGGCAAAAGCCATAGAGGATACGCGCGAGCGTGTTTCACTGGTGCGCAATTTGCCGCCGGATATTGAAGAAACCAAAATTACTAAGGATGAAAATTTTGAGCGAGTCTCAAGCGTCATTATCACGGGCAGTCAAAACCTTAATGAATTAAGACCATTGATTCGAAAATTTGAGCATCAATTGCTGGATAGGGGCATTGCAAAAATTGATGTCATCGGTTTACCGGATCAAGAAATCGCGATTAAAATTCCTGCCGAGCGTTTAGCGAAACTCAATATATCATTGACGCAGGTCGCAAAAAAAATAAAAGCCTTTAGCGTTGACTTGCCCGCAGGGGACATTGGTGGCGGTAAAACTACGCGGCAATTACGCAGCTTACAACAACAACGCAGCATCACAGGTTTTGAAAATTTGCCACTGTTAAGTGATAGCACGGGTCGTATCATTCGTGTCAAAGATGTGGCTGAGGTGGAATTACAATCACAAAAAGGCGAAGTTATTTTAACCTACCAAGGTAAACCTGCTGTTGAAATGATTTTAAGGCGCACGGAGACCTCTGATTCCTTAAAATCTGCCAAAATATTACAACAATGGCAAAAAGAAGTTATTCCTACCTTACCTAAAGGCGTCAATGTGCATGTGTTTGATGAAGTGTGGGTGCTCATCAATCAACGGATCATGTTGTTATTAAAAAATGGCTTAAGCGGTTTAATCCTGATTTTAATTATTTTGTTTTTATTTTTAGATCATCGAGTCGCATGGTGGGTGAGCGTTGGGATCCCTGTTTCGTTTATGATGACACTAGGCATATTAAGTCTTTTAGGTGGTTCGATTAATATGGTGAGCATGTTTGCCTTTATTATGTCATTGGGGATCATCGTTGATGACACGATCGTCGTTGGGGAAGAGGCGGTTACTCTATTTCAAAAGGGCACGCCTATTTTAGAAGCGGTTGAAATGGGTGCTAAACGTATGTTTGCGCCAGTGATGGCATCATCATTAACAACCATTAGTGCTTTCATTCCCTTGTTTTTAATCCGTGGTGTCATCGGTACCATTTTAACGGCCATCCCCACGGTGGTAATTTGCGTTATTATCGCTTCACTCATCGAATGTTTTTTAGTCTTGCCAGGCCACCTTTACCACAGCATGCAAAAGATTCAAACCCATAAAGCGTATCCATGGCGAGAAAGAATTGATAATGCCTTCCACCATTTTAGAGAAACTCGCTTTAGAAGCTTTATTAATACGGCTTTGAGCAATAGAAAAATTGTGATGAGTGTTTTAGTGGCCATTTTATTATTAATGACGGCCATTGTGATGACGGGGCGTTTGCATTTTACTTTCTTCCCCGATCCCGAGGGCAATATCATAGAAGCTAATATTCAATTCAGAGCGGGCACTTCCGATAGTGATCGAGAAAAGTTTGTAAAAAAAGCCGAAAAAACCTTATGGCAAGTTAATAAAAAACTCTCAAAAAATAGTAAATCATTAGTGGTTGCGGCGTTAGCCTACGTCAATAAAGGCGCGTTTAGAATTGGTGAGGGTGAAGAGTATGGTGCACTCAAGGTGCAATTAACAGAACCAGACTCTAGAAAAATTAGCAATGTTAATTTTATTAAAGCCTGGAGTGATGCAGTTTCATTGCCACCCGAAGTTGCAAGTTTTACGATTCGTCAACGTCGTGCGGGCCCACCCGGGCAAGATGTGGAAATAAATTTAATTGGTAACAACACTCAGCAATTAAAACTAGCTGCATTAGAATTAGCCCGTATTTTGAAAAAATATCCAGGTGTTAGCGGCGTCGAAGATAATCTACCTTATGGCCAAGAACAATTTATTTATTCCTTGACGCCAGCAGGTGAAGCATTGGGTTTAACTACAACGGATGTTGGTCGACAGTTGCGAGCGGCGTTTACCGGGGAAATTGTCCAAGTTTATTATTTGCCGGATGAAGAAGTAGAAGTCAGGACCATGCTCCCTGATAATGAGCGAGATTCTTTAATGACCTTAGATAAATTGCCGATTATTACGCCTGCTGGTGATTTTGTGCAGTTGATGTCAGTAGTGAAGATAGACAAACATCGTGGCTTTGACACGCTGCGCCATGTAGATACTAAATCCCATGTTACGTTAGAAGGTCGCGTTGATCCAAGCGTTGGTAATAGTAATAAAATTTTAACAGATATTTTGGAAAACTATTTGCCGAATATTATGAAAAAATATAATGTGACCTATGACATCGGTGGACGCACGCGAGAACAAAGTGAAACCTTATCAGATATGAAGTATGCCGGTATTATTGCCGTTGTTTTAATTTATTTAATTTTAGCCTGGGTATTTGCCTCTTATGGCTGGCCATTATTAGTGATGGCGGTGATCCCTTTTGGTATTGTCGGAGGGTTGTTTGGGCATTTAGTCATGGGACATGATGTGACGATATTGTCGCTGCTAGGCTTATTTGGTTTGTCAGGGATTATTATTAATGATTCGATCATTTTATTGGTGCGCTACAAAGAAGTACTAAAAAAAGGCTTCGAGGGCAAAGCCGCCATCGTCGAAGCGTCTTGTCAACGCTTACGCGCTGTGCTGTTGACTTCGCTGACCACTATCGCTGGCTTGACGCCCTTACTCTTCGAAACCTCTCGTCAAGCGCAGTTTTTAATCCCAATGGCTATATCCCTTTGTTTTGGCTTGGCTTTTGGTATGTTTGTCATATTAGTACTCGTCCCCACCTTCCTCTCGATGTACGAAGAAGTTTTACAAAAAACAGTCAGAAAAGCCTAATATTTATCCAAAAAAAAGTGTAATAAGCATTGCTTTTCAGATGAGATTGGTTATCATACGCCAAGATTCATTGGGTATATATATGGGGGGATATGAACAATGCGAGATTTCTGGAACGCCTTAAAGTATATTTGGCAAAATGTCAGTACTAAATCACTCTTAGTTTTCTTCTTTTATAGCTTCATCAAAGGCTTCGTCCTACAATTTGAGTCAGCCAGAGAGAATACCCAAGAAATTGCTAGTCTAGAAAATGACACCCTCAGTGATAGAGATTCGGCCCTAATTAATATTGTCTTTGGGATTGTTAGCACCTTTGTACTCTTGTTTACCTTCTCATCCACTGCTAGTTTTTCTATTTCTAACCGACAACGAGAAGAATCACCACCACCACTGCCAGATATTGAAGAAGTGATTGGTGATGATGATTTAGTGGGAGTGCCTAAAGAGTTGCAAAGAGGTTGTGGCAGGCGGGTGCTTGATGCAGGTAATCGTTTAGCAATCATTAGCTGCGCGACGGTTAAAACCATGGGTGCGGGGATTAGTGTATTAGCGCTGACAGCGGCTTATTTTCGTAGTTGGGTTGGCCTTGGAATTGGCGCGTCATTGGGCGTCGCCTATTTACCGATTGGGATGTTGTCAGAATTACCGCGCTTAAATTATCGAGACGATAACTTAGGTCAAGTCATGAAGGACTATCTGGGCGAGCATCCAAGTAATTGGCAGTATGTCAAACTTGGCCTATGTACCTTGACGGCTTTTGTTGTAGCCTATGAATTTGGTCGCTACGATATTTTATTAAATTGGGTTAAGTTTTTAAAAATGCCCGTTTATATTAATCCTGATAAATATGTGACACTAGGCTCGGGTATTGAATTGGGTGATACGGTGTTTCGCTGGAGTACCCTTGGGTTAACGTTATTATTAGCATTTTGGAATGGTTATCCTGCGTTCCATAAATTATTACCGCCAATGCTTAATGTTTCAAAAAGCTCTCCCAAAAAATGCTTGAACAATATCACGTCCAGTTTTTTCCAAGCGGTGCAAAACCCAAAAGATGTGTTAGTCTTTTTAGCGTCATCGTTAAAAACCTTCAACGTTATTGTGAGTGCTTGGTTTGTTGCAACCGAACTCTTTGGTTTTAGCTCATGGCCTGCGGCCATTCTCCAAGGATTATTTGGCTATTTTCTCGCGCAGTTAGTCTTCAATGCTCATACACCGAAAAAGCAAGAAGCACGCATTATTGATGTCGAAGCAGCCTCGAGTAGTAGCGATGCCACTTCCGATGAAGAAAATTTGGGGTTACTCAATTTTGATGAGGGTTGCGTACCGGATTCATATAATGCGATGGCGGTTCAGCATCAGCACTAGCCACTAACATCGAGAATGTGTTAACGTTATTTTTAACGTAATCCCGGGATCTTAGTGTGATTGTTAAATTAAAAAGCATTATTAGTATACTCTTCATTGCTATCATTTTAGTGGCCTGTGCCGACAAGCATCCACCACCAGTGGCAGGTGCCTATCCACGAGCGATGTCGCCGGGTAAACAGGGCGCCGTTGCAGGTGCTGTGGGTGGTGGTATCTTAGGAGGTGCTATCACTCATACAGCCATAGGCGTACCCTTTGGTATGGCAGCCGGTGCTATCGTTTTAGGTGGAATTATTGGCTCACAATCAGTCACGCCCAGCGAATTTTTACAACACAATGGTATCAACGTCGTCCACGTGGGTGATTTAGTGGAAATCATTATCCCCGCCGATAAAATCTTTTTACCCAATAGCACGGAAATTAAATATAAGGGTGAACCATTAATGTATGCAGTGGTCGACGTGATTAATTCCTTCGGAAAAGTAAACTTAGACATCGCTGGTCACACAGATTCAGTGGGCGATGCTCCCCACAAAATGCACTTATCACAATTATGGTCCCAAAGTGTCGCTACTTATCTCTGGGCCCACGGCATCGCCCTAGAACGAATGCATTTCAAAGGCTTATCCGGTTTTCATGACATTGCTAGCACCCGCACTGCCAAAGGCAGTTATTACAACCGCCGCGTAGAAATCGTGTTCTGGGTACACCATTCAAACTTTGTTTAGGCATTAGTTTAGATATAAATCAGTTCTTGCACTTCGGGGTGGTGATAATCCGCACCCCCTACTTTGACGATTAAATTATTTAAAGGTTGGTAACATGTTTTACTGTGAGTGTGCCCGCATAGAACTAAAAAATTGATAGAGGGGTTGTTTCCAGCATATTTAAATAATAGATCCCCCATGACTTTTGAACTAAAAAAGGGTAGCCAATCATCGCCACTGACTTCCCCCTGGTATAAGCAGGCTTCTCTGAATGGGGGAACGTGTGTAAGCACAATAATTTTCTTAGGGTGGTTTTTTATTGCTTTCGAAAGGTCACTTTCTAATTTGATGGCATCAGAATCAGCGATCTCTTGCATTTTCTCTATACCAATGATTACCAAAGCCGAGAATTTTTTTGTCTGTAGGCATTAAATCTAAGATCGCATCTTCATAGCGCCACCTGCAGATGGTCTCTTCATGTAAAGATTGCTTAAACCCAATGTTTTGTAGTTTTTTTTCTAATCTGTGGTAATCATTTAATGAAGTTGCTTCTACAATGCAGTCAACGTCAAATGTGTAACGGACATCTGGGGTATTTTCATCATTGATAAAAAGTGCTGTTGTGCATCCACCAAGAAACACCAATTCATTACATAAACTTCCTAGTTTATCTGCAACAAATTGTAGCATATTGATATTGGCTAATTTAATAGTTTTGTTATTTTGCATGTTTTAACCTTTCTTTTAAAAGCTTTATAGCAATGACACGTTCGCGTGCTCGACCAGATCTTATAGCATCAAGTAAGACAAGTATCTCATAAAAATGTTGGTCCCAGTTATTTTTTAGAGCTTTTGGTATAGATGGATGAATAGGATCCAAGGCAACCCCTTTCGTACTACTTGTTGCATCAGGCCATACAGGAACAGGATTATCCCCAAAAGAAATTTTATCTTTAAATATTGGAGCAGCAATTGAGGTTGGAATTCCACTAGTATATTCACCTAATTTAGCAGGGAAAAAAAACTTAATACTACTTATTAAGAATTCTTCAGCAGCGATAATATTTGGAAAAAGTTTTCCTTGTTTATCTTTTCTTAATAATCCTGCACTACTTAGTCGTTTTATGCCAGCGTTTACTTCTGCTAGGCTGATGCATAGTGATTTGGCTAGTTGGCGCTGAGACCAAGAAATATCAGGGTTTGCTATCAATTTAATTAAAATAATACAATCTTGTGGTTTTAACATTTACTAATGTCCTTTGATGACTCAAAAGAAGTATAGCACCAGTGTTCGCTGGTCGCGAACAGCGAACACGAAAAAAATGTACAGCAACAGCATTACAAGAAGTTTAAACACTTGATTTTTAACAATATTATATATATGCACGTAAATGTGTTTTACCTTGAAGGAGTTGGTTTTGTACTAGGCGTGTTGGGGGATCCTGCCTCGCTGCTGCTACTCTTTTGAAAAAACGGTCTTGGTACTTGTTTAATCGTATCTTCTAAGCTTTCGTTTTTAACATATAAACCATCAGTCATAAATGTTGGTTTTTTAGTTTTACAAGGGAGTAAACCATAATAATCCAGACGTTCATCAACAGGCAGCACCTTAGACTCAGATAAGGTATTTATTTGTTGGCACAAGGCATTTATCTGCTGGGTGTGGGTGATAATAATGGGAATAGTATCGCTTGTTTCCTTAAGAAAGCCTTCCATGTCACCTAAAATACCCTCATAAGTACCTTCTTTCCCAACAACCGCATCGACAAGATCTTTATCCCAAGGCAATTTACCTTTATGTTTTGCAGGTAATTTTTCTGCTATTAATGTGTCATCATTAGAGTAGTTTATGCAGTCCCATCTTTCTTTATTGATAGCACCGCATTGTAAAAACTTTGCAAGCGCAATGGCAGGCTGAGCGGCTCTTTGATTACGAGAGTGCTCAACGCTAAACGTAACTCCAGTTTGTGCTTGTATATAACAAAACGTCAACAGCGTGCCACAAAACTCAATGGCCGATCTAAGACTAATTGGATCGGATTCATTATGTTTTGCTTGCATCATTCTAATTTTTTTCAGTGGATCATCAGCGTTTAAGTTTCTTACAGTCTCGTCTGATGACCATTGTTCGCCATGGCGTAAGATAATGGCACCGGGCTTATTCTCTTCTGAGAAATCTTGAAGTAACTGCTGTACTGCTTGGGCGTTAATAGGGCGTATTTCAGCTAAGCTTACTTCAGAGTTTTTATCGACTAATGGACGCATCACGCCATTTGCATAATCACTAAAATCAGCGGGCGTCATCATTTTTAATGATTCGGGATTCTTAAGTAAAAAACCGGTGTCTGCGTCGGTAGACGCTAGTAACGTTATAATAGGGTTTTGCTCTGAACTCATTTTTTTACCTCATTTATAATTAAGAGAGGAGTTTATGTTACTCTCCCTAGGTTGTCAATTAATCATCAATGATGGTATTAGCAATGCAACTGAACCAAGCCATTCATCCGCAACACGGAGCCGGATTTTCGTAAATATTCAGCGACCATCTTCGGATCTTGATAATAAAAAATCGTGCTGTGATCACTGGCTAATGCGCTTAAGCCATAATAATTACGCACTTTGGCTTGCGCATCGTTGGCAGTGTCGATGAAGAGAGTGCGGCTGTACAAGCACATGCTATTGAGTTTTGACTTGTCTTCCAGCGTTGCATCTAAACGGCGTGCATGGCCGGCGATGACCACATGACCGCTGTCTTGTGCGTGCAGTTTGTAGTGATCAAACTGCATATTATGTAATTCAATGCCTGATGCACCGGCAGTGTTAGTTTCAAGATTTTTAACATGAGACTCACTCACAGTTACATCAGCATTGCCTTTAGTATTCGTGATTAATTTTTTCATGGTACCTTGCAGGAAAGTTTGTGCTTGATCTTGTGCCGTTACATTCATAATGCCGATATTGACGTGATTCATGGTGGCTTGAGCATTGTCTTTTGCTTGGATTTGGGTAGAACCCGATGTCATCGACGTTGAATGCACACGGCTTTTACCCGCCATGTCTAACTCTAAACGCCGAGCTTGGCCATTGACAATCGCATTTGCTGTGCCGGCCGTGTGTAGACTTAAATGATGGACGTGCATGCAAGGTAATTGAATGTGGCTTTGTCCCGTGGCGTTGATGGTAACATCATCAGTATTGAGGCAATTAACGGTTAAATTAGCTGTACCGCTCAAATCATATTCTACGTGCTCACCCATGGGGTTTACATTATTCACTTCACCAGAGTCAGCGCTTATCAGTAGCTTTGATTCACCGGTTTGTTCTAAGTAAAGTTGCCGAGTGTTTTTAGCATGTAATGCTTGCAGATAGGGTGCATAGATAATCAGCGTTGCTTTATCATCCGTGTTTTTAAACTTAGCGTTAGTTTTAATGATTAAGCCGCCGTTTCTTAAAACAACCGTTGTATTATTCAATACATCAGGATTACCAACAGCATGGATGCGATAACGATTGGTATCATGGGCAATGCGCAAGGTAAAGGGCCCATTAACTGTTACTTTCTGAAATGCAGGCAAGTTTCTCGACGTCATGCTCTTCAACGATTTGCCCTGCGGCACAGATGTTGATGTCGCGCAGGCGGTCAATAAACCGAAAACGACACAGAGCAGCAAAAGACGATATTTCATGAAGTTACCTTGTAAATTGAATAATACAGTTAAATCTACATCGTTGATGCAGCAGGAGTCAATATATATGCCTATAGCTGAAGCCAGTGAGCTTGTCCTGCTGGTTAGGGGTCAAGAATGTGTGCAATAGTTGCATACTGACGCTAAGTAATATATAATCGCATAGTTTTAATATTAAATAACTATTAATTATATGAGGTAGTAGTATGTTAAATAATGGTAATGAACAAAGTTCTGTGCCGCTTCGGAAAGTAGCATTAAAGCGAGCCGCTAGTCAGGCTCATCAGGCGGTGAATCAACGGACTCAGCCAGTGCACGCAGTGACAAGTGGTCCATCAGTTGCGGCGCTTTTTGATCATCGTCAACCACAAGCCACAAAGGAAGATCAGCCAAAAGAGCAGCTTAAAACAATAAGTTTCGGACAGACTCAGTAACGGCATCGATATTTTTTATCGATTCCGGTGCTACAAAAATTGCGTCATCCCCGGCGAGAGTGCCGAGGATGTGTAATTTCTTTTTATGGTAATCCAAAATCCTTGCTATTAGCTGTGCAGAGCCAGGGCTGGTGGTGACGATGATCGTTGTCTCATTGGCGATAATGTCAATGATTAAGCTGGATAATTTGCTGGATGTGGTCGGCGGCGCTGGCTCATGAGGCAGGCGATAAACGATTTCCCCTCGCTCATTTTTGGACTTAACAGCCCCAACCTTTCTTAATAAGCGTGATACTTTCGATTGATTCACTGCATGTCCTAGGGTTTCTAGTGCGGTGCAAATATCTTCTTGTGTCGTGACTTCACCGTCTAAGAGTAACTTTCTTAAATCATCAGTGAGTGCTAAATGTGATTCTTTGGCCATGCCTATCTCCTCGATTTTTGCATAATTATGCATTTTATATAGAAAAATGTAAATAATTAAACAAAAACGTTGACAAAAGAGTTGCATCGACATATTATTCATAAAATATGATTATTTATGCGTTAAATCGCTTTTATATGGGTATTTATTCATGGATAAAGAGATAAAAATTTGTTTATGCGGCATTCAAGGTTATGCCGGTCACGTGTTGGCTCGATTAGTCGAGCAGCACCCTAAACTGACATTAACAGGTATTCTTGCCAGAAAGTCTCAGGCCGAACTTTATGCGGCGATGCCCTTTGCCATGGAAAAGCATATTCCTGTTTATAGCCTCAATGAGCTGCAAGCCCAGCAATATCAATTCGATGTATTAGTACTAGCAACCCCAGCAGCGGCATCTATTGAAATTGTCACAGCATTGGCGTCAACTAAAATGACAGTGATTGATTTAAGCGGCGCCTTTAGATTGTCTCAAAGGGAGCTAAAGCAATGGTATGGCTTAGAGCATCAACTGGGTAGTTACGCCGCGGGCGCGCACTATGGCTTATCACCATGGAATAAAGCAGCTTGTCATCAGTTGATTGCCAATCCAGGTTGCTATGCTACTTGCGCCTTGATGGCATTAATCCCTTTATTAAAAGCGGGCATTATTGCCAATGAGACTATTGTGATTGATGCCAAGTCAGGCGCCTCCGGTGCTGGGAAAAATCCTAAACCAGCTTTAATGTTTGCCGAGCTATCTCAAAACTTTTACCCCTACAAAATAGGGCAACATCAACATACGCCAGAAATAGTAAACGCATTACAACAATTTACCGCTCAAAGCTGTGATATTAGCTTGGTAACGCAGATGCTGCCATTGCAACAAGGCATTGCGATGTCGATTTATGCTAAATCACTACTCAACGATGAGGCAATGATGTTAGCTGTCAAAGCTGCTTATGAAAAAGCGTATCAAGATTATCCTTTAGCAACGTTTGCCGCCATTAATCAGGGCTCACCTCAGCAAGATCACAGTATGTTGTCCTTAAAAACCATTGTGGGCACTGCGGGCGTTAATATTGCTTATCACGTTCAAGATAAAAAAGTGTTTGTCTTTGCCACGATTGATAATTTATATAAAGGTGCCGCCAGTCAAGCCATCGAAAACATTAATCATTTATATCAATTTCCTATCGACATGGGATTAACATTGAAAGGGGGGATGTCATGACGCCGGGAGCAGGTATTTTCAGAACGCAATTACCACAAGGCTTTAGTGCTGGCGGGGTTAATTGTGGTGTGAGACGTTATCGACCTGATCTCGGGGTCATCATTTCAGATGACCCTTGCGTGGCAACAGCTGTGTTAACGCAGAATACATGCAAGGCTGCGCCCGTTACGTATTGTGAAGAACTACTACCTTCTAGCAAGATAAAAGCCATTCTTACGAATAGTGGTCAAGCGAATGCAGCCACAGGTCAACAAGGCGTTATTAATAATCAAAAAATAGTGGACAGCTTAGCCACAGAACTTTCCTGCGATAGTCAGCAAGTATTAATTGCTTCAACGGGGGTGATAGGTGAGCAAGTTGAGGTTGAGAAAATAACAGCAGCGATGCCAATGCTCGTTAACAGTGTTACAAATATCGCGGAAAAATTTGCGGTGTCGATCTTAACCACAGATTTAGTCCCTAAAACGGTGCATAAAGAAATAAAGTTGAGCCAAGGCACAGTGATAATCACAGGGATTTGTAAAGGCTCGGGTATGATTCATCCTAACATGGCAACCATGCTGGGGTATTTGTTAACGGATGCAATAGTGAGTGTGGAGCAATCACAAGGTATGTTGAAAAAAGTCTGTGATAAAAGTTTTAATATGATTAGTGTTGATGGGGATACATCAACTAATGATGGTGTCTTCATGTTAGCAAATGGCATGAGTCAGGTTTCTTTAAGCAATGAGAGTGATATTGCTATCTTTTATCAAGCCTTGGAAGAAATTGCTATCACACTGGCAAAAAGCATTGCCAGAGATGGTGAAGGTGCTTCTAAGTTAATTGAAGTGAAGGTTATGGGCTTAGCAGAAGAAATGACGGCTAAAAAAATTGCGCGATCTATTACGACGAGCCCGCTCATTAAAACGGCCATCTATGGTGAATCACCCAACTGGGGAAGAATACTGGCGAAAGTTGGCAGTGAGATGGTTTCTCAAGACTTAATCAATCATTGTGACATTGTGATCCAAGGCTTAGCGTTATTTTCCAAAGGAGCACTAGTCAGTGATGAAGCACCCAATAATTTGCGAAAAAAAATGCGTGAAGACACGATTTTTATCGATATTCATTTTAATGATGGAAAACAGCATGCAACGGCTTGGGGCTGCGATTTAACCGAGAAATACGTCACCATTAATGCGGAGTATTTAACATGAATCAGTTATCGATGATCATTGATGCGATTCATTATGTGAATGGCTTTAAGGACAAAACATTTTTAATAAAGTTGGGTGGATCGATTTTATATGATGACGCATTGATTGAAAGCCTGTGTGAAGATTTGAAATTATTAAAACAAGCGGGGATTAACCTTATCATTGTTCATGGTGGTAGCAAGGCTATTAACGAGCAATTGCAAATAAATAATATTGAGGCAGGCTTTGTTGACGGCTTGCGAGTGACAACAGCATCCGCGATGAAAATCATTGAAATGGTACTGTGTGGCCATGTTAATCAATTATTAGTGAGGAAATTAAATAGTATAAATATTAATGCCGTAGGTTTGGCGGGCACGGATAATCAATTATTACAGTGTGATTATTACAGTCAAGCGCATGGGCAAGTAGGGGTTATCAAAAAAATTAATACCAGCGTATTAGCGCCTTATCTCAAACAGAGTGATTTAATGCCTATCATTGCCCCTGTTGGCGTGGATGATAAGGGCAATGCCATGAATATTAATGCTGATTACGCGGCAAGTTATTTGGCCGATGCGTTACGGGTTGATAAGTTAATTTATTTAACCGATCAAGATGGCATTTATGATCATAATAACCAGGTGCTATCAGAAATTAATAGCGAGAGTTTAATGACATTGATTCAACAAAAAACTGTTAAAGGAGGTATGCTCGTTAAAGTCAATGCAATTCTGGATGCGCTGGCTGGAGCTTTGAGTGAAGTCCATATTCTCAATGGTCAACACCCGCATGTGCTACTTGAAGAATTATTCACAAAGACGGGTATTGGTACTTTGTGTAAGAGCAAACAACTATTAGAGGCCGTGGCATGACACTACAACATTTATTAACAGGTAATGAGTTTAATAAAGATGAAATTTTAGAAATCTTAGCGTTAGCAACGCGCTTAAAACAGGATAAACAGTTTTCATCGAACCTATTGCAGGGTAGACATGTAGCTTTGCTGTTTGAAAAACCTTCTTTAAGAACGAGGTTTAGTTTTACAGCGGCAGTGAATCAATTGGGCGGGCATGCCATTGAAAGTGTGTCTAATACCAGAAAATCAGAAGCGCCAAAGGATTTGATTCGAGTGATTCAAGGTTATTGTGATGCCATGATGCTAAGAACCTTTGATGATGCAGTGTTTTCTGAAATGCAAGCATACGCAACGATTCCAATCATCAATGGCTTGAGTAACCTATTTCACCCCTGTCAAGCCTTTGCAGATTTATTAACGTTGCAAGAGACGTTTTCTAAACTAGAGGGATTAAGCATTGCCTACCTTGGTGATGGAAATAATGTGTTGCATAGCTTAATGCTATTGGCCAATAAACTGGGAATAAACATTCATTACTCTTGTCCAAATGGCCATAAACCGAATGCTGAGGTGTTGGCTATGTTACAACAACCCAAGTTGGTAAAGGCTTTTTCTGATCCACAAGAAGCTGTGCATGGGTGTGATGCTATCTACACCGATGTTTGGACCAGTATGGGTTTTGACAAGAGTGATGAGGCATATTTTAGTGGTTATCAAGTCAATGAGGCAATGATAGAAAAGGCAAATCCAAATGCGGTGTTTATGCACTGCATGCCAATGGAAAGAGGTAAAGAAGTGAGTATAACGCTACCCGATGCCTCTAGTTCTGTAATTTTTCAACAAAGTGAAAATAGATTACACGCACAAAAAGCAATAATGATTAAATTATTAAAGGAGGTTTGATATGAAAAAAGAAAAAATCGTATTAGCGTATTCCGGTGGGCTGGATACATCAGTTGCGATAAAATGGCTACAAGAGAAATACAACTATGACGTCATCGCTGTAGCAGTCGACTTAGGCGAAGGCAAAGACTTACAAGCCATCAAAGACAAGGCGTTACAAGTCGGCGCTGTTGAGTCGTACATTCCCGATCTGAAAAAAGAATTCTCCGAACAATACTTAGCAAAGGCCCTAAAAGCTAATGCTCTGTATGAGGGTGTTTATCCATTAATTTCTGCACTTTCAAGACCGCTCATTGCCAAAGTACTTGTGGATATTGCCGCATCAGTCGGTGCCAGCGCAGTTGCTCATGGCTGTACGGGAAAAGGTAATGATCAGGTAAGGTTTGATGTATCAATAAAAACCCTAAATCCAACGTTAAAAATCGTAGCGCCTGTCAGAGAATGTCCCATGAGTCGAGAAGATGCCATTCTCTATGCCGAAAAAAATAATATCCCATTGCCCATTAACTTAAACAACCCATACAGCATTGATTTAAATTTATGGGGAAGAAGCTGTGAGTGTGGCGTATTAGAAAATCCCTGGAATGAGCCACCAGAAGATGCTTATGCATTAACAGCGTCTATTGAAAACACACCAGACACTGCAGAAGTAATAGAGTTAACGTTCAGTCATGGGGTTGTGACGCACTTAAATGGCGAGCAGTTGCCGCTGCATGCATTGATTGAAAAGCTTAATACCATAGCAGGTTTGCATGGTGTTGGCAGAATCGATCATGTAGAAAATAGATTAGTCGGGATTAAGTCAAGAGAAATCTATGAAGCACCTGCCGCCATTACTTTAATCAAAGCACATCTTGCCTTAGAATCACTGTGCCTAACACGAGATGTCATGCATTTTAAAAAGACCATAGAGCAGCAGTTTGAGAGGTTAGTCTATGATGGCTTATGGTACTCGCCTTTATTTGAAGCCGTGAATGCCTTTATCGATCAAACACAAAAAACTGTAAGTGGTGAAGTAAAAGTTAAATTACATAAGGGCAATGCGACCGTCATAGCCAGGCAATCAAAGCAGTCACTGTACGATTATGACTTAGCAACCTATAAGGCAGATGATCAGTTTGATCACGCTGCTTCATTAGGCTTTATTAAACTCTGGGGGTTGCCATTACAAATCAACGCTATCGTTAATCAGCAGAAGGAATTATAGGTATGAAACTGTGGGGCGGACGATTCAAACAAGACACCAATGAACTATTGGAAGCTTACAATGCCTCCATCGATTTTGATCAGCAGTTAGCACATTATGATATTCTCGGTAGTTTGGCTCATGTAGACATGTTGGGGCAATGTAATATTTTAAAGGCTGAAACAGTAAAAACCATAAAATACGGGTTGCAAACACTCCAACAAAAATTACAACAAAACAAATTGGAGTTTAAGTTGTCCGATGAAGATATTCACATGAATATTGAACGAATGCTGCATGAAGTGATTGGTGACACAGCGGGTAAATTACATACGGGCCGCAGCCGTAATGATCAAGTGGCTTTAGATTTACATCTTTATCTGCGAGAGCACCTTACACAGTTAATCAAGGCATTAAATGAGTTAAACAAAGTAATTGTAGACTTGGCAGAAGAGAATATTGACGTCATCATGCCGGGTTACACACATTTGCAACGCGCTGAGCCTGTGCGTTTTTCTCATCACATCATGGCATACTTTAATATGTTTCACAGAGACACACAGCGCTTGATGGATAGCTTTAAACGAGTCAACATTTCCCCGTTAGGCGCCGGTGCATTAGCAGGCAGTGGTATGCCAATTGATAGACATTATGTGGCGAATGCCTTAGGTTTCGACGGTATTTATGAAAACAGCCTTGATGCCGTCAGCGACAGAGACTTTGTGGCAGAGTTTCTCTTTAACGCCTCACTGATTATGATGCATTTTTCAAAACTCAGCGAAGAAATTATCCTCTGGTGCTCCCAAGAATTTTCATTCATAGCTTTGTCCGATGAATTTTGCACAGGCAGTAGCATGATGCCACAAAAGAAAAACCCAGACGTCGCAGAGTTAGCAAGAGGAAAAACCGGCAGAGTGTATGGCTCGTTAATCGGTTTGTTAACGGTATTAAAAGGTTTGCCTTTAGCCTACAACAAAGATTTACAAGAAGACAAAGAAGGTTTGTTCGATACCGTCAAAACGGTCGAAGACACTGTTGTTATTTACACAGCCATGCTAAAAACAATGAAGCTCAACAAAGAAAAAATGCATCAAGCTGTCACCGAAGATTACTCCAACGCGACAGAGCTGGCAAATTATTTAGTAAAACAAGGGGTTTCTTTCAGAGAAGCTCACAAAATCACTGGTAATATCGTCATGCACTGCATCGACAATAACCTCTATTTAAATCAACTGAGCCTCGAAGACTATCAAAATTTTAATCCAAACATTAAAGAGAGTGTTTATATTTCGCTAAACCCAGAAACTGTTGTTGAGGCACATCGTGCTCTAGGTGGTACGGCAAAAGACTCCGTATTTGCACAGATCAAAAATGCAAAGCAGAGACTAGCTACGGTGATAGCCTGTCCCGACATCGTCATCCCCAGCTAATCCGATAACTAAAACTTTCGGCTATATGATTTTCTTGAATGTCTTCGGAGTGATCTAAATCTGCAATTGTTCTCGCAACTTTAAGCACACGATGAATACCGCGATTGGATAATTGCAGTTTATCCAGCACTTGAATGAAAAAATTCTGCAAGTCTTCACTTAATGCGCAATGGTGTTCTATTTCCTTTGTGCTTAAGTGGGCATTGAGCTTTTCTTGTCGTTGATATTGTTTTTGCCTGGCTGCTAAGACGCGCTTTGCAATGCTTGCGCTAGTTTCACTATTAGGATCTGCCTTTTGAAACAAAGCTTGTTTTTTAATGGGCAGGATTTTTAATTGCAGGTCGATACGATCGAGCAAAGGGCCAGAGATCCTTAAACGATAACGCTGAATTTGATCCGAGGTGCAGCGGCAATTACCGGCAGGGTTGCCATGATGGCCACAGGGGCAAGGGTTCATAGCAGCGATTAATTGAAACTGCGCAGGATATTCGCGGTGATGATTGGCTCTTGCTAAGGTTATCTTTCCTGATTCCAAGGGTTCTCGCAAACTCTCTAAGCAATGGCGATTAAATTCTGGCAATTCATCTAAAAATAAAACACCATGATGGGCCAAGGAAATTTCTCCAGGCTTTGGTGGATTACCGCCGCCTACTAAGGCGGCACTAGAAGCAGAGTGATGAGGATGGCGAAAGGGAGCTGCTAACCAATGATCTGCCTCAACCGTATGACGACAAACCGATCGAATTGATGCAGCCTCAATGCCCTTTTGGGCACTTAAGGGCGGCAAGATACTGGGTAAGCGTGACGCTAACATGGTTTTACCGGTACCGGGCGGGCCTACCATTAAAACATTATGGTGACCACTCGCCGCAATTTCCAAAGCACGCTTACCTTGCTGTTGACCTTTTACGTCAGACATCGTTAAAGCGCTGATGGTGTCCACAGGATTTAACTTAGCCTGCGTTGTGTCGCAATAATCTTTCATGATTTTTTGGCATACATCCATCAAACTATTTCCTGGCAAGTAGGGCAATGCCTCGATAATATTAATTTCTTCGACATTATCCGCCGGTAGAATTAATTGTTTCTCGGCAAGCTTAGTACTCATGGCAAAGGGAATGATGCCGCTGATGGGGCGCAGGCTTCCCGTTAATCCTAATTCACCCGCAATTTCATACTGGGCTAAGGGTGATTGCGGAATTTGTAAAGAGGCAGCCAGAATACTCAAGGCAATGGCTAAATCAAAACGCCCACCTTCTTTGGGTAATTCTGCTGGCGCTAAATTAACGGTGATAATCCGATTCGGGAATTCAAATTGCGCATTTAAAATGGCGCAGCGCACTCTATCTTTACTTTCTTTGACAACCTTTTCTGGCAAGCCAACAATATTTAATTTTGGCACACCATTGGAAAGGTGTGTTTCGACAGTGACTAAAGGCGCGGTGATACCCAGCTCACCACGGCTGTAAACAACGGCTATGGACATGATACGTCCTTATGGAGTTTGGATTATTGATCCGAATCGGAGGGTAAATCGCTCACTTTGATGTGCGGTTTTTCCATGGTGGCGACTTGCCTTTCAAGCTTTTCCAATTTTTCCCGCGTTTTCGCTAGGACGGCAACTTGTGTATCGAATTCTTCACGAGTGACCAAATCCAATTTACTGAAGGTATTTTGTAGAATGCTATGGAAGGTTTTTTCCATATCTTTTTTTAAATCATTCAAACCGGGCGGCAGGGCATCTGCGAGCTTTTTGGCAACATCCTCAAAGACTTTAGAATCAAACATAGACTATTCCTTTTTTACGAATTCATGACTTACCCATAGTTTAGGTGGCAGGCGTTGTAACTTCCAGTGCCACAGGGCTTATGTGCAATATAATTTAAATTATATTCACAAATGCAGCCTTGTCAAGCCCTTAGGTCTGATCAACAATACCGAAAAAAGGAGCATAAGCACACATGAAAATGATCACTACCATTATCAAACCCTTCAAACTGGACGATGTTCGTGAAGCCTTAGCGGATCATGGGGTCTCCGGCATGACGATTACCGAAGTCAAAGGCTTCGGTCGCCAAAAAGGTCACACGGAATTGTACCGCGGCGCAGAATACGTCGTCGATTTTTTACCAAAAATAAAAATCGAACTGGCTGCGCCTGATGATCAAGTGGAGCATTTAATTGAAATCATCCAAAAAGCCGCCTACACAGGCAAAATTGGCGATGGTAAACTCTTCGTATCCCCCCTAGAGCAAGTCGTCAGAGTCAGAACGGGTGAAACAGGTGGGGATGCACTATGAGGCTAAGAAAATTTATCGCCATTAGCTTATTGTTACTGACGACCAACTCGGCAATTGCGGCCTCAATTGGTTTTATGTTTACCGCAGGTCGTGATCGTTTAATCCTGGCAAAAAATGATTTAGCCCAACTTTGTGTGGGTCATGATGCCAGCAGTAACAGCGCTGTTCTCATTATCAGTATCACCAAGAAAAAATACCGGCAATTGGGCAAAATTCTTAAGAAGAATAAAGGCCAAGTGCTTAGAATCACTTACAAAGGAACCGTGGTATCGACAGCGGATATTAAGGATCAATTGCCCCAACGCTTCATCCTCACCGATGTCCCTGTGACAATCGCCAAATCCGCCCAATCGATGTATCAAGCCCCTTGCTTAGTGGCGCATTTGCAATGATTTACTGACATTCGCATAAGTATAAGTTTCCAATTTCCTCCTCCTTGTGGGTGGAGGGTATTAAAATAAAGCTAATAAGCTTGATTCATGTACTTAATTGTAGTATTTTTATTCCGATTCCTGGGTAGATCCCAGTCCATTAAAGATTACCGGAGATTACAATGAAAAACAGACGCGATCTGGATCCTTATGCAAGTATCAATGGCGATACCCCTGCGAGTGCAGCGAGTTCTTCTACTTCTTCGGCAGTCAACATCTCCCGCTTCTTTCCCATACCAGGCACTCAAGGGCAAGAAAAGGATGTACTAACGGTTAGTTTAAAAAGCTACCCATTTAAACACCATTTAAAAAAGCCAAAACCGCAAGCAGACACTGAGAAAACGCCTTTGTTACCGCCACCAGAACCAGTTAATCTAAATATTGATTTGATTGATGATGATGCAGAGGCTAATGACGCACTTGCGGCCAATGGGGAACAGGTTGAGAATGAAATTTGTTGCTGTTTAGAAGAATGTTGTTGTGGATTGAGTGCGGCTGATTGGTCTTATATGCTGCTTTGCACACTTGGCTGGACAGCATGTGGGGTTGGTACTGGTTGGGTTACGGGTGCCGGGCTAAATTGTTGTTGCTCGAGTTGCTTCGATGGTTCTCCCGTCCGGTTCCATAACTATGGCATCAGTGATTGTGATCCCATATGGTTTACTACGCAAGAATCTGTGTCAGCGATCAGTGGGAATATACGGCCGGCAACGGTACCATTATGGCCTACTTGTGATATGGTACAGGCTGCTGTGGGTGGTCTTGTCGGCCTTATTTGTTGCGGTATGGAGTCCATCGCTGGCACGATTAACAATCCCTATGTCATAAGACGCTAAAATAATACTTAGCCTTACTGCGCTGCAGATTATTGTTCAGTCTCTTCTGGGGGAAAATCATCATTTTCGTCCGTGGTTTCCTCCACTTCTTCAGCCTCCTCGCTCTGCATCGCTGTTTGCAGTAAGCCATGCAATTGTTTCACTTGTTTACTCAATTGGCTGATGGCTTCGGATTGAGCCTTGTGTTGCGTTATGACTTGTTTTAAGGATTTGCCTAATTCGTTGAATTGTTGTTGGATGGGATCGCCGCTAGTGTCTGCTTCTTCTTTTTTGTTACCTGTGACGGACTCAACACCCGCTTTGACTTTATCCAGCATTTCTCCCATTTTAGCCTGGCTAGCGCCGGCTTTGACTTTATCAATCATTTCTCCGACTTTAGCTTGGCTGGCAATGGAAGAGCCAAATTCTTTTAATTTATTCACATCGGTGAGTTCACTGAACTTTGGTAGTTTGGCCATGGCTATGCTCCCTTTAAAGGTTGTCTCACTTAATTATAGCGCGTTACCTGCCAATAATGGAGTTCATTGTTGGCTATCGTTTTGAATTAAGTTGGTCTTCAGGAATGGGTATAAAAAGAAAAAACCACAGTGGCTGATCTATTTTGGAAATCCAAAATAAACGGCCACTGCGGTTTCAAGAAAAAGCGTGTTACGCAGTCGTTGCTAAGTTTGCTTCTTTGACCGTGTCATTAGCAGGAGCAACTGGTTTAGCAGCCTTTACAGGTGCTTTTTTAGCTTTTGTTGCTTTCTTAGCAGCAGGTTTACGCTTAGCGGTTGTTTTACGCTTCTTGCTCGTTGTTTTTGTTTTCTTAGCCGCTTTCTTTTCAATGTCCTGAACAAGCTTTGCCCATCCTTTGTCAACAGCAGCGAATTTGCCCGCTTCAAGCTTCGCAGCTTTGAATTCATCAGCAATTCGTTTTGCTTGAGCTTGTACAGCTGTTAATTCCGTTTTAATCGCTTTTAACTCAGTTCGAGCTTTAGCAGCCGTTGCTTTAGCCGCAGCGGTTTTCTTACCCTTAGCTTTGCTAGCTTTAGCTTTTGCTTTAGTTGCTTGAGCTTGTAGCTTTTTAGCATCGCTAGCAGCTTTAGTTTTCACTTTATCTAAAGTAGCCACTAATTTCTCATGGAGTTTACTCATTTGTTGATGTTGTTTAGTACGCTCCTTATCAGCAGCAGCAAGCTGCTTAGCAATTGCTACATGAGGCAACGTTGCCTTCATAGCAGCAGCAGGTTTACGTTTACGAGCAGCTGTTGTTGCTCGAGTAGTTTTTTTAACTGCACGAGTTTTCTTTGCAGCTGTCTTTTTAGGTCTTGGCATGTTATTTCTCCATGTTTAAGTTCTATAAAAATTGCAAGTGCATTTTCTTACATATATTTTTTTTGTGCAATAAAAAAATGAAAAATAATGCTAAAATAGGCAAAAAAGTGAAAGTTTTTTAGGAAAAACACCAAAAATGAAAAAAAAATTAAAAATTACGACACGAAAAAGCCCTTTAGCACTCTGGCAAGCAAATTTTGTAAAACAAAAAATTTTAGAACATTATCCAAATTTAACGGTTGAATTAGTCCCAACAAGTACGTCAGGCGATAAATTTTTGCAAGATACATTAGCGAAACAAGGTGGCAAAGGGTTGTTTACCAAAGAGCTAGAGCATGCCTTATTAAATCATGAAGCTGACTTAGCCGTGCATTCAATGAAAGACATGCCCGTAGCAATTGCCGATGACTTTACGATTGCTTGTATGCCGCAGCGTGCCACCCCTTTCGATGCCTTTATCTCAAATGAGTTTGATGCACTAGCACACATGCCTGCAGAGCGTGTTATTGGCACCTCCAGTTTACGCCGCACCTGTCAGCTTAAATCACAGTTTCCACACTTGCATTTTAAGCCCTTAAGAGGCAATGTGAACACTCGCTTACAAAAATTGGATGAAAAGCAGTTTGACGCTATTATCCTTGCAAAAGCCGGTATTGAACGCCTCGGCTTAGCGCAGCGAATAAAACAGGAATTAAGCGCCGATCTTTGCTTGCCTGCGGTCGGGCAGGGTGCTTTAGGTATTGAAATCCGCAAACGTGATGAAGACTTGTTGCAATTATTAAGCGTATTCCATGATGAGTCCACCGCGATTTGCCTTCAGACCGAGCGCGTTATGAACCAAGCCCTTAATGGCGGCTGTGAAGTGCCTATCGCTGGCTATTGTGTTGACCAAAACGATAAACTGCATTTGCGAGGAATGGTTGGTAAGCCCGATGGGAGTGTCTTACTCTTTGGAGACGCGAGTGGTACAAAAGCCCAAGCGACTGATATTGGCATTAGTGTGGCCGAGCAATTATTGCAACAAGGGGCCAAAGAAATATTAGCGATGATTTATGGGAGATAATAAACAATGGATCGTCAAACATTAAAAGGCTTAAATTTATTAATTACTCGCCCCCAGCGCCATAGTCGTTTACAACACCAACTCGTTCAACTGGGCGCTAAAGCAGACTGTGTGCCAATGTTGTCGATTGATGCCGTACCAGCAAGTATCGCACCATTACAATCAATCCCATATTTTCACCGAGTCATTTTCACCAGCCGCAGTGCTGTGAGGTACATCGAACCTTTATGGCCTGAGATAAAACTGACATTAACTTCAAATACCAAAATTCTTGCTGTTGGCAAGAGTACACAATGTTGTGCGCAACAACTTGGTTTAGGACACGTTATCACACCAAAGGACCATTATAACAGTGAAGGTTTATTAAGCTTAGATGAATTAAATCATATTGAAGATAAAAATATTTTGTTGATCACCGGCGTCGGTGGACGCGCATTATTACAGGATACCTTAACCCAGCGCCAAGCTCGTGTGATACGTTTAAACGTATACCAACGCAGTCTCGCTCAATTAAGCCCCGAGGCTATTAGTGAATTAACGCAAAAAGCTTACGATCTTGTCATCTTGACCAGTGGGGAAAGTTTACACAATTTTTTTAGGCAAATGGGCCTTGATGATTTACAGCTGTCACTGGTGGTGATTAGTGATAGAATGGTGGCGCTTGCGCGACAAGCAGGTTTTAAGGGCGACATCATTCAAGCGAAGAATGCGCTGGATGACAGTATTATTCAAGCAATCATTCAATGGCGTGAGAGATTGAACCATGACGACAGAAAATGAACAACAAGACACAGTAGTGGCAAAACCCTCATCCCATTTATTCTTACGATTAATGGTGCTATTAAGTTTTTTATTAGCGGCTGCGGCGCTGGGAGCTAGCGTTTATTTTTGGCAACTGATCCAGCAATCCAGTCATACGCAAGCCAGCGAAGATCAGCAATTACAACAAATCCAACAACAACTTAGTGTTACTGATGAAGCCTTAGACAAACAACAAGATAAACTAAGTTTGCAACAAAAGGTATTAAATCAATTATCCGCGCAAACCAATCAACGCGATCGCACCTTAGTGTTAGCCGAAACGGAATATTTAACCAGGCTTGCCAGCTTCAGTTTGCATTTCGAACATAATATCCCGCAAGCGATTCAACTCTTAGAAACGGCTAACAAACGGTTAGTGTCATTAAACGATCCTACTTTAATGAAAATCCGTGAAGTATTGACCGAAAAGGTAACGCAATTACAAGCAGTACCGAGTCCTGATATTTCAGGTATTTTATTAAAATTAAATGCGCTGGGTGAGCAAATTAATAAAATGCCTTTAGTGGTGTCAAAGGCTGAGGATGAAGACAGCGATGACACTCAGGGCGTGAAAAAAGCGAATGGTGATAGTGCGCAAACAACACAAGACGCTAAGCCTTCGGTTTGGCGCCGTAGTTGGAATAAAACCTGGGGTGCATTAAAAAGCGTCGTTGTCATCAAGCACCAAGATGAAAGCAAAATCGTTGCACCGACACAACGTAACTATATCGATCAACATTTACAATTATTACTGGCCCAAGCACAGTGGGGCTTATTACGGCATCAAGAACAAATCTATGCCGATAGTCTCAAACAAGCCATAAAATGGGTGCAACAATATTACAATCTCGATGCGCAGCAGACAAAAGCATTATTACACTCCTTGAATGAACTAGAAAAAGTTCAAGTGCAACCCAAAGTGCCTGATTTGGGTGAATCCATCGAATTAATCAAACAAAGTTTGAATAAAAACGTGGGGCAAATGAAAGCCGCAGATATTTGAGGAAGGGATAAAACACCATGATTAAGTTTATTATCTATTTATTACTGTTAATACTTGCCGTGTGGGCGGGTGTTAAAATTGCCGTGGATCCTGGTTTTGCCATATTTGCCTACCAACACTGGACAGTGGAAATGCCATTGTGGTTCTTTGGTTTAGCCTTGGTCGTGTTATTTTTGCTAGTTTATATGCTCATCGCTTTTTTAAAGGGCACCAGCCGCGTCAGTAAACATATTAAAATGTTAAACAAACAACACAAGCTCGCCATTGCCCACCGTAAAACAAGCAAAGGCTTATTAGAATTAGCCGAGGGCAATTGGGAGCAAGCGGAAAAACTATTAATAAAAGGTGCTAGCTATTCCGCACAACCGCTCATTAATTACTTAGCCGCTGCGCGTGCAGCTCACGAGCAAAGCGCTTATGAACGTCGCGATGAGTATTTACGCGTGGCTCATGAAACCACGCCTGATGCAAAAATCGCCGTTGGCTTAACCCAAGCTGAGTTACAAATAAGCCATCAGCAACTAGAACATAGCTTAGCCACGTTGCGTCATTTACAAAATATGGTACCGCAGCAAGCCTACGTTTTAAAATTATTAAAAGATGTTTATGAGCAATTAGGCGATTGGCAAGCCTTACTGGAATTACTACCCGAGTTAGGTAAACGCAAAGTCGTGAAACCAGAAGCGTTGAAGCAGTTGGAAATAAAAGCGTATCAAGGCTTATTTGGCAAAGTAAATGGTTTGCAAATCACGTTAGATAAAGTCTGGGATCAAGTACCCAAACGCTTACGCCGCGAAAAAGCCATCCTTATCCCTTACGTAAAACACTTGTTAAGCGACAAAGATTATGTAACCGCAGAAGCTGTGGTGCGCGATGTATTAAAACATGCCTGGGACGGAGAGCTTGTGGCGTTATACGGTGAAACTAAATTTGCCGAACCCGATAAACAACTAGCTTACGCTGAAGCTTGGCTCAAAAGCCACGGCAATAGCCCTGCTTTATTATTATGTTTAGCCCGCTTAGCAAAACGCTGCCAGCTGTGGGGCAAAGCTAAAGATTACTTGCAAACCAGCATCAGCATTGATGCCACACGAGAAACCTATGCGGAACTCGCAAACTTATACGAAGAGCTTGGCGAAACAGACAATGCCTTACAAGCGTATCGGGATGCATTGGCATCTTAACCTCTCACTCTTCTAGCGCATCCGCATACATAAATTGCTGGTGCAAACCATGCTGTTGCATATGTTCTAAG
The DNA here is from genome assembly GCA_021773295.1 of Gammaproteobacteria bacterium. GTDB lineage: Bacteria > Pseudomonadota > Gammaproteobacteria > UBA1113 > UBA1113 > JAJFKI01. The sequence goes on along the minus strand of JAJFKI010000091.1, from coordinate 9,858 downwards.
GTGGCTTTTACCATTTCGCCAGGTCCGCTGGCATAGACTTGATGATTCGAAAAATCAGGGTAATGCTGATGGGCCACTTCATAGATACGGCCACTAGCACCTTCCCAGCTATCGTGTTCACGGGATAGCACGGGGGTGAATTGAAAATGTTCGTACTGTTGTTGCCAAAGCTCAGGCAGCTCACTATAAAAATCATCTTTTTCTCGCACCACCCAAAATAAGTGGATGGGTAGCTCATTATGAATATTGATAGATTGCTCAAACAAACTTTTCATTTGGGTAAAGCCACTGCCGCCGGCGATCATTAAAATTGGTCGCTTAGCTTTGGGGCGAAATAGGGTAAGCCCACAAGGTCCTTCAATCGTGACTACTTCATTGGCAGCAATGTCGGCTAATAAAGTATTCGTAAATTCATTATCTTGCGTATGACGCACATGCAATTCAATATGACAATCACTGCTGGGTGCATTGGTGACAGAATATGCCTGCTTTTGACCTTTACTATTGTGAAGATAAATATACTGTCCAGCACGGTAATGGATATGATCGTTCCCCTCAGGGTACAACATCAATTGCAGCATTTTACTGGATAAGTCTTGCTGATATTTAATATGATACGGTAAAGACACGGTGGGTAAATTAGGTGGCGCAATGACACCATCTACCTGAATAATCAAATCTGATTTTGGCATTGCAGAACAAAACAGGGCAATGCCTTCCTCTTCTTCTTCTTCTGTTAATTCAACGGCTTCTGGATCATAATACTCAACTTGCCCTTGCAAAATAGTACCACCACAAGTCCCACAAACGGCACTTTGACAACTATAAGGGAAAATAAATTCTTGCCGCAAGGCTGCATCCAAGACACTCTCGCCCTCATCCACATAGAGTGTAAAATTACCCGGTTTGATATGAACAACATTAGTCATAATGTAAAAAAAATCCTAAGCACTAAATCAGCCAGATTGTACCAGGATTGACCTTTCGATGCTACACCTCCCTGGTGTGTGATCAGTATTGATATAAGACTTAATGGCTTCTGTGATGGTGTAGGTCTCAAGGATGGTATATATTATCGGATTGTAATGCTTCTAGGCATAGATTTGTGTTGAAAATAATGAGTTATATCTGTTCTCCCCCAATTACGTAATAACCAATAAGATACTTATTTGATAAGACATTGATTGTTACTATAATAATTGTTATAAAACCAATTGTTGGGAAGGTGCTTAAATGTGTCATAATGACGCGTAACGATTATAAACCCAACTCATTCCAAACCGCATCCACACGCTTTTTAACGTCAGGGCACATGGTAATTGGTTTTCCCCATTCGCGTTGTGTTTCACCAGGCCATTTATGAGTGGCGTCTAAACCCATTTTAGATCCTAAGCCACTGACAGGAGAAGCGAAGTCTAAATAATCAATGGGGGTGTTTTCCATCATCACGGTGTCACGCACGGGGTCCATGCGTGTGGTCATGGCCCAGATGACATCTTCCCAGTTGCGAGCATTGATGTCGTCATCGGTGACGATGATGAATTTGGTATACATGAATTGCCGTAGGAAAGACCAGACGCCCATCATCACACGTTTGGCATGGCCGGGGTATTGTTTTTTGATAGTCACTACTGCCATGCGGTAAGAACAACCTTCAGGCGGTAAATAAAAATCGACAATTTCGGGAAATTGTTTTTGTAATAAGGGGATGAAGACGTCGTTTAATGCTACACCTAAAATAGCAGGCTCATCCGGTGGTCGACCAGTGTAGGTGCTGTGGTAAATGGGTTGGTAGCGTTGCGTGATTCGTTCAATCGTTAATACGGGGAAGTGTTCAGTTTCATTATAATACCCTGTGTGATCACCAAAGGGTCCTTCCATGGCTGTTTCACCCGGCGTGATAAAGCCTTCTAAAATAATTTCACTAGAGGCCGGCACGTGTAAATCATGAGAAATACATTTTACTAAGTGTGTTTTATGGCCACGCAATAAACCAGCAAACGCGTATTCAGATAATGAATCAGGGATAGGTGTCACGGCCGCTAAAATTGTCGCAGGATCGGCACCTAAGGTTACGGCAATTGGGAATTTTTCCCCAGGCCGTTGTTGTTGCCAAGTTTGAAAATCTAAAGCACCACCGCGATGAGACAACCAACGCATGATGACTTTATTGGGCGCTATGACTTGTTGGCGATAAATGCCTTGGTTAATTCTTTCTGTTTTAACATTTTGTGTCGTGACTAAGCCCCAGGTAATCAAAGGTGCCGCATCTTCTGGCCAACAGGTTTGTATAGGTAAGTCATATAAATTAATGTTATTGCCTTCGATGACTTTTTCCTGGCAAGGCGCTGACTTAACATGCTTGGGTGACATTGACATGATTTGTTTGAAAATCGGTAGTTGCGACCAGGCGTCTTTTAAACCTTTTGGCGGTTTAGGCTCTTTAAGAAACGCTAACAGCTTACCGATTTCTCGCAACTCATCCGTGGAGTCGGCCCCCATCCCGAGGGCCACGCGTTCTGGTGTGCCAAATAAATTTCCCAGTAATGGCACAGTGCTATTTTTCGGTTGTGTGAATAACAGGGCAGGGCCTTTGGCGCGTAAGGTGCGATCGCAAACTTCGGTAATTTCTAAGTGAGGATCGAAGGGGTGTTTAATATGTTTTAACTCCCCCCGCTTATCTAAAGCATTAAGAAAATCTCTTAAATCGTGATAGATCATTGATTCTTCATGGCATTAAAGAATTCAGCATTGGTCTTGGTGGCTTTGAGTCTGTCGCCCAAGAATTCCATGGCAGCGATATCATCCATTGGATGCAAGATTTTCCGCAGAATCCAAACTTTTTGTAATTCATCGGGTTTGATGAGTAATTCTTCACGACGTGTGCCGGAGCGATTAATATTAATGGCTGGGAAGACACGTTTTTCTGCGATGCGTCTATCCAAGTGCGCTTCCATATTACCGGTACCTTTAAATTCTTCGAAGATGACTTCATCCATTTTCGAACCCGTATCCACAAGCGCCGTGGCAAGAATGGTTAAGCTGCCGCCTTCTTCAATATTACGCGCAGCACCAAAAAAGCGTTTTGGTTTTTGCAATGCATTAGCGTCGACACCACCCGTTAATACTTTACCGGAGGAGGGGATCACCGTGTTATAAGCACGGGCCAAACGCGTGATGGAGTCTAATAAAATTACTACATCGTGTTTGTGTTCTGCTAAGCGCTTCGCTTTGTCAATCACCATTTCGGCGACTTGTACGTGACGAGCTGCTGGTTCATCGAAGGTACTAGCAACCACCTCACCTTTTACCATGCGTTCCATTTCGGTGACTTCTTCAGGGCGTTCATCGATAAGTAATACAATGAGATAACATTCAGGATAGTTGGCGGCAATGGCTTGTGCGATATTTTGTAGCATGACCGTTTTACCTGCTTTTGGCGGTGATACGAGTAAGCCGCGTTGCCCTTTACCGATAGGAGACACTAAATCTAAAATACGTCCCGTGGTATCTTCGGTGCTTCCATTTCCACGCTCCATGCGCATGATTTCAGTGGCATGCCACGGGGTTAAGTTTTCAAATAAGACTTTATTGCGGGAATTTTCCGGCTTATCAAAATTAATTTCATCCACTTTCAATAGCGCAAAGTAGCGTTCGCTATCTTTGGGTGGGCGGATTTTTCCGGAAATCGTGTCACCCGTACGTAATGAAAAACGTCTGATTTGGCTAGGTGAGACGTAAATATCATCAGGACCATTCAAGTAAGAACTATCCGCGGAGCGCAGAAAACCAAAACCACCATCCGGGAGGATTTCTAAGACGCCGTCACCAAAAATATCAGAGCCATTTTTGGCAGTGGCGGTGAGGATTTTGAAAATAATATCTTGTTTGCGAGTACGTGCTAGGTTTTCGATACCTAATTCTTCAGCGATTGTAATCAGTTCGCCGGCAGATTTTTTCTTTAATTCGGTTAAATTCATGGTGGTTTCACTATAGATGTTGGTTGGACAAAAAGGTTAATACATTGGTTTCAAAGGGAAAATAGGTGGGTTCACTGGTTAGTGAACGGCTCCTTGGCTTAATTATAGGTGATTTACCAGAAAATAGTACCCTATTTTCTGGCTGTTGGCTATAAATTCTCATCCAAGAAGGCTGATAGTTGCGATTTGGTTAACGCGCCTACCTTAGTCGCTTCCACGTTCCCACCTTTAAAAATCATTAAGGTTGGTATTCCACGCACACCAAATTTCGCCGGTGTGTCGGGATTATCATCAATATTGATTTTCGCAAAGGTGATTTTATCGCCATAGTCAGCTGCGAGCTCTTCTAAGATGGGGGTCAGCATTTTACAAGGACCACACCATGCCGCCCAGAAGTCTATTAATACGGGCTTGTCGACGTTTAACACGTCTTGCTCAAAGCTTGCGTCAGTTATTGCAAGTATATTGCCACTCATTCTTTTTAGCCTCTTATTTGAATTATCATAAGATTGCCCCTGAGTAAATCTAAAACAACAAGGGTGATCAGTCAGAATTGGCTGCCGAACGGCTAACCATTAAGGTAAGGATGATACCCGAGTTTATTAAAAAATGCTAGCCATTATCACTTAATTCTTGCAGTAATGTACCCTGAGCTGAAACCTTGACTTTATCGTTTTCAATTTTGTGAAATTCACCGTCGTTATCTAAGCGCCAACTTTCAGTATTATCTTTCAAATGCAGCATCAAGCATTCACGTTTAACTCGCCTCGCTAGCGTTTGATCAAGTATAGGAAAGCAGACTTCTACGCGATGGTAAAGATTTCTTTCCATCAAATCAGCACTGCTAGCATAAATCTTTTCTTTGCCACCGTTATAAAAATAAAACACGCGAGAATGTTCGAGAAAGCGACCAACAATGGATCGGACTTTAATATTTTCCGACAAGTTTTTAACACCGGGGCGCAAAGAACAAATACTACGAACGATTAAATCAATTTTGACACCAGCATTAGAAGCCTTGTATAAGGCTTGGATCACTTTACCATCGGTTAAGCCATTCATTCGAAGAATAATTCGAGATTTTTTTCCTTTGGCAGCTTGCTTGGCTTCATCATTAATGTGTTTAATGATGGCGTCATATAATTTAAACGGCGAATAAATTAATTTTTTAGTTTTAGTGGGTTTTCCCATGCCGGTTAGTTGGTGAAACAATTGTTGCACGTCATTACCGATATCTTCATCATTGGTTAAATAACCCAAATCAGAATACTGCCTGGCAGTGCTTGCGTGGTAATTACCCGTGCCTAAATGCACATAACGGCGCAAGCCATTGCTTTCACGCCTGACGATTAATGTCATTTTTGCATGGGTCTTAAAACCAACCACACCATAAACCACTAACACGCCGGCTTCTTGTAAACCAGTGGCTAATTCAATATTGGATGCTTCATCAAAGCGAGCACGTAATTCAATCACTGCTGTTACTTCTTTCCCAGCACGAGCTGCATCAGCCAATGCCCCTACCATTTTTGATTCAACACCAGTACGATACAGTGTTTGTTTAATGGCAACGACTTTGGGATCAATGGTCGCTTGTCGAATTAAATCAATGACTGGCTCAAAAGAATGGTAAGGGTGATGCAGTAATATGTCTTCATTACGCATAGCTTCAAAAATATTATTTTTCTTTTTAAGCATATTGGGCAAGCCTGGGTTAAAAGGGGAAAAGCATAAGTCTGGTCGGTCAATGAGTTTTAAGATCATCGTATAACGGCTCAAGTTAACAGGGCCATTCACTTGATACAGCTCGTATTTGTTTAAACCATGTTTTTCTAATAAGTAGTCTGCTAATTCCATTGGACAGCGGTCGGTAATTTCTAAACGCACAGCATTACCATAACGACGCTCCAACAAACCTGTCTTCAACGCTAAGGCTAAATCCTCAACCTCATCATCATCATCGAGCAGCAAGTCACTATTTCTTGTGACACGAAACTGATAGCAGCCCGTGACCTTCATGCCTGGAAATAAATCATTAACATGAGCATAAATCACATCATTTAAAAGAATAAAATGAGTGTCATTGCCACAGATTTCTTTTGGTAATGGTATGGCGCGCGGAATGGTTCGTGGTGCATGTACAATGGCTAAACCGCTGGTGCGACCAAAGGCATCTCTACCCTCAAGTGTCACGATGAAATTTAAACTTTTATTCACTAAACGAGGAAAAGGGTGGGCGATGTCTAAAGCGATGGGACTAACAACGGGTAAAATTTCTTTTTCAAAAAATTGCTTGACCCATTTTGATTGTTCATCATTCCATTTGCTATGTAGTAAAGCTTTAATCCCCTCTTCACTGAGTGCCGGTACGAGTGTGCCATTGAGCACAGTATAAATTTCCTCAACAATTTCGTGAGCTTTGGCGCTGATTTGTTTCAGTGTTTGCTCGGGTGACAGCCCAGCGAAACTTAAATGGGCATAGGGTCGGTTTAGTATAATGTGTTGTTTAACATTCGCTGCCCGTACTTCAAAAAATTCATCTAAATTACTACTGGCGATAAACAAAAACCGCAAACGCTCTAGTAGCGGAATCGACACATCCTGCGCTTGGCGCAGTACGCGATAGTGAAAAGAGAGTAAGCTCAATTCACGATTAATATAAAAATCCGGATTGTTTAAATCTTGATCGCCCATCATTCTATGTGTAACTCTGCCCCATTACCTTATATATAGAAAGTGTAGCTCATATTTTCTTAATGATCGTTACTTGCATCCCTTCCCCCCTTCCCCGCAAAAAACGTGTCGATCTCAAAACTTTGCGGGGAAGAGGGAAGGTATTAAAAATTCATTTCTGGGTGCCATTTGTGTAATATCAGTAAGTTAATGCGGTCTATTGAAGTAACATCGCAAAATAGGAAACGCTATGAATAAAGCCAAAGTCATAAAATTATTATCTTTACTTGCACTTATTGCGCTGGTCATCTGGGCAGGGCTTCAATTTCGAGATCAAATCAACCTCAATGCCATTCAACAAACCATTCAGGGCTATGGTTTTTGGGGACCCTTTGTTTTTATCCTCATCTACGCAGCTGCCACAGTGCTCTTTTTACCGGGTTCAATTTTAACGTTGGCTGGCGGGCTCATCTTTGGTGCTTGGTGGGGCACATTGATTAATTTAACTGGCGCTACCATCGGCGCCACTGTTGCCTTTTTAGTGTCACGTTATATTGCTTCCGATTGGATAGCCGAAAAAACCGGTGGGCGTTTAAAACAATTAATCAAAGGTGTGGAAGAGGAAGGTTGGAAATTTGTGGCCGTGGTGCGTTTAGTGCCTTTAATTCCATTTAACTTATTAAACTATGCCTTAGGCTTAACACGCGTTCGAGTACTCGCTTATGTCATTGCCACTGCAATTTTCATGTTACCCGGCGCTTTTGCTTATACCTATGTAGGATCGCTTGGTGAAACTTTTATTCATGGTGGTGGCATTGAAATCGTGCGCCGAGTCGCCATTGCCATAGGTTTACTTGTATTGTTGGCTTGTATCCCATGGCTGGTTAAACGATTTCGCAAACAAGATGCCGAGTTACTAAAACAAGTAGGAGAAGATGACAATGAGTAAACGTGATCTTTGTATTATCGGCGGCGGTGCTGGCGGCTTAAGTATTACGAGTGGTGCGGCACAATTAGGGTTGAAAGTAACACTTATCGAAAGACAGTCAAACTTAGGCGGCGATTGTTTGCATTATGGTTGTGTGCCCAGTAAGACTTTTATTCATGCCGCCAATGTTGCTCATGCCATGCGTCACGCAGATAAGCTTGGACTGAGCGCTGCTTCACCGGAGATAAATTTAGAACGCATTAATCAACATGTTGCTAACGTGATTGAAAAAATACAAGCGCATGATGATCCTGATCGTTTCAGAAGTTATGGTGCCGAGGTTGTTTTTGGGGAAGCTGTTTTTACCGATCCTCATACGCTTCGCATTAATGGTCAAGACATTAAAGCGAAACGTTTTGTATTAGCCATGGGTTCTAGCCCAGCCGTGCCACCCATTCCTGGTTTAGATAAGGTGAGCTACTTAACTAATGAAACTATTTTTCAATTAAAAACATTACCGAAAAACTTAGTGGTACTAGGCGGCGGAGTCATCGGATTAGAAATGGCACAAGCCTTTTCCCGCTTAGGGAGCCAAGTCGTTATCGTTGAAATGCTAGAGAATCTTTTGCCACAATTAGATCAAGAACTCGTTTCACTGTTGCAACAGCAATTAGAACAAGAAGGGATTAAATTTTATTTAGGCCATAAAGTCGTTGCAGTAATGGAAGATAAAACCATCGTTGCCCAAACGAAAGCCGGTGAGAAAGTTCAATTAACGGCCGATGAACTATTAGTGGCAACTGGTAGAAGCGCGAACGTGAAGAACTTAAATTTAGATAAGGCAGGTGTCGTTTTTACACAACAAGGCTTCGCTGTTGATGATAGGTTGCGAACTAACAAAAAACATATTTATGCCGTTGGTGATGTGGTACAAGGGCCTTATAAATTTACTCATATGGCGGAATATCATGCGGGGATTGTCATCGCCAATGTGGCTTTTCGCTTACCGAAGAAAGTCGATGAACGTGTCATACCTGCCGTAGTCTTTACCGAGCCAGAATTTGCTACTGTGGGCTTAACTGAAACGCTAGCAAGACAGCAGTATAAAAACATCGATGTCATGCGCTTCGAATTAAAAGATGTGGACAGAGCCATTACGGATGTTAATATTGCTGGTTTGGTTAAAGTCATTGCTCATAAAAATAAAATCATAGGCGCGCATGTTTTTGCAGCCCACGGCGGCGAATTGCTGGCAGAATTAGCCTTAGCCATGCAAGCAAAAATAAAGCTTGGCCAAATTTCTGCAACTATTCACGCATACCCGACCTTGGCACAAGTGAATCGACGAGTGGTGAATAGTTACTTCGGCGAAAAATTATTTAGTCCCAAAGCAAAGGCAGTGGTGAAATGGATAAACAAGATAATCCCTTAAGCAACGTCGCATTAGCCTCACAAATACCAGGCGATGTGTCTTACTATAGTGAACGTTATGGTTTACCCATTGCTAACATCAATGATCATGACCATGAGTTTTTATTAGTAAAAACCACAGGCGGTTGGCAATTGCGTGACACCTCAGGAAAGTTAAAACCCTGGATCATTGATTTTTTTACTCCAGAGTTACAACAACGTGTAAAAACAGCCTCCACCAAAACAGAACCCCTAGCAAGAGCCATCGGCATAAAAGCGAATAAAAAAATCAAAGTATTAGACGCCACCGCTGGTTTAGGCCGAGACAGTTACTTGCTCGCAACTATGGGTTGCGATGTTTTAATGTTAGAGCGCTCTCCCGTCATGGTGATCCTTTTAACAGACGCACTCAATCAAACAAGGCACTTATCATTAGACTTACGCCAAGTAGACGCAAAAAACTTTTTACAAACCGATGAAGCCAATGAGTTTGATGTTATTTATCTAGATCCCATGTTCCCAGAAAAAACCAAGAAAGCCCTGGTCAAAAAAGAAATGCAAATCCTACAAAAGATCATCGGTGGTGACAGCGACAGCAACGAACTGTTTCAACTCGCACTAAAAAAAGCAAAACAACGCGTCGTCGTCAAACGCCCAAAGTCAGCAGCACCCTTAGGAAATAAAAAACCTAGCTATGAAATTTTGAGTAAAAATTATCGCTTCGATGTATATACTCCTCGTGATTCAAAATGCGAAATTTAGGCGATTTGATTTTTGTTCCCTTTGGACGTTCGAAATGCGGGTAATAGTTACTCTATTGGCAAATTTCGAACGTTCAAAGGGGGCAAAAAGCAATAGCATTAATCT
>JAJFKI010000010.1 GCA_021773295.1 Gammaproteobacteria bacterium | reverse complement strand
TTAACTTGCTCTAGTGTCAGCACGCTAGCTGAGTTCTTAGATGATGATCGCATAACTTACCCTCGTCGTTTAGTTTTTTCTCGAGGCTATACGATAAATTAGAGGGGTTCTTTAGTCACGCACGCCTACCGTAAGCGCACGGTATTCGTCTAATGCCTTCGCAGCATCTAAGGCATCAGATACCTTCTTTGACAAATGGATCCTAAACGCTGCTGAGTTCAACAGCATATTACAAACATCCCACTTCAGCGCTTCCAACATGTCTTTATTGTATGCCCTTCGTATGAGTTGAACATTCTCTTCTGCACGATAACCTAAGGTTGTCACTAATTCAGAACGAGACAGGTTTAATGCCTCTATTTTGATACTCTCAGGTTGAAGCGCGTAGTGACGTATAAAGTACTGTGATCTTGTGCCAGGTAGTGAAAATTCGTTATAAATCACTGGGAAATTTTGTGTTCGAAATTGTGTGCTAAACAAAGAGTGATCACGATACTGCTCTAAGGCATGCTTCATGTCCACAACCATTGACAAACTTGCTTCTAGTACCCGATTATGCGCAAGATGCTGCGACTTATCCAAGCTCGATGGGGTATCCTTAGTCTCGGGCGTTTTTAATAAAAAGCGTGCGAAATCTAGATATCGCGTCCTTTCCCCAGCACGAATAATACTCCGCATGGCGCGTTCTGGTGTCATGAAAACACGACGCTTTTGGGATTGTTGTGAAATCTCAAAGGCGTTGTGTTCTTCTCGTAATGTTTGTTCGCTATCAACGCGGCGCACCCGAGCATTATCGCCCTCAAGCGTAGAAAATAGTGCTTTCTTGAAAGCTTCAAGCACCTCTTTTTCTAAGGATTCACAGCCCATGAAGCTAAATTGAGCATCAGATTGTATAGCATGCCACAGCGAATTCACATTTTCTTTACCAGGAGCCCCCCAGAATAACTTAACAAACGCGTCATAGCGCCAACGAGGCCCAAAGCGCTCACAGAATTTTTTATAAAGGAAGGGGGCTAACCTGATGAGCGTCCATTGTTTTTCAAACAGCTCTATATCCTTAGCTCGAATGTGAGGACACTGGTAGAACGTAATTTGTTTAACCTCATTCATAAAGTGTACACGTTTCTTTGTCCTGGGTTGTTCAGAGGCACTCCAAAACCACTTCGTGAACGTATAAAAATCAATCGGTAAACGACGCAGCACTAAATGCTTAATACCTTTATAATCTGAAAGTGATGCCAAATACAGTTGACACTCCCGTTTACTTAAGTCGCTTAAATCACGCGTTGACAGGTAGGTTTCTACGAGATGGGTAAGTGGGTATGTGCTAGCACGAGATGTTGCTAGGCATTGTCCTGCTTTGCGATAGGCCTTTTGCTCAGCTGCTTGTAACCTTAGGCGCTGCTCCAACTGTCCGCGTGCTTTCTCCCTTTGTTCATAGGTTGAAAAGTCAGGGTTATTATCCACCATGACAGCAAACAAATCTGCGGGGCTGATACCTTCTTCGCGGCTACCATCCTTTTGACTGTACACAGCCGCAATGCCACTTTGTAAGGCAAGATTTGGATCCTCTGGGTACAGCAAACCATAGTGTCGCCTGATAGCCGCACAATAGTCCCCGGTAATGGACATGACTGCCTTTAATAGGCTGTCAAACGTTAATGGCCCATCCCCTACGTCTTTAAACAAATGATGAATTTTTTCGAATTTTGATTCTATATAGTAGATCAATCCTGGTGTAAAGTGATAGGGTAACTCGAGTCTTCCCATCGCCTCTTCACCCATAATATTCCCACTAATTAAGGATTGATATTGATGATTCTGATTTAATAGTCTACCCAGCCATTCCATAACCCACGTCTGCACAGACTTTGATAAGAAATAGTGTCGGTAAGCTAAAGGGACTTGAGTCTGCATCAGTGTTTCATCGCAGTACAGAAAATTACGCACGTTTACCAGCACTCTGCCATCTTCTTGTTCATCAAACTCCTCTAAATAGACAAGCTCTCCATCAATAAGCGAAAGTCTACTTACAAATTCTTTCCCATTGAAACGCTGCCATTGTTCACAGAGCGCTGTTTCACCTTCGTCCTTTTTATAGCGAACTTGTACCAATGCATTATCATCTTTGAAATCATGATTATTAAAGAGCATTCCTTGTACCATCATATCCGCTAAATTATTGCGACAGAGGCTTTGGCGAAAATCGATGGGAGGAATATGCTGAAAAATTTTCGCGTTTGGTCCTAAATGTCGAATCAATTTTTTAACGGTAATCCCTTCAACAGAGCGCATGGCTTGGACCATTCTTATAATCCCAGGCCCTTTAGCACCATGATAATCAAATTTAACAAGGGTTGAGGGTGCCGTATTGCCATCAACAAACAAACTAAAAGCCATGTACTCTTTACCCGGCAATAGTGGTAAACTTTCAACGCGAGCTGATCCCGGTAAGTTCTCAAATTTAAAATGTAAGCCTCTAGCGCCGTACTTGATAACGGGGTGACTTGCCTCTGGATATTCATGAGGGCCCTGCGTCAACGCTGTCTCTGGCATCACATAATGCTCAAAGTATTGTTGTGATTCGGGTGATAAATAAAAGTATTGTCCATCACTATGCTCAAAAGACGTCAACGTACTGGCTGTAGCGCTTACCCAACGAACAGGAAAGGCTTTCTCTTTACAAAATTGTGCAAATAACCCGCTCTCTTTATTTTCAACATCGCGATTATTATAATCCAGTACTGCTTGAAATAATTGGTTTGCACTCTCAAGAACTTGTTTGCAAAGTGCTGCTTCTTCAATAATAATGCTCTCTGGAAAAGTTTTCAGTAACTCGCTTAATTGCTTCAATCCTAACAACATAGCTTTCACGCGAGCTCCCCAACGCGCCCAGGTTGACGTCTTTTTCCAATGCTTAAGCAATACAGCATCTAATGCTTTTTTTGCAGCGACATATTCTTCGTTTCTTGATAGACAAGATGCCCTTGCTTTATCATGAACTGCAAAAACGTTGGAATAGTTTCTTCTCGCCATATCATAAAATATTTCTGACTCAAGGCGATCAAACGGCGTGAGCGCTTCTAGATGACTAGTGTAGGATGAGCAAATGAAGACAAGCTGTTCCCATTGAGCAAGTGCCGTGTCCGCGGAAGCAGCATTCGCAGTGGATGAGCTGCTTGCCATGTCAACACCCTCTCTCAATTGCGTGACGCGGGTGCAAGCAATGCTATTTAACTCAGCCATAGCTTTTGTTAGTTTTATCTGCTCTGTACGAATAACATCTGCTATGAAGCAATCACTTAGTCGTTCATCTAAATCCTGTTGTAGTTTTTTAGCACCTTCACTTTTCCCTGTGGGTAACCGTTTGTTGAGTAATCCTCCGATTTCACCCAGCACCCTCTTCGAGTCATCCATCGCTTTATCGAATTCAAGGCCAGGCAGTAATACGTGTCGCAACTGATCTGGCACCCAAACAAAAGGAAGCTTTGCTTTGTCACTGTTGAGACTTTGCTCCACAACGCGTAGTTGTCTTAGTTTCCCTGGCAAATGAGCGCGATCCCATTGTCCTAGATTAAAATCTAAATTTAAGCATGCCTTTTCACCCTCTGTTGCTTGATCTGAAGCACCTTTTTCTCTTAGCTGCTTTTGCTCTTGCTGCGCTGCTTCAAGCGCATAAGCGAGTGGTGTGCTTGGTGTAGCAGAGGCCATAGGTGTTTCTGTTTGGTCAATAAGTTCAAGCCAGTCGACTTTTTGCAACAACAGCTTTTGTTTTACATACCAATCCCATAATTCATTTACCTCGCTGCCATAAATTCGATGCAAATGAAGAAAGTTCCACCCAAATTTACTGAAATAAGTTTCAATAATACTACACAGGGAATCTAATTGTTCATTATTCATCGTTGGATTACGATACGATCTTAATAGCATTTCGAATACTTTTTTGAATGCTTTGCTTTGTACAGAGCTAACCTCATCTTCTATGATGGACGCTGCGTAGTCTAAAGGTGTTTGACTCACACCAGCAGAAATTTGACGAGCGGTTCTTAATTGCTGAATTGCCTTATTGGGATGTTTCATCAAATAGTATCGGCAAACATTTCCCTTCAAAACATCGTGTCGAAGAATAAGGTGCATTGGCGTTAAGCCAGATTGTTCACTCAGTAATGTTAAAATTTCATCAACTGCAAACTGAGCTGCTGGATATTCTATTCTGGCAAGCAGAATATTTTGACAAAAGGAACTTAGTGTCGTTGAAATTAAGGTGTGTACTTGTGATTGGTTGGGTCGAGTCCTTGATTCTACTCTAAGAAAACTACGATAAAGTACCGCTAAGCCATGCTCCATCTTGGTGTCCATCTCTGGCAAGTTCCAAACATCAAATGAAAAGCGTAGCAATTCATGTCGCAAGCTTTCAAGGAAGTGTTTGAACATTAAAAACTCTCGGCGTGAATTAAGAGCAAGTCTCATTTCACCCTGTTTATTTTCACGCATAAATCGTCGTAGTGGTACGTTGAAATATTGCTTAATTAAATGATTGAACGTGTCTAAATGCTCTGTGGGTACTATGCCACTCTCTTCCAGTTGTTGTTTTAGCTGCGCCTTTGCACCGTCGATAATACGATGATTTAAAGCCATTATCCCATCACAATATCTTTCAAGCATCACAACCAGTGGTTCTCTCACATCATCAGCTACCCACACATCCTCTGTAAACTGTTTCACTAATGTTAGTCGGCTATATTCGTTATTCTGAAAAAATAGATGCAATGAACGACCAGCCGATTCAGTACGGGTTTCATCTACACGTTGTAATTGCTCACCCGGACCAGGCTGATGACTCCAAATCGTTAAGTTATATTGCGTTGCAATAGCATGCGCTATCATCACGTCCCGAGTCAGTACTCTATCGGGACATGTCCGCATCGCGTCGAAATACTGTTGGCAAATGGCTTCATGCTCGCAGAGTGTTAGGAGCAAATCATAAAACTTACCCTTTGCTCGATATAGTTTTTGTAGTTGTTCTTGTACCTTTGGTTGGGCTTTTAAGGCGCTTAGCTGCTGCTCTATTGGCATGCTTATCGTTAAATCATGACTACTTAGCACATGCTTATAAGCATCATCCACCAACGTATAACTGAAAAAAATCTTAGACCACTCTTTTGCAACCTCACTTCCATCTTTGAGTTTAAATAATGCCTTTTCTTCGGGAAAGAGTGCGTTTAAAATCGTGCCTCGCATCTGTTTGCGTACGGCAGCTTTTCTTTCTGGTGAAACGCTATTGTTATGTTCGATTCTTAACATATCAGAAAAAAATTCTTCTTCAGATATGCCTAGAAAACTAAAATGATCAACATCATCATCCCTTGGCTCATTTAAGAAATAGTGATCTGTTTCTAGAGAATCCGCGCTGAACATAACACCATGCACCCAAGGGTGAATCATTAACTCAGACCATGGTTGCCAACGGCAGAGTAACGCTATCGTTTCTTTCGCTGTGTGTGTAACACAGTCATCCTGATTAAAGACTGCCGAAGAAGATGAGGATGATGAAGAAGCAGCTTTACTGGTAAGCACAAGCGCACCTTTCTCGTCACCATATAATTCAGCACGTTGGTAGCGCTCAGACAATTCATCAGATTTATAAGGTGCCGTTATAGAAGCTCTTTGTCTACCCTCTAGCGCAGTAGTACTAAATACAGGTGACTCCTTGCTTGCTGTTATAGCTGACTTAGTACCATCAATTCTCAGGGCTGGTTGATGCCTCATACTAACACTAGCTACTTCTGGTGTCGGTAATAGTTCATCGATAAAATCTGCTCTATTCTCTAAGAATAATAGTTGCTGTAATGTGTTTTTAAACAGTCTCAGTGCGTCAAAATGTTTGAAGTGTAGGAACGGCTCATCACCGTTATCATATCGCATAAATTGTCTTATCCGATCGTTATACCTGCTTTTTAACACGTGTTCAAATGTTTCTTCTATGTCTTTCTTAAAGAAGAGTTCTCCTAATTGATTATACAAATTCCCTTTTGCATTCACCAGTATTGCTTCCTTAAGAGCAAGTAATGCATCACTAAGGCTCTCACGTGTCACTCTTGGCATTTTTACTGATGCTTCAGCACGTTGGCTGCTTGATGACGAAGCAGCGACTGATATAAATTCTATGGGCTTATCTGATTTTAAATAATAGTTATAACCGTCGTCACCCTCTCTGTGATAATTAAATATCTCCCTAAACCACAAATAGTCAGCGCTAGATGATAGATCACGAAACGGAAAATCAGATAACACCTCTATTAACAAGAGCTGTTGTTCACAAAGGAGTTGTATTGTTTCTCTTGCAACCGTTTGAATTCTCTCTCGTGATGTTGATGTTAGCTGTTGGTGATCAACGACGTCCCTATGAATACGGGCGGCTCTTGTTTCTGATTGTTCTCCCTCAGAATCACTAGAAAAAAATACGCTGTCACCATCAGACTCTGAATCCGCTTTTCTGGCTGGCTTAGCTTTGCGTTTGCCTTTACCTTTGCCTTTGCTCTTATCTTCTGCTTTATCATCTGATGATGAAGGCTGGCTTTCGGTAGGGATGTTAGTTAGTTGTGACGCTTGCGCACTTGAGGATGAGCCTGAAACACTTGCAGCTACCGAGGACACTACTCGTGGTGATGCTATATCCACTGGTTCCTCAACAACAGGGGTAGACGGTCTAAGTGCTTCGGTCACACTATCGCTAATAACAGGTGAACTTTTTGATCGGGCAGGTTGGGTTTTTTCATCTGACATAAATCCGTATCCTTGTACTAAACTAATAATAATTTAAGATCACACTGTGATCCGCTATTTTTCCTTCGCCTGCTAAGCAGGCTGAAGCACCTCATGTACAACAATGGTATCGTGTTTTTTTGTCAAGTCACTGTCGTTTGTTTAGTGACCAGCTTTCACGCTTGCGAACATCTTAAATAAAAAAAAGTATGTTGTAAACATGTTTTAAGCATTTTTTGTAAAAATAATGTGTGAAATTGCAATCTTTTTTAGCTCACTTAATGTTGAAATGTTTATGTTTGGTAAAGCACCGTACAAGTTGGCATATGAAAAATAATGTAAAATCATGAAGTTATTGCCTGACAAGGTTTGGTCTTAGCAGCAGTAATGTCGCGGCAGTATGTAAAAGATTTCTAATGTTGTTTAGGACATTTTTTTTGTGGAAAAAGCCTTCCACAATTATTTTTGGAATTAGAACCACCTACTACAGGTTTATTTAGCGGTCTAATCGCTAAATAAGGAATAATATCCGATAACCTATTTAATTCCGAGAAAGCTAAAGCTTCATTTTTTATGGCTATTTTCACAAATATAACTAGTCCATCATTTTAATTAACCTAGGTGAAGCTACGGCGACTAATAAGACAATGACAAACGTAAATAAAGCAATAAATTAAGTAACTGGTATGCTGCTCAGTATGAAAAACCTGAATTAGGTAAAGTGCAAAAATAGTTTGTGTTCCATAGTAGCTAAAAGTATCCCATAGTGTGCCAAAGGATAGAACCCAGAGCATTTGTGGCTGCTTAAAAAAATGACACCTCCGGCCTCCCTTTTAATTAAAAGAAATATTCTTAACATACACACAGGTTATTGGTCTGGAATACTAAATAATAAAACCTCTTTATCTTAAGCCTAACCAGACAAAAGCATATAGATCTAAATTGCTAGTTACACTAAGTATGTGATACGCGAATACACCCATTTCCTAATAAACAAGTTGGAGGAAACGCATCATGTACTGTTCCATCAACAGTGGTTCTCAAATTCACGTCCTCTGCCATTTCTGCTGTTTCGCGCATTCCCCTATGTAAATGCGAAGCACTATGAAAATAATCAAATTTAAGGGCACGAGGTATATCATATAAGGAAGTTCCTGATAAATTATATATGTCGTCGTATAATACTTGTAAATATCTCTGCGTTAGAGACATAATTTCATGTAAATCCGTTAGAATACTAATTTTCACCCTGCTGCTTGGCTTAAACTCAGTAGCATTGGGGTACTGGAGAGAGTAATAAATTGGATGCGATAACATATCTCGCATATTAAAAGTTTGAGATTGGATTATGACAGGAGGGTAATTCTTTAATCCATATATTTCGCTGTAAACTCTTTGTATTAAATCCCAAGGACCAGAGATTGTATCGCAAGCAGGGGCTAAACCTGGAAACGCTCCAACGGCCATATTAATGATGTATTTGACTGTATCCATAATATGGGCATTAGGCTTTGACTCATAATTTTTTACAACAAGTGAGAAGATAAAGTTCCACATAGGCTGGTTACGCCAATACTCTGTACCAGCCCATCCAGAATGATAAAAATATTGATAAAAATCGGACCATTCCCTGTCATCGAGGTGCTTAAACCATGCTTCACTAAAGTAAAGAATTTCAGCCGCCCAGGGATCACAGTCAATTTGCCCACTATTAGCAATTTGCGTAAATACACCATGGTGCTGCATTAAGTGACGAGGGATATCAGCAGTGATACCTAATTCTCTTATAATTTTTTTGTGTTTTAAGGTTTCTGTGATTCTAGGAAGCATAAAAGTTGAGCGAACACCCGCGCTCATGTCCCAAATAAAGACGGGTTGCTCGGAATGTTCTGGGTTTAATAAGCGCCAGGCACCAAAAGTTGTTCCAGGAGTAATTAATCCGCTTAAGGGTATTGTGTAATTCTCGACGGGGTAATAGATTTCAAATGAATTTTTCAAAACCAGGCTAACAGGGTTTGAATTTAAGTTATATCCGATTCCATTACGAATTTCTGGAGAAATCGTTTTATCTGTAATAGGAACAATCTCGCCCTTTGCATTTGGTAATGTGAGCACAGATTCCTGCATGACTTCGCAACCATAAGGATAAGTCGCTTTTGCAAACCAAAGATCGTCAGTTGGGTTCAGCTTGTCTATAATTTTGGCAAAATGGGGGTTAACCTTTATGACTTCTGATCTGATTTGCTTCCACGTCAGTCTTTGAAGACTCCCCTTAAATAAAGTATCCACAGGTATTCCTTTTACCATCCTAAACCATAGAAATATAATAGCAGCAAATTGCATTCTAACTCTACACTTATCAGTAAGTTAAATTCTATGAGTAAAGACAGCGAGCCCCATCCTATACAAAGACATCCCCTTGCCAAGAAAATATTCTGGGCAAGGGGTAGTACAAGCCTAACAATTAACCATCATTTGCTTCTCTCCTCTTTTAGTAATTCGCAAATAATGCCAATAGAAATATTTATTAGCATTCCCATTAAAAAACTGCCCCAATTTTTAGCAAAAGACAGCGAGTCTAACGGCATTGAAGTACGACTTATACAAGCTTCTCATGGGAGAGATCTTTGCAATACATACAGCCATCTCATCCTACCGTTATCAGTTTTGCAATGAATTAACTCCACAAAGGAAAGTTTACATTTTTGTGCGTACTGCCTAATCTCAGCAGTTTTTGCTTCGTAGGTATAAACCGTCTCATTTTTTATTTGAGTCGAAAAAGATTGTGATGCAAATTGCGTTGTATGAAGAGGCTTTATATTCATTGGCATGGTATCAATAATTAGGTAACCATTTCTATTGAGCAATTGGGAAAGTTTTTTTACAATGACCGGCTGTTCAGCTACAGAGTAATCAGCAAGTCCAGACCATAAAAAAAGGATGGTATCAAAATGCGATTGGGTGGTATAGTAGTCAGCACTATCGATATTAAGCAAAGTGATATTATCTTGGAATTTTTCACTAAGGTAATGACAAAATGTGTGACTTCTTTCTATGGCCGTGATCTTGCCTTTATACCCATTGCTGAGAAGCCCTTTGACAACACGTCCATAAGCAGCGCCAACATCTAAAACTGAATCCGCATTTTCCCAGTATGATTTGAGAGCTGTAACATCACAAGCATTAGTTAGTCCTGCTTTAACGGCGAGCTGCTTTAATCCTTCAACAGTAACACCCTCATAAAAATTTATATTATCTTGATTATGCCAAATGTGGTTTTCTGCTTTGGGCTCACTTTTATATTGGTCATTACTTTCAATTACCACATTAGCTTCAATCGCTTCACTATCCACTTTTACCCCTTAGTCTTTGGTGTTGCCTATGTATGTCCACCTATTGGGTAGTGCACACATTTTCTGCCCTGACTTCATGTTTCCATATAATGATGCAAATTAATCCAGTTGCCATTTACATATTTCACTGGAATGTTAAGTGAAACTATTCCCATAGCCAATAGCACAATTAGCAACCCAATTTGGGAGGCCGTTTTGGCATACCAAAACAGTCGATGAAATCAGCATGCCTATATGCGCACCCCTTGGCACCATTTCGTATACTTTCTGAACATGTTCTAATTAAACCCTACAGTTAACCATGCTAATAAAAGGATTTTTTAAATGAAGCAATTATTTGAAGCTAAACAACGATACAGCCGCGACGCGATTCATTTTATAGCAAGTTGCTTATCGAGAACCAATGCTTACCTAAGCACGCCACACTCTGACAACGCATTAAGCCCAGTCAGAATCATTAACCCCGGGGTAAATTCAACTTTACGCCACTCATCTGTCTTAAGGAGATCATGATGTTAGTACTTACCAGAAAACCAAATGAAAATGTCCGTATTGGAAATGATATAGAAGTTCGCATTCTTGAAGTTCGCGGAAAATACGTCCGCCTTGGCTTTAGTGCGCCTAAGGAGCTTTCCATTCATAGAGAAGAAGTCTATGAAAAAATTCATGCAAATAAAGAAGTTGAACTTACTGTGACTTCAGACGCAGATTAGCTCATCGCACCACTAAAGGAGAAAACTTACAATGAAGTTACCATTCAAATTCGTCATCTTTGCTGTCCCCATGAGTATTATTCTTTGGGGACTTATGGTGATAAGTATCCAAGCTGGAACTTTCCCTCTTTAACTTTGACTTAGATAAAACGGAGATACCATTATGATTACGGAAATTTTTCATAAGCTCGATGGCTTTAACGCCTCAACTGCTAAAATGAACCACTATATTCTAAGCGCGTTACTACAGGACACTACTCGACGCCCAAGCTTTGCTCAACTATTGGGCTACCGAGAGCAACATGCTGAACATGAGCATGAAGATACAGTTCTATCACAGCAATCCAAGAAAATACGTAAACAACTCATGCAGTTTCTACATCAGCACCAAATTGCATTGAACCCTATGCTCATAAGCGATGCTCAATGGGACGCAGATGAACTCCATCACCTGTTAACTTTGTTTAAAAGCATCTTGTTGCTTCAAGTATATCAAGAGAGTGAGTGTCCTCACTGTTGTACTACTGTGTTAGCAGCTAAACAGAAAACCATTGACGATGAAATGAATCGCCAAACCATGAAAAAGGCAATGCCAGTGGCGCCAGCATTGCCGGATGGTAATTGTTTCATGAATGCTACCTTGCTCAGCATCATCCACGGGATTTTATCATATCAAATTCAAGAAGGCTCTGAATCCAGTTATGCTATTAAGCAGCGCTTTATAAAACCATTGTTTCAATCGGTACCAGAATTAAATTTCGACTCAAAACTAACGTTAATTCAAAACATCAAACAATTATTGTCATATTTTTCCTCAAGCGAGGTTTCATCAGAGGCTTTACTTGAAACATTAATTACTGGTTGCGATTGGCAGCAGCTTCAATTTGTTTGTTCTCAACAATTGCGCCCTATCATGACTGCATCATTACAAAATAGTACTGCTGCTAGAGAACTAGCGGCAGAGCTGTGCCTTAATGAAGTGATTGCTTACATTTGTGTGACTCAAGCTGATCGCTTGCAGCTTGATAGCGAAACTGTCGCTCTAATGAAAAGCCAAATTGCGGGTGGTGAATATGGCCGAATGGCGGCAACACCCGCATGGTTTAAATTAATTGCGACACAAGTTGAAAATTCAAGTACTCTTGATGAAATTCGACGAGCCATCACACCCGCATTTAACAAATGGTGGTTAAGAAAAGGCTTCACAGATTATTGTACTCGGCATCAAAAAAACGGGACTTATTTTAGTACGCCACAAGCCATGGTCTTAGCCAGCGCGTTAAAGATTAATATGAAGCAAGTCAATCGCAGTACTGGTGCTATCGTTGACTATGTAACAGTATCACCTAAAGCCTGTAATATCTTCATAGAACATCGACTTGACCATTTTAACGCAAGACTGGGCCGCCCGGGCGTCACAGGCCATGATGTTATCGCACAGCAAATGTGTGATGCCATTCATCACCAGCTACAATATGGCATTACAAGAGCTCCTATTAGACCAGCACCAAAATACCACCCAAGAACCAGAAAAAATAATACGCCTGTAGAAGAATTTCCACCCTCGATGAATAAACCAGAATTATTGTGTTCAATTCATAAAGCAAAACAAGCAGCCTTTAAACTCACTACAATGGATAGGGCTAGCCAACAAATTACCTCTGCTCTCGAGAATAACTATGCTAGCTTTTTCGCTTCTACAAAAACTCAAATTAATGCAATGAAGTGCGATGGAAACTTGGTAGGAGCAAGGCAAGTCAGTGAAGATGCTAAATTAGCCGTCATACTTCAAAATGATGAACTTATTTCTTTTGCAAATTCCTTCTCTAAATGATTTTTAATGACTTTCAATTATATTGCTCAACGATATATCAGGCGCAAGGCTGCTTCAGATTTAGAACAGTCTAGTGGTCGGGATGCTGCACGGCAGTTGCTAGGCCATTCCAACCAAAATACCACTGGCATTTATATTAGTGGAGTCCAGCACGTTAAGCCTCTTGAACCCATAAAAGAGGGTATCGATGGGCAGCTTGATGAAGAGGTTTATTAGATGAAAGCCGTTTTATTAGATGTGGCCCATTTTCTGGGCCACTAGTATGTTAAGTAACTTACTGATTTAAAAAGGAAAATTGGAGCTGGCGATAAGATTCGAACTTACGACCGGCTGATTACAAATCGCATATACCAAATCGGTTATTTTCTCTATTATTCAATGAGTTAAAGCTGTATTTTTTTAAATATTATTGTCAACAATACACCCTAGAAGGCCTATGTTTACGTATGATTGGCAATAATATTTAAAGCTAGAAACGACTTCTTAATCATGAATTAATCACCCAGGCCATCAATAGAAGAACGCTTGATTATTGTTGACTTTATCATATCAATTGATTTTTTTTTATCAATTGATATAATGCGGTTATCAATAATTAACTAAGGTGTATTATGGACTGGGAAGGACTTGGCTTTACAGATAATCCACTAGATACAGATCCAATCAAACAGAAAACGCTCTCCTTATATGTAGGCCACAAAGAGGAAGTCCGCATTTGCTCAAAAGTGCTGGCAGGCAAAAATGTAAACCTTATCATTGAAGGTGCTAGAGGGGTTGGTACAACCTCATTTGCAAACTTAATGCGCTTCGAAGCACAGGAGAAAGAGCTTTATTTTACACCGCCTAAAGAAATTCGCGTTGAAGCAGGCTGGACCATCGAAACCTTGTTTGCAGCTATTATTTCAAATGTAGTACGCGGCCTAGAAATAGTGTTTGCAAAAAAAATAGAAAAGAATAAACAATTTCAAGATGCCAAGGCAATATCAAATCGAATATCAGAAGTATATCGTTCTTTTGGGGCCCAGCTTGGTGCCTATGGTTTTAGTGGAGGTCTAACTTATAGCAAGTCAACAGGAGTTGTAACCCAGCCAGTAATCGTACCCTCAAATGTGTTAGGGGAACATTTAGAAGAGCTAGCACAACTTATTAAGTCTCTTGGCTTTAAGAATGGGTTATTGCTCCAACTTAATAATTTAGATGTTGGAATTATTCACGATGAAGCACACTTAAAATACCTATTTAATGCGTTACGTGATTACATGCAAACCGATGGTATCAGCTGGATACTTGTTGGTGACAAGGGATTACGATCTTTTATCGCGCAGGAAGTAGATAGACTAGACGATATTATCAGCCATGAAGTTTTCATAGAACCCTTAAACCAAGATGATTTTAAAAAATTAATCACACGAAGAGTGGAGAGTTATCGAGTTAATAAAAATGTTGAATTACCTATCGATTGGCCTGTCATGGTTTATTTACACCAATTAACGCATGGCAGATTACGTTATATTTTTGGTTTGTTATCTAGAATGCTAAGGATATTACATATTGGCGACCTTGCCGATAAAATTTCGCTAGAGACTGCCAAACCACTTATTGACAGACTAATAAAAGATAGACTAAAACAAAAAAGTTTATCTGATTTGCAAGAAGAGGTATTAAAAGTTATTGCGAATAACGAAAATTGCTCCGTCTCGACTATAGCAACAGTTATCGATAAGTCTTCTTCTCAAATATCCCATATACTAAGAACGTTAGAAGATCTAAGATTAGTAAAACGAATTAAGAAGGGAAAAAATGTCTATGTACACCCTGTTTTTGATGTCATTCTAGCTTATGGTAAACACTAATGTGTTAAGCCGAAGGTCTAAGTTGAATTAGTGTGATTACCGAGGGAAACTGTCGGACTAATTACCAAGCGATTTTGTCGTACAAGCATATCAGGCGCATCAATTTTAATCAAATCATGCTTATAGCTAGCGTCATAGACTTTGCCTTACTTTGTCTAAGAGCAATTGTATTCATTTTCTCTCTAAGCCTGTCTGTGGCGAATTCTAAATTCCTTCTAAAAATCAGTCACCTGTAGCTTGCGTTATTTTTTGTGTATAATAATTGTCATGTTGAGATTAATCGTATTTATTTTTCGTTTTATTACCGTGTGGCTACGAATGTTAGCACCT
>JAJFKI010000090.1 GCA_021773295.1 Gammaproteobacteria bacterium | reverse complement strand
TGCAGGTAATAGCTATTCTATTGCCAAATTTCAAAGGTTCCAAGGGGGCAAAAAGCAATAGCATTAATCTCGCATCTTGGAGTGTGGCGGGTATATACCCGTCACACTTCAAGATGCGAGATTTAGGCGATTTGATTTTTGTTCCCGTGCAGGCTTCGAAATGCAGGTAATAGCCGGTCTATTGCCAAATTTCAAAGGTTCCAAGGGGGCAAAAAGCAATAGCATTCATTTCGCATTTTCATCTGTGATGGGTATATAACTTTGGTACTTTAAAATCCCAGGAACATTATATTGGCTGGTTGCTGCTTCTAACAAAGTCCCTCCCCCCTTGCGGGGGAGGAGGGCGTAGGATGGGGGATTGAATTATTCGTTTGCGGATTTTAGGGCTTTACTCAACGCTTCTTCCACGTCGATTGCAGTCACTTCTCCGCTGCCTTCTTTGGCTTCTTGTTTTTGTTTTATGGCGTCTTCTTTACGCTTGAGGTGGTAGGCCATACCCGTTCCTGCTGGGATTAGGCGGCCTACGACGATGTTTTCTTTTAAGCCGCGTAATTCGTCACGTTTACCGCAGACAGCTGCTTCCGTTAAGACCCTCGTGGTTTCTTGGAAGGAAGCTGCTGATAAGAAGGATTCTGTGTTTAGTGAGGCTTTGGTGATACCCATTAACACTGGCTCGTAACGAGCGGCTTTTTTACCGTCTTCAGCTAATTCGAGATTGAGCTTTCGCAATTTGGTTTCGTCCGCTAGCTCACCGCCTAACATAGTACTGTCACCTGGGTCTTTGATTTCTGCTTTACGTAGCATTTGACGCACGATAACTTCGATGTGTTTATCGTTGATCTTCACACCTTGTAAACGGTAGACGTCTTGAATTTCATTGATGATATAAGTCGCTAAGGCATTAACGCCTAGTAAACGCAAAATATCGTGTGGGTTTGGTGGACCATCGGCTATCACTTCACCGCGTTCAACGTATTCACCTTCAAACACTGTCACGTGACGCCATTTTGGAATGAGTTCTTCGTAAACTTCATCCGCTTCATTATTGGTAAGGACTAAGCGACGCTTTCCTTTGGTTTCTTTACCAAAGCTGACGACACCCGATATTTCCGCCAAGATAGAAGTATCTTTTGGTTTACGGGCTTCGAACAAGTCAGCCACACGTGGTAAACCACCGGTGATATCTCTGGTTTTTGAACTCTCTTGTGGAATCCTTGCGATGACATCACCTACAGCTACTTTACCGCCATCTTCAACATTGGCAATGGTGCCTGTTGGTAAGTAATAGTGAGCAGGCATTGTGGTACCGGCAATCATTAGGTCTTTACCTTTACCATCAACCAACTTAATCATTGGCCGCAATTCTTTACCGGTGGAGCTACGCTGCTTCATATCAGTAATTACGATACTGCTTAACCCTGTTAACTCATCCACTTGTCGGTTCATGGTGACACCGTCAACCATATCTACAAATTTAATACTACCCGCCACCTCGGTGATGATTGGGTGAGTATGTGGATCCCAATTCGCAACGATTTGACCGATTTCAATCGCATCACCATCGTGAATAGTAAGCACCGCACCATAGGGCAATTTATAGCGTTCGCGTTCACGACCATGAGTATCAATCACGGTTAATTCACCGGAGCGTGATACTACCACTAAGTTTTTATTTTTATTTTCAATGTGTTTAGTATTGTGGAGTTTAACTTTACCTTTTGTTTTTACTTGGATATTATTGGCCGCTGTTGCCCGAGAAGCCGCACCACCAATGTGAAAGGTTCTCATGGTTAACTGCGTGCCAGGCTCACCGATGGATTGCGCTGCAATCACACCGACGGCTTCACCCATATTCACTAAATGTCCGCGGGCTAAGTCACGACCATAACAAGCCGCACAAATACCATAGAAGGATTCACAAGTAATCGGTGAACGTACTTTCACTTGGTCAATCGCCATCTCTTCTAAGTGATCAACCCTTTCTTCGTCGAGTAAGGTACCTGCATCATAAAGTACATCATCTGAGCCAGGCACGAAGACGTCTTCGATTAAGACACGACCTAATACGCGTTCACGCAATGGCTCTACGATATCACCCCCTTCAATATGAGGTGTCATCAAGATACCATGTGCCGTGCCACAATCAGGCTCTGTGACCACAACATCTTGTGCCACGTCTACTAAACGTCTGGTCAAGTAACCAGAGTTTGCCGTTTTCAACGCGGTATCGGCCAAACCTTTACGAGCACCGTGAGTCGAAATAAAATATTGCTGCGCATTCAATCCTTCACGGAAATTCGCCGTAATCGGCGTTTCAATGATCGAGCCATCCGGTTTTGCCATCAAGCCCCTCATGCCCGCCAACTGACGGATCTGAGCCGCAGAACCCCTGGCGCCTGAGTCAGCCATCATGTAAATCGAGTTAAAGGATTCTTGTTGAACGCTTTCACCTTTGCTATCAGTGACATCTTCATAGGTGATTTTATCCATCATGGCTTTAGCCACTTGCTCATTAGTATGAGACCAAATATCAATAACTTTATTGTAACGCTCGCCTTGTGTTAATAAACCTGAAGAGTATTGCTCTTCGATTTCTTTTACTTCACCTTCAGCACGTTTAATAATCTCCGGCTTTTCATCTGGAATCACTAAGTCATCCACACAGATGGAAATCCCTGAGCGTGTTGCATAAGAAAAACCAGTATACATTAAGCGATCCGCAATAATCACCGTTTCTTTTAAGCCCACTGTGTGATAGCAACCATTGATTAATTTAGAAATTTCTTTCTTCGTTAAGGTACGATTGATTAATTTAAAAGGAAGACCAATGGGTAATACTTCAGATAACAATGCGCGACCAACGGTTGTTTCCACCATGGTACAACCACCCTCTGGGCCTTCTCCTAATGTTTCATTGTCTAAACGAACTTTAATCTTCGCATGGATATTAATGGTGTCTGTTTCATAGGCACGGACAATTTCAGCCACATCCGCAAACACTTTTCCTTCACCTTTGACATTAATGCTCTCGCGAGTCATATAATATATGCCTAAGACAACGTCCTGCGTTGGTACGATGATAGGCTCACCATTGGCCGGTGATAAAATATTATTGGTAGACATCATCAACGCTCTAGCTTCAAGTTGCGCTTCCAAGGTTAGTGGAATATGTACTGCCATTTGGTCACCGTCAAAGTCGGCGTTATACGCGGTACAAACGAGAGGATGTAATTGAATAGCTTTACCCTCAATGAGGATAGGCTCAAACGCTTGAATCCCCAAACGGTGCAATGTCGGTGCACGGTTTAATAAAACCGGATGCTCACGAATCACTTCAGCTAAAATATCCCATACTTCTGGAATTTCTCGTTCAACCACTTTCTTCGCAGATTTAATCGTGGTTGCTAGACCACGGAATTGTAATTTGCTAAAGATAAAGGGTTTAAATAATTCCAATGCCATTTTCTTCGGCAAACCACACTGGTGTAAGCGCAGAGTAGGACCAACCACAATCACAGAACGGCCGGAGTAATCCACCCGTTTACCTAATAAGTTTTGACGAAAACGGCCTTGTTTACCTTTAATCATATCGGCTAATGATTTAAGTGGGCGCTTATTAGAGCCTGTAATCGCGCGACCGCGACGACCATTATCCAACAAAGCATCGACTGATTCTTGCAACATACGTTTTTCATTGCGTACGATAATATCTGGCGCACTTAAGTCGAGTAAGCGCTTCAAGCGATTATTACGATTAATCACTCGGCGGTATAAATCGTTTAAGTCAGACGTTGCAAAACGACCACCATCGAGTGGTACTAATGGTCGTAAATCTGGTGGCAATACAGGTAAAACCGTGAAAATCATCCATTCAGGCTTATTGCCAGAGGCCGCAAAAGATTCCAATAGTTTGAGACGCTTGGAAAGTTTTTTGATTTTAGTTTCAGAGGTCAGTGTGGGTAATTCTTCACGTAACTCTGTAATTTCACTTTCAACATCAATTGATAACAATAATTCGCGAACGGCTTCGGCACCCATCTTAGCATCAAAATCATCGCCGTACTGTTCAATGGCATCCAGATATTCATCATCTGATAACAACTGGCTCTTACTCAAAGGCGTCATGCCAGGGTCGACGACCACAAAGGCTTCGAAATAAAGCACACGCTCAATGTCGCGTAAGGTCATATCAAGCAATAAACCAATACGAGATGGCAATGATTTTAAGAACCAGATGTGAGCCACTGGGCTTGCCAATTCAACATGGCCCATACGTTCACGACGCACTTTGGAAACCGTGACTTCAACACCACATTTTTCACAAACCACACCACGGTGTTTCAGACGTTTGTATTTACCACACAAACATTCATAGTCTTTAACCGGACCAAAAATCTTAGCGCAAAACAAACCATCACGTTCTGGCTTGAAGGTACGGTAATTAATGGTTTCTGGTTTGGTAACCTCACCAAAAGACAGTGATCGGATACTATCCGGCGACGCCAAACCAATCCGTATTGCGTCAACATCAATTACTTGTCCTTGCTGAGTGCCATAAGACATAAAATTACTGGGTCTTGGAGTATTTAACATTTCTTGCATCATATTGCTCTCTATTTAAAATCAACCAATTAATAAGCTTCAAGCTCAATATCCAAACCTAACGCGCGAATCTCACGAATCAACACGTTAAAAGATTCAGGCATATTAGGCTGCATTTGATAATCGCCCTCGACAATGTTTTTATACATCTTGGTTCGACCACCAACGTCATCCGATTTGACGGTTAACATTTCTTGCAAGGTATAAGCTGCGCCATAAGCTTCAAGTGCCCATACCTCCATCTCACCGAAACGTTGTCCACCGAATTGAGCCTTACCGCCCAATGGCTGCTGCGTTACCAAGCTATAAGAACCGGTTGAACGCGCATGCATTTTGTCATCCACTAAGTGGTTTAATTTCAACATGTACATGTAACCAACGGTGATAGGTCTATCAAATGTTACACCCGTGCGACCATTGATGAGTGTTGCTTGGCCGGAAAGTGGTAAGCCTGCTAATTCCAACAAGCCTTTGACTTCAATTTCTTTTGCACCATCGAATACTGGCGTTGCCATCGGTATCCCGCCATTTAAATTTTTCGCGACTTCGATAATCTTATCGTCTGGTAGGCTATCGAAATCCGGTCTATCCGATGCGGCTCGGGAATAGACCTCATCTAAGCGCTTACGCACTTTGGCAATTTCGATGTTGTCCTCAACCATTTTCCCAATTTGCTGGCCTAAGGTTTTAGCCGCCCAGCCTAAGTGAGTTTCAAGCACTTGCCCAACGTTCATACGAGACGGTACACCCAGTGGGTTTAACACCACATCAACTGGCGTGCCATTCTCCATATAAGGCATATCTTCAACGGGTACAATCATTGAAATCACACCCTTATTACCATGGCGACCTGCCATTTTATCGCCTGGTTGAATACGACGTTTAACCGCCATATACACTTTAACGATTTTGAGAACGCCTGGTGCTAAATCATCACCTTGAGTGATTTTCAAACGTTGTTCATTGAGTTCTTTTTCAAAATCCAAGCGTAATTGTTTTAATTGCTCAGCTGCTCTCTCTAGTGCTTGGTTTGCTGTCGCTTCTTTTAAGCTGATATCAAACCATTTACTAAGCGCTAACGCTTGCAAATATTCACTCGTGATTTTAGTACCGGACTTGAGATTCTCTGGCCCACTCTTCGCAGCTTTACCAACAATGGATTTTTCAATACGTTGATAAATATCTTGTTCACGAATACGGAATTCATCATCTAAGTCTTTCTTAGCTTTAGCAAGTTCCGCTTCTTCGACAGTGAGGGCTCGTTCATCTTTTTCTACGCCATCACGTGTAAAGACTTGTACATCAATCACGGTACCATTCATCGCTGTTGGTACGCGTAGTGAGGTATCCTTCACATCAGAGGCTTTTTCACCAAAGATGGCTCGTAATAGTTTTTCTTCTGGCGTTAATTGTGTTTCACCTTTTGGCGTTACTTTACCGACTAAGATATCCCCAGCATTTACTTCTGCACCAACAAACACAATACCGGATTTATCCAGCTTAGACAGCGCGCTTTCACCAACGTTGGGAATGTCTGCCGTTATTTCTTCTGAGCCCAGCTTGGTATCCCGTGATACACAGGTTAATTCTTCAATGTGTATCGTGGTGTAACGATCTTCTTGCACTAGCTTTTCAGAAATAAGAATGGAATCCTCAAAGTTATAACCATTCCAAGGCATAAAGGCCACAAGCAAGTTTTGTCCTAAGGCCAATTCACCCATGTCCGTTGAAGGACCATCTGCTAATACTTCACCAGCATTGACTGGATCACCTTTTTTAACTAAAGGTCGTTGATTAATGCAGGTGTTTTGATTAGAGCGCGTGTATTTCGTTAAGTTATAAATGTCGACACCGGTTTCATCCGCTGCCGTTTCATCATCACTCACTCGCACTACGATTCGCGAGGCATCAACGAAATCAACGATACCATTTCGCTTAGCGATGATGGTTACCCCGGAATCGATCGCAACGATTTGCTCCATACCCGTTCCAACCAACGGCTTCTCTGCCTTTAAGGTAGGTACCGCTTGGCGTTGCATGTTAGAACCCATCAAAGCCCTATTTGCATCGTCATGCTCTAAAAATGGAATCAATGCCGCCGCTACTGAAACAATCTGTTTCGGTGAAATATCCATATAATCGACTTTGTCCGCCGTTGTAAATGAGAATTCATTGTGGTGGCGACAGGGTACTAAGGCATCACTTAAGTGACCTTTGTTATCAATTTTTGCGGCCGCTTGGGCAATCACATATTCGCTTTCATTAATGGCTGATAAGTAATGAATTTCATCCGTCACTTTGCCTTCAACCACTTTACGATACGGCGCCTCTAAAAAGCCGTAATCATTAGGCCGTGAGTAAACCGCCAGCGAGTTTATCAAACCAATGTTTGGCCCCTCAGGCGTTTCAATTGGACATAAACGTGAATAGTGTGTGGGGTGAACGTCACGGACTTCAAAGCCTGCACGCTCACGGGTTAAACCACCCGGCCCTAAGGCTGAGACACGTCGTTTATGCGTCACCTCAGAAAGTGGATTGTTTTGATCCATAAATTGTGACAATTGGCTTGAACCAAAAAATTCTTTAATCGCGGCAGAAACAGGCTTGGCATTAATCAAATCCTGTGGCATTAAGTTTTCAGAATCTGCTAAACTCAAACGCTCTTTCACTGCGCGCTCAACACGCACTAAACCGACTCTGAATTGGTTCTCTGCCATTTCACCAACGCTTCGCACACGACGATTACCTAAGTGATCGATATCATCCACATCACCACTACCGTTACGGATGTCGATGAGCACTCTGATAACATCGATAATATCTTGCTTATCGAGTACGCCAGGACCTTCAATTTCATTGCGACCCACGCGCAAATTAAACTTCATCCGCCCTACTGAAGATAAATCATATCTATCATCAGTAAAGAAAAGGTTTTGGAATAAGTTTTCGGCAGCTTCTTGAGTCGGTGGCTCACCGGGACGCATCATGCGATAAATCTCAACCAATGCCTCTAGTGGTGTACGCGTTAAATCATTACGCAACGTATGCGAGATATAAGGACCTCTGTCCAACTCATTAATGTAAATGGTTTCTAATTCTTTGAATCCCGCTTGCTGTAATTGCTCTAATAATTCTTCTGTGATTTCCGTATTGGCTTCAGCAATTACTTCACCTGTTTTTTCATCGATATAGTCTCGTGATAAGACTTTGCCAACGAGATATTCTGCAGGTACTTCTAACTCTTTGATTTTTGCTTTTTCGAGTAAACGTATTTGACGTGCAGAAATACGGCGTCCTTTTTCAACAATGATTTCGCCTTTTTTATCTGCGATATCGAATATAGCAATTTCACCGCGCAATCTATCAGGAATAAAATCAAGTATGAATTTATCCGCTTTGAGCTTAACGGTATTTTTATCGTAAAAAATATCGAGCAGTTGTTGATTATCGTAACCTAATGCTCTTAATAAAATAGTGACCGGTAATTTACGGCGACGATCAATCCGTACATGCAAGCAGTCTTTTGGATCGAATTCGAAATCTAACCATGAACCACGGTAAGGAATCACTCGCGCTGAGTATAGGAGTTTACCGGAGGAATGTGTTTTGCCTTTATCATGCTCGTAGAAAACACCTGGAGAACGATGTAATTGTGAAACTACAACCCGCTCAGTACCATTAATAATGAAGGTACCAAAGTCCGTCATCATGGGTAATTCACCCATGTAAACTTCTTGTTCCTTGATGTCTTTTATTACCTTATTATCGGAGGTAGAGGCTTCTTTGTCGTAAATCGTTAAACGTAATTTAACGCGCAATGAACGCGCAAACGTCATGCCTCGAGATTTACATTCTGGCTCATTGAAAATTTGCTCACCTAATGAGTAACTGACATACTCAAGCATTGCATAACCAGAGTAGCTGACAATAGGAAATACGGAGTCAAAGGCACCATGTAAACCTGCGCTGACTCTATCTTCTGGTTTCACTACTCGTTGCAAAAACTTTTCGTAGGAAGTGATGGGTACTTCCATCAAATTAGGTTCTTCCATAATAGGACGCAGGCGCTCAAAGCGCAGCCTAGGTCTTAATCGTTTTATGGAACGTATGGGTCTTTGAATAACATTCGTTTGGTCAGTAGACATATGAAGCCCTCAAGGTAATTACGACTTACTTAATCAAATACAATTCACTACTTGGTTGTAACCAAATAATGAACATATCACATCTAAGAAAGACAGCAGGAAAAGGCCAGCAGTCGGATATACTACCAGCCTTTTAATTTCTTTGCTATCTTAAAACGTTAATAAAATCAAGATACTTTGATTACTTAACGTCAACAGCAGCGCCAGCTTCTTCAAGCTGTTTCTTAATGTCTGCCGCTTCATCTTTGCTAGCACCTTCTTTCACTGTTGAAGGTACGCCTTCAACAGTGTCTTTGGCTTCTTTTAAGCCAAGACCAGTAATAGCGCGG
This sequence comes from Gammaproteobacteria bacterium, assembly GCA_021773295.1. GTDB lineage: Bacteria > Pseudomonadota > Gammaproteobacteria > UBA1113 > UBA1113 > JAJFKI01. The sequence goes on along the minus strand of JAJFKI010000090.1, from coordinate 3,704 downwards.
ATTGCTTTAATCACAGCAACTTTGTTGGAACCAAAACTCGTCATTACCACGTCAAATTCGGTTTTCTCTTCAGCGCCAGCGCCAGCGTCACCGCCGCCCGCAGCAGGAGCAACAGCAACAGCTGCTGCTGCTGTAACATCGAATTTTTCTTCCATGGATTTAACGAGATCAACGATATCCATCACACTCATGTTAGAAATTGCGTCTAAAATATCTTCTTTAGATACGGCCATTTTAAATCTCCTAATAAATTACTCGGACTTGCTCTTAATCTGTTTTGCTTTGACCCACCGCCGCAATTGTGCGTACTAATTTCGCGTGTGGTTCACGCACAGTACGTACAAACTTGGTGATAGGCGCTTTCATCACAGACATTAACTGAGCAATTGCTTCATCACGGGTTGGTAAGCTGGCAACCACACTAAGTTGACTACCATCTAATAACTTGCCATCGATCGATAATGCTTTTACAGAAAAGTTTTTATTCACTTTGGCAAAGTCTTTAAATAAGCGCGCAGCCGCGCCTGGGTCTTCTTTGGCAAATGCCAACAGAAGCGGACCAATAAAGACATCCTTCATGCACTCAAATGATGACTTTTCCACCGCACGACGAGCGAGGGTGTTACGAACGACCCGTAAGTAAACGCCTGAATTACGTGCATTCGCGCGCAACTCATTCATTTCAGTTACAGTCAGGCCACGATAGTCCACCGCCACAGCAGAAATTGCGTTAGCCGCAACATCAGCCACTTCTTGGACTATGACCTTTTTGTCTTCTATTCTTAATGCCACTTTATTACCTCCAGGTTATGGAATTAATGTGTCCATACCATTCATTGTGAGTGACAATGTTTATCAGGACTTCCCGAAAGACATCGTCTACGTAGGCAAATTTAAGTATCTAGCATTACGCTAAACACACCTACGGTCTTCGACGACCAGCCCGAGTAATTGCATTTGCCTATCTCGTGATGGCCGTACCAGAATAAAATACCCTTCAAAGCTAAATCAGCTTTTTACTGTATGGGTAAATTATTCTTGAACCGTTGCTAAATCAATGGCTAACCCTGGTCCCATCGTGGAAGACAAGGTAATGCCTTTGAGATATACACCTTTCGTGCCGGTTGGTTTTAACTTTTTCAACTCAGCGATTAAGGCGTCTAAATTTTCTTTAATCTGATCTTTATTAAAATCAATTTTACCAATGGTGCTGTGGATAATACCGGCTTTGTCGGTACGAAAACGTACTTGGCCTGCTTTAGCATTATTGACAGCTTTGACCACATCAGGGGTGACCGTGCCTACTTTAGGATTCGGCATTAAACCGCGTGGACCTAGGATTTGACCCAGCGTACCCACGATACGCATGGCATCAGGCGTTGCAACAACGACGTCAAAATCCATGTTACCCGCTTTGATGCTCTCGGCTAAATCTTCAAAACCCACGATATCGGCACCGGCTTCTTTTGCAGCATCTGCATTGGGGCCTTGCGCAAAAACAGCAACGCGTACTGATTGGCCCGTACCGTGAGGTAGTACGGATGAACCGCGAACTACTTGGTCTGATTTTCTAGGATCAACACCAAGCTTCACCGCCACATCAACACTTTCTTTGAATTTAACCTTTGATAATTCTTGTAGTAATGTCACGGCATCTGTTACAGGATACAGTTTGCCTAGCTCTATTTTTTCTTTAATTGCTTGTATGCGTTTCGCTAATTTTCTTGCCATTACGCCACTCCTTCCACATCAATACCCATACTACGAGCAGTACCAGCAATGGTACGAACCGCTGCATCTAGATCGGCAGCTGTTAAGTCCGGCATTTTTGTTTTTGCGATTTCTTCTAATTGTGCGCGTGTTGCTGTACCTACTTTCACGGTATTCGGTGTACCACTACCAGATTTTAAGTTAAGGCTCTTTTTCAATAACACGGCCGCGGGTGGGGTTTTGGTAATAAAATCAAAACTTCTATCAGCATACACTGTGATAATCACAGGGATAGGAATCGGCTCACCACCTTGAGTTTTTGCATTAAATGCTTTACAAAAATCCATAATGTTAACGCCTTGTTGACCCAGTGCTGGACCAACCGGTGGGCTAGGGTTTGCTTGCCCGGCCGTAATTTGCAATTTAATTTGCGCTTGTACTTTTTTAGCCATTTAATTCTCCTGTTGGGTCAACGCTTTTCAGCTCCCCATACATTTAAGGGTTACTACTAGCCTTTCTCTACCTGGGTGAATTCCAAATCAACCGGTGTGGAACGACCAAAGATTAATACAGCGACGCGTAAGCGGTTTTTATCATAATTAACCTCTTCAACGACGCCATTGAAGTCAGCAAAGGGACCGTCTATGACGCGAACCACTTCACCCGCTTCGTATAACTGTTTCGGTTTAGGCTTATCGACACTTTCTTCGATGCTACGAAGAATCGATTCTGCTTCCTTTTCACTAATCGGTGTCGGCTTATCATTTCCAATAAAACCAAGTACTCTCGGAATTTCTCGCACCAAGTGCCAAGTTTTATCGTTCATTTCCATTTGTACTAAGACGTAACCGGGGAAAAACTTACGCTCACTTTCGCGTTTTTGCCCTTTACGCATTTCAACAATTTTTTCTTTCGGCACTAAAATATCGCCAAAAGCTTCTTCCAGTTTCATTTCTTGGATACGTTTTTCTAAGGCTTCTTTAACGAAACCTTCGTATCCAGAATAGGCATGTACCACATACCAACGTTTTTTTGGTTGCTCATCATTCACGGCTTAACCTCTTTGTCCTGTTAGCCAACCGACTGCCCATAATAGGACAGAGTCCGCACCCCATAAGAAAAGCCCCATAACCAGCACAATTACCACTACAATAGCGGTCGTTTGTACGGTCTCTTGCCGATTGGGCCAAGTGACTTTTCGTAATTCAACTCTAGATTCTTTAATAAATGCTAGGGATTTCAAGCCTTGCGTCGTCCGGGACAGAATTGCTAATACTGCCGCGGCTAATACAATCCAACCAATCAAACGAATGGGCAAGGCAACATGCGCATAAAAATAATTGGCAATAACACCTGCTCCCAGCAATAATAGACCGAGCACCCAAAAGGCTGTGTTCGTTGCTGCTGAACTTTGCTGTTCACCTGTTTTCATTCGTTCTTTGTACCTATACATCGATGCTAACACCACTACCAAATTTGGCAGGCTAGGAGGGACTCGAACCCCCAACCTGCGGTTTTGGAGACCGCTGCTCTACCATTGAGCCACTAGCCTTGAACTTCTCACGGACTTCCATAGAAGCCCAACCTCTTCGTTAAAGAGTTTTTTTTGCTCAGTCATTTAGCTGATCTAAACTCCTTCGCCCAAAAAACTCTTTGCCTCGACCTTGGGCTTCTATGGAAGTCCTCTTTCCGTGCGCCCAAAAGTCTTTTTGTTTCTCTTTTCCAGTCCTTTGGTCGACCTTGGACTCGCTGAAAGTCCTCTTCCTGTGCTGCCAAAAGTCTTTTTTCCTTCCTGAAACGACAAAATCTGCGAGCCGTTTTTTACGGCTCGCAGACGAATTTCTTTGTGTTGATTACTCAATTACTTTAGCAACAACACCCGCACCTACGGTACGACCACCTTCGCGGATTGCGAAGCGTAAACCTTCTTCCATCGCGATGGGCGCGATTAATTGCACCACCATCTTGATGTTATCCCCTGGCATTACCATTTC
>JAJFKI010000089.1 GCA_021773295.1 Gammaproteobacteria bacterium | reverse complement strand
CCCCCCCCCCCCCCGTCCCCCCCCCCCCCCCCCCCCCGCCCCTACCCCTCCCCCCCCCCCGGCCCCCACCCAACTAGAAACGATGAACACGTAAAATAAGGCGTTGAGATCTTTGTTCTATTGTGCGTGGAGAACAATTTTCTATGGAAGCTTTGGTTGTGTGTGTTTAAGGGATAGGAGGGGTTAAAACACGATGTCCTCGTCGGTTACCCAGTCTTTTGGTTGGAGGAAGTAGTTTGTTAATTTTTCTTCTTCGCTGCCTGGGGTTGGTTTTAGGTTGTAATGCCAGTGAACGATGGGGGGGAGGGACATTAGGATGGATTCGGTGCGGCCGTTTGATTGTAGGCCGAATAGTGTGCCGCGATCGTAGACTAGGTTGAATTCTACGTAGCGGCCGCGGCGGTAACATTGAAACGCTTTTTGTGCTTGGGTGTAGGTTTGTTGGCGGCGTTTTTCGACGATGGGTAAATAGCTGGGTAGAAAGGCCTTGCTGTTGGTTTTAATGAAATTTAAACAATGATCAAAGTTTTTGTCGTTTAAGTCGTCAAAGAAAATGCCACCGATGCCGCGGTGTTCATCGCGGTGTTTTAAATAAAAATACTCATCGCACCATTGTTTGAAGCGACGATAATAATGTTCATCACAACTGTCACAAGAATGTTTGATGGTATGGTGCCAATGTAAGCAGTCTTCTTCGAAGCCATAGTAGGGGGTTAAGTCCATACCACCACCAAACCACCATATAGGGTTTTCTTTTGCTTTTTCTGCCATGAAGAAGCGCCAATTGGCATGGACGGTGGGGATGAAAGGGTTTTCTGGATGCAGCACTAAGGAAACGCCTGTGGCATGAAAGCTTCTGCCGGCTAATTCTGGTCTCGCGGCTGTAGCAGAGGCTGGCAACGCTTCGCCATGAACATGAGAAAAATTAACACCCCCTTTTTCGAATACTGCACCGTCGGTCATCACTTTGGTAAGGCCACCACCACCTTCGTGATGTTGCCAATCATCTTCGATGAAGCTGGCTTTGCCATCGGCTTTTTCTAAACCTTCGCAAAGGGTATTTTGTAAATCTAGGAAGTAGTCTTTTGCTTGATGTAAATATTCTGCACTCATGTCCTTACCTTGTGTCGTCTATTGAATAGTAAATATACTCATCGTACTTCAAAATCCCGTGAATATTACTGGCTTGTACTGCATAAACAATGTAGGGGCGGTTCGCGAACCGCCCCTACACTCTCTATCACGCTTCATAGCATAAATGGGATTTAAAGCGGAAAAGGTATATACCCGCCACACTCCAAAATGCGAGATTAATGCTATTGCTTTTTGCCCCCTTGGAACCTTTGAAATTTGCCAATAGACTGGCTATTACCTGCATTTCAAAGCTCCCAAGGGAACAAAAATCAAATCGCCTAAATCTCGCATTTTGAAGTGTGACGGGTATATTCTAGCAGCGGTTGCGCCCGTCGTCATCCTCGGTATTGAGTCTATTTTAAAGCGTAAACTGGTCGAACGCTTTTGCTTGGCTCAGGTGATGGCTGTATCTCAAAGCGATTAAAGTGGTTTTGGCCGGTGGCAGCCTGTGGGTTCTCGAGGTTGACATGAAATAGGTTGATGTATGGATAGCTGTTAAATCCTACCTCATGGAAGCTTTGTGGCAATGAGTGGTGTGCCGACATGCGCCAAACGCGCAAGCTTCTCCCTTGTAAGTAAGCGAGTGCATCAAGGGTTGTTGTGATCTTTCTATCTTTATAACCTAACCAGCAACCTGGCTGTCTGACATAATACATTACGAATAGTTTAAAGACGGGTTCACTATGACAGTACAGCATCAACGCTTTTTTACTCTCTTTAACATGACTCTTTAAACGCTTTAACGAAGCTTTGTCCCAACTTTTTACCACAGGGGAGCTTAGTAACCCTTTAAAATCGTAACGATGACCGTACTTCCATTCAAATTGATACTTGTCATTTTTTTCTTTTACGCTTTCGTCAAGCAGCGTCTTTGCCTTATGATAAGCTGCTAGCAGCGATGTGGTCTTATCACCTATAGCATGCTTCATTGCCGCTGGCATATCATCACACAATATTAAATCTGCAATTTCTGGAGCAACTAGGTGACGGACTAACACATTTTCACTGTTTTGTAATAGCTTGTTGCTAGCATCCTCTCGGCTTAAGCCAAAGCAATGTAAAGCGCAGTCGCCATCAGCTGGCATGATAATTTCTTTTACTATCCTATTCCCGCCATCAATGGGTAACTGATACGTTGTTAGTCCTTCTTGTAACGTTTCACTATCAAGGGAAAGCAAACCAAATGAGTCTTCCTTTAAATTAGGTAAAGCAAAAAAGGAACCATGGGGTAAATCAACAGCGCTGGATGAACTAGCAGCACTTGCGTCACTGGCTACAGCACTATTAGGTTTTTCTGGTTCTTTTTCTAAGATAATATCCGCTGGAATGTCGATACCATATCGCTTGGCTGTCTGGTAAAAAATAGTTCTCCTTGCTTTATCATGTACGCTTAGACGTGAAAATTGCTCAGCAGATAACTTGGTTGATAAAAGTGGTTCCCACTTTGAGTCTACATCGAACATGTCCTTATAAAAGCCATTGCCTGCCACCTTAAAAAAAGCTTCACAGAATATCTCTGCTCTTAAACGACTAAATCTCAATGACGTGTGATGATTAAGTCCGTCCCAAATTTTTTTGAGAATATAGCTATTTTTTTTAGCTATAAAAGACCGTCGGTGCCTCTTATATAGAAGAGCAATTTTTTCGATGAGCTTACGAAAGATTTTTTCTCCTTTTGGTCCTTTAACAAGTCCTTTTATTACCATAACCGCAAATGGCAAGGTGCTAAACGTTAAATATTCTGTGGTTTCCATCCTACCTGGATCCACATATCCGTACATAGCTTCGTGTTGATGATTAGCGTTATAAAACGTTTTTTTTAACCATATTTTATCGATAGTGACTCCAATATTAAGTAACCCTGACACACAAATAATGATATCATTGCAAAACTCGCTAGCATAAATATGCTTATACACGATGAGATTCATGATGATCATAAGCTTTTCGCAAGCATGCTCATTGAGCGATTCGAAGACTGCTTGATTATTTATACGCTTGAAAAAATGTTTTAATATCGCTTTAAAGAGTTCACTTTTGACATTTAACCCCGCCTTAGCTACCAAGACAGCTATATCATCGATCAATTGCTGGTGTGACAATCGTCTGAAAATATTAACAACGTCTTCTATAAAAGCATCATTCCACCCTATCAACTCGCTTTTAGGCACAAAGGTTTCTATCTGATCATACCTCTCTTCATTTCCTTGTTTTACAAAGAGATGTGAAAAGCGTGACAGATACTGATCCGGCAATAGATTAATTTTTAGGTGATCAAACAACTTTGTTTTTTTAAGATCAGCATCTGCGAAAAGCATCATATCAAACGCATAGATGCTTCGCATCATTATCTTCCGCATCGGCGTCTCTGCCTCAAATTTCTTAAGAAAGTTATCGAGTAAGAGTTGGTTATTAGCAATTTTAGCAATTATCATAAAACTTAATACCACAACCTCCTCCACTCTATAGGATCTTAAAGAGTACAAGAGTGGAGAAACTCTATCGCCGATAAAGTTACCCAAATCTTCAAGGGTGTTATCAAGACTTGCTTTATCGCTGAATCTATCAGCATGATTTTCTGTAAGAAAATGATAAAGCCAAAGGATTTCTTGGGCTCTATAGGTGTAATAAACCGGTTTTTCTTCCGGGCTGTTTTTTTCTAAATATATCCAGCGGTTCTTTTGATAGCTGACAGGGAATTCTGCCTTAAAGGCTTTGATTGTCGTTAGCAACATATCTCTAACGCCAAAACTGTCACAATAATAACTTGTTATAATTTGACACCATTTCTCAAAACCACTATCGAGACTTTTTTCTTCTACAGATGTTAGATCAGCATCATCCTCAACTACTTCTGGTTCAAGCACTATGTCTTCAAAACCCAGTGGCCGTCCAAGATCCTCTAAATTTACACCACAATTACTGGCGATAAAGGATAATGTCTTAAACATGTCTTGGTAGCATTTTTCTAAGTTAAGACTCAGTGATGGCATGGTAATTCTATCGGGTGTTTCCTCTGAACTACTACTACTCGTTCTAGAAGATGGTGTATCAAGTGATGCTTCATCGTCTGTCATAGGGGTTGTTAGTGGTGCGACAGCGGCAGTACTGCTGCTAGATGAACTACTAGCACTCGTACTGGCGACAGAGCGATTCCTTGACCTGCGAGCTACGAGCTTAACATTTCGTGGCCGACTGTCACGCTGCCATTTCTTAAAGCGTGCATCAAAATCGTTTGGTAACTCACCGTTATTCACTTGCTGTAATAAAACAAGTCCATCAGCAATTAAGTTTGACGCTTTTGCCACATCTTTTAGAATCAGATCACTTTGATGAGTCATCACTGAGTGAGACCCTCCAGCACCTGTTCGTTGTATTCCTACCGTTTGAACGACCGCACCAATACGTAAATTAGCTATTCTTTCCAAATTATTAGCGATATTGCCTAACGCCTGAATGATGTCTTTACGAACTCGATTCTGTCTTGATCCACTGCTACTCTCTTTATCGTTGTCCTCATCATCGTCATCAACGAGTACTTGGCGCGTCTCTTGGGTGACTGTCTCGATTAAATGCCGGATGGTTTTTTTAGCCCAGTTGGCTAGCTCAAGCACCCGTTGTTGTTCATCACTTAATAAATTTTTGGCTTGCTCTTCATTAATCTCAATGATGTTACCATCCACATTGCGAACGCGGGCAATCGTGCCGGTGTGAATGGAAAAGTTGATATCGCAGCGGATGGGATAATTTCTCGTTAATTCACTGCTGTTTATCTCTGAGCTAATCGCTGCGGCAGCTTGATTATCAAACCCTAGTTGCCAGCGGCCATTAAAAATTCTCGGCAATGACTGTGCCCAAATCACGGGCCAAAGAAAATCATAGGTAATAGCTATCTTATTTTTTACCAAACGCACGACACGGCCAACTCGCTGCAAATAGTTTGCTTCTGATCCCGTGGGCACTAAATTAAAACAAAGACTCACTTTCGGGTTGTTATAACCTATTTCTAATTTTTTAACACTGACGCCAATTAAAACTTCCCCTCGCTTCGTCGCTGCAATGGCTTCTTCAACACGGTACGTTTTACTGTGAATTGCTGTGGCAAATTTAAAGTTTGGAAATCTTCGTTTTAATGCTTGAATGACAGGACTGTCATTTAGCACGGCTAACACGTCATTCAAACGCTTAGCAACGGCTTCTGCCTGTTCTATCCTGGCACAAAATACCATGGCGGATTCACCAATGTGCGTATTACCTGTCACCGGGTGAGTGCCATTGGCATAGATATTAGCAATAATGTCATAAATGGCCGGGATATTCGTGGCACGATGGACTTTTCCCAACATGGCAGAGCTTTCTATTCTGGCTTCACTCTCCCTAACGGTCAGTAACGCTTGCATTTGTTGTTTCTGCGCTTCTTTTAGTGAAGAGTAGTCAATATTAATCTCGCGGCGAATCAGGGGTGATAAAATTTTATCGTCAATCGCTTCTGGCAATTCTCTTTCATAAATAGGCGCTAAGACTTCTCTCACCTCATTCAAGCCAGCCTGCTTGTTGAGCGTATCCGTCGCCGTGTATCCCATGACAATAACATTAAGACCTTTTAAACGATCGATGATGGCTGCCCGATTTTCCGAAAGTGACATATGTACTTCATCGAAAATAGCCAGACAAATCGTATCGGTATTGATAATCGAAAATACGCGATCTTTAATAATACTGTGATACGTACAAATAATAATATCTGCCTTATTGATTGCTTGGGGGCGAGGTCTACTCTGTCCTCCGATAACCGCCACTGTTGTGTCTGGGAAATGTCGTCTGACTTCCTCCACAGTTTGTTGAATCAAGTTTATACGTGGTACTAAATATAAAGCACGCTCTTTTTTTTCTGTCATCATACCCATAGCAATAAATAATGACGTCACGCTTTTACCAAAGCCAGTGGGCAATCTGATGTATCCATGTGGCAAAGACGCATCTGTTAATGGAACTTCGATGTTTGATAAGGTGTTGAAAACCGGGCCTGATGTTGAAAGCGTTTGCAGCAACGCATCGGCTCTTGGGCTGTCATGACTCTTAAGATATTTAAAGCCATAGTTGATATATGCCAGCACCACAATAAATTGTGCGTGTCTTAAATTTTCACCCGATCTATAATGTGTAATTCTGATGTCACCGCGATTGAACTTGGCCACTAAGGTTTGTTGGTAGGCTCGGTTGATACTTGGAAAGCTATCGATTTTGATATGTTTAAAAAAGCCATCTTCTAGCATCCATTCTCGATCGGCTTCTGCTGTTTCATCGTATTCTTGCTGAAGTAATAATGCTAAATAACACTCAAAGCGTTGAATTAAACCCGTTAAGCAATGATAAACTCGTTCACTCATTTGGACTCTTTCAGGAGTACGTGGGCTCGCTGGCTGAGTTGATAAAGAAGAAAGTGAACCCAAAGATAAAAGTCTGGTCCCACGTGCGCTTGAACGTGAGGGACTTCGTTGTCTTTGTTCGCGAGCAGCGAGTAACGATGTAGATGCCGACAGACGTCTTGTTGATGAAGAAGATGATGAGCTTGATGACGATGAGGGCTGCTGTGATGTTAATTCCCGTTGTTGCTCTGCTGCTTTTTTTGCAGCGCGTCGTTTTGCTTCTTTTCTCAGTTTAGCGATGGATTTGCTTTTTTTGCGCTTTCTCGTACGACTGGAACCATCCTTTTGTTGGCGACGACTTTTAGAACTATCCCCCCCTAATATTCTCTGACGTTTATTGGGAGCTGTGGGAGCATCATCAGCCGTGTTGCCAGGCTCAGTCGAACTGAGCTCCGTAATTCTCGGGGGCGATGGTGGTCGTTGCTGCATAGTGCTATCTCAAATATCTACAAATAAGTCAGTGAGTTACTAATCTCTTAAACTCGAAACTGCGTCCAAGCAGTCGATGTTACTGGAGAAACATTAAGTAAAAATTAAGGGATCGCTATTAACCTAGAAACGGGAGTTAAGACGCGAATTTTTTCGGAAAAGATTGTTTTGAATGGCGTTATAAAAAATTTAGAAGTC
>JAJFKI010000088.1 GCA_021773295.1 Gammaproteobacteria bacterium | reverse complement strand
CCGCACCCCTTACCCCCAAATAAAGCGCAGAAGGCCGGAGGCCGCCGAGCCATTGGGGGTAAGGGGTGCGGGACTCACGACTAAAAACTGCGCAAAAAGGCGACAACATACCCAAAAAAAAAATCAAAAAAAATTAAAGTTATGCCGCCCCCCGCCGATAAACAAATTGTACGCAATAAAAATATGATTTAATCCTAAAAGGGGACAGAAAAATGGCTATAACAATTAATACTAATGTAACGTCTTTAGTTGCTCAACGTAACTTAAGCACAAACCAAAGCTCACTTTCACAATCTATGGAACGCTTATCGTCAGGTTTGCGTGTCAATAGCGCGAAAGATGATGCTGCCGGATTGGCAATTGCAAAAGAAATGGAAAAAGATATTTCTGCTTTTGGCCAAGCACAACGTAATATTAATGACGGTATTTCCGTCATTCAGACGGCTGAGTCAGATGTTGATGCGATTTCAGACAGCGTTATGCGTCTACGGGATCTTGCACAACAATCATCGAATGGTACTTATTCTGCGCAAAACCGTTCAGCGTTATCATTAGAGTTCTCTGCTCTAATTGAAGAGGTAGATAGGGTCGCCAACAAAACCGAATTTAACGGTGTGAAGCTATTAGATGGTTCTACATCTTCACTAGTGATTCAAGTTGGTAATGAAAACAGTGCTAACGACAGAATCACCATCGACTTAGCCGACGTAACTGCTAGTGCATTAAGCGTCGATGGCCTAAGCATCGCTACTCAATCAGCAGCTCAAGCTACTATGGATACCTTAGATGCTGCTTTAAAAACACTCACTGAAACTCAAGCCGGGTTCGGTGCGAGTGAGTCACGACTAGGCTCTGCATTACAAAGCGCCAGTCGTATGTCAGAAAGCTTGTCTGCTGCTAAATCTAGAATCATGGACGTGGATTTCGCCACTGAAGTATCTAGCATGCAGAAAAACAGCGTACTGACTCAAGCTGGTACAGCAATGTTAGCTCAAGCCAATACTCTCCCACAAATGGCTTTGAGACTCTTGGGTTAGTCAACGTGACAGGGTATGGCTTTTTAGCCATGCCCTTTCTTTTCGTTAGTTGGTATGTGTTTTGCAAAATAGCTACTAGACAGGAAAATGGTTAAAGGATTAGGCAATGGTTTCATTCGCAGGGATAGGTTCAGGACTCGACGTCAACTCGATGGTGTCCAAACTTATGCAAGTAGAAAAACAAACTATGAACAGCCTACAAAGAAAAGATAATACCTTCCAAGCAAAAATCAGCAGTTACGGCGAATTAAAAAATGCATTATCGAATTTTCAAACCGCCATGGAAGATTTAAGTACCATGGATAAATTCGCCCTTTATAAAACCAATGTCTCAGAAAAAGATGATATAGACATTACAACCAATAGCCAAGCTAGCCCGGGCATGTATACTTTCAACGTCAGCCAATTAGCAACATCGCATAAAGTTGCTTCGACTACCTCATTTGCTGACTCCACTGCCTCCACCAGCCTTGCGGGTACCGTGGAAATTACCGTGGGCAGCGAATCATTTGAAATAACCATTGATTCAAACGGCGATAGTTTGGTGGATATTCGTAACACCATCAATAGTGCCAGCGATAATGTTGGCGTTAAAGCAACGATTATGAATGTGGATGATGGCTTCGGTGATACCGTCAGCCGCCTCGTATTAACAGCCACAGACACCGGTAGTGATAATACCGTTACCCTTAATGATATCTCTGGCGATGTGGGTTCTGGCTTAGACATTACTGATGAAATGCAAGCAGCTAAAGATGCTGTCTTTACGCTGGATGGATTTAGCATCACACGCGCTAGCAATACTGTTACCGATGCCATTGACGGTATTACGGTAGAGTTAAAAGAAGCGAATAATCAAGCCATTTATGTCAATGTTGATAATGATGTTGATGAAGTGGTTGATACCGTGCAAGAGTTTATTGATAGTTATAATAAGTTATCCGATCTCATCGATAAAGTAAGTTATTACGATACCGCTACCCAAGATACCCGTAGTAAAAATAATGGGAAATTATGGGATGAAAGTGGCGTCGGCACCATATCGCGTCAATTGCGACAAGAAATCAGTAACCCAGCCACCGGTGCCGGGACCTTTGAATTATTAACTCAAGTCGGCATCACTGCTCGCAGCAAAAGCAGCGACGATGCTTTGAGCATCGATAAAGATAAACTCAAAGCAGCATTACAAGATGATTTCGATAGCGTCGCTAAATTGTTTGCTAAAGAAGATGATGGTTTTGCCGTGCGTTTAAACGAGTTAGCGCAAGATATGTTGGACGATGAAGGCTTTATTGAGGTCCGAACTGGCTCTCTTAATGAAAGCATGAAGCAATTAGGCACGAAAATTGATAGAGAACAAAGTAGATTAGACGATAAAGAAGCAAGTTACTTTAAAGAGTTTGCAAAATTAGACGTTATTATGTCTAAATTTGACCAACTCAACCAGTACTTAATCAGCACCTTAGGTGTGCCACAGATGTAGATATTGAACGGGAGAGTAGCAATGTCAAAACAAAATGGAATTGAACACTATGCGCAAGTCAGTGCGCAAGAGACCATTACCACGGCGAGTCCACATCGCTTAGTGCAAATGTTAATGGAAGGCGCTATAGAGCGAATTAATTTCGCTCAAGCAAAGATTCAGCAAAACAACTTTTCCGAAAAAGGTCGTTTTATTACGAAAGCCATCGATATTATTAACGGCTTACGTGGCAGTTTGAATTTCGAAAAAGGCGGAGAAATTGCCGAGGATTTCGAGCGTTTATATGAATTTATGGTGCGTCGCTTGATAGAAGCCAATCGTGATAATGACAGTAGCGGCTTAGCAGAAGTGAGCAATTTATTAAAAGAAATTAAAGATGCCTGGGATGGTGTACCTGCCGCATTAAAAGAGCAGTCATAAGGCAATAGTATGGAAAACTTTAAAAATAACATAACGAACATCAACGATTTACAGGAGGGGATACTAGCAGCAGCGGCAATTCAGTCATGGGATGAAGTATCAGAACTGACTACAAAATTAGAAGATCAAATAAAAGAATTATTACAAAACAAGTGTCAAGTGCAGGAGGATACACTTCAATACCATGCGCGGCTGCTGCTAGATTTTAACAAAAAAATAATAAAAACAATTAAAAACAGACAAGAGCTTGTTATAAAAAAAACAAAATTAGTGCGTAAGCAACATGATGCTAATACTGCTTATGTAAATGCATATAAAATATAACGAAAATTGTGGGAAGGCGCTATGGATATAGCAACACTAATAGGATTTTTAGCCGCTGTAGGTGTCGTTTTAATGGCGATACTTCTTGGCGGTTCTATTGGCGTTATTATTAATGTCCCTTCTCTTTTGATTGTTGTTGCAGGCAGCGCTGGCATTGTTATGATGAAATTTAGTATCGGCCAGTTTTTTGCTTCGGTAAAAGTTGGTTTAAAAGTACTACTCTATAAAGCAGAAAAACCCACTGACATCATTATTGAAATTGTAGAATTAGCCGATAAAGCCAGAAAAAATGGTGTACTTGCATTAGAAGAAGCTGAAATAAAAAATAAATTTTTGGAGCAATCAATTCAATATTTAGTGGATGGCATAGAGCCTGACGTGATTGAAAACACGCTTCTTAATGAAATGGAACAAACTGTGGAGCGACATGTACAAGGCCAACAAATTTTTAAATCTATGGGAGATACTGGACCTGCTATGGGCATGATAGGTACCCTCATCGGTTTAGTACAAATGCTATCAAATATGTCTGATCCAAAAAGCATTGGTCCTGCGATGGCAGTTGCTATGTTAACAACTCTATACGGTGCAATCTTAGCAAACATGATTGCCCTACCCATTGCTGACAAATTAGAATTACGCAGCAAAGAAGAAAAACTCATTAAGTCCATGATCATCGATGGCATTTTAGCGATACAACAAGGACAAAATCCAAGAATTATTCGCGATTATTTAACAACATACCTTCCTGCATCCGCACGCATTAGATTTGCAGAGGAAGGACAAGAAACCGTAGAAGCAGAACCAGCAACTGAAGGTGGTTAAGCATGGCAGAGACAGCAACAAAACGCAGAAAAAAAGGCGGTGAAATTGCGAAAGCAATGAATAGTGCCGGCTGGATTTTTACGTTTGCGGATTTAATGTCGCTGCTGATGGCCTTTTTTGTAATGCTTCTAGCCTTATCAGAAGTGGATAAAGCTAAATTCGAACAACTTGGCATATCAATGAAAGTTGCTCTTGGCTCTCCAATCACGGCTGCATTAAACAATTCTACTAAACCCAACCCTTATAAAGACCAAGCAAAATCCGGAAAAACTGACAACAATAAACTAGCAGAATCTTCCAATAAGATTAAACCTTTAACCCAAACACAAAAAGATGCTATGGCATTAGCAGAAGTATTGCATGATCATATCGTACAGAAAAAAGTAGAAGTCGAATCAAAAGGCGAAGTTATCATTGTACGTATGCTGGACTCCGGAGTTTTTAAATCGGGCGCTGCACAAATCAAAGATAGCTTTAAACCGATTTTAGCCAAAATGAGTCAAGCCTTAAAAGAAATGAAAGGTGAAATAATTGTCTCCGGTCACACAGATGATATCCCCATCGATACCACGATGCATCGTTCAAACTGGGAATTATCCGCCGACAGAGCTTATTCTGTGATTGCAGAATGTTTAAAGGACAAAGATGTCCCTAAAAACCGTTTTATTTTACAGGGCTTTGGCGACACTAGGCCATTAAAACCCAATACTAATCCAGAAAACCGTGCGCAAAATAGGCGTGTGGAAATGCGCATTGATCAAACCAGCACAACCATAAAATCAATGCAGGATACTGATATTACAAAAAGTAAATAACCACAAGGAATGGTAATGAATCTTAAAGGAAAGACCGTCTTAGTCACTGGCAGTGATGGCTTCATTGGTTCACACTTGGTGGAAGCCTTGTGCGAACGGGGTTGCCAAGTAAAAGCGTTCGTGTATTACAATTCCTTTAATCAATGGGGATGGTTAGACACCTTACCCAAATCATTACTGAATCAAATAGAAATTATTACCGGTGATGTGCGTGATCCATTTTTAGTAAATCAAGCCGTTCAAAGCTGTGATGTCATTATGCATTTGGCAGCACTCATCGCCATACCTTATTCATATGCCGCGCCACAGCATTATATTGAAACCAATATCAATGGCACTTTAAATATTTTACAAGCCGCCAGAGTGCATAATATCGAGAAAATTATTCATACTTCCACCAGTGAAGTGTATGGTACGGCGCAATATGTTCCTATTGATGAGCAACATCCCTTACAAGGGCAATCACCCTACTCTGCGAGTAAAATTGGTGCCGATCAAATCGCATGGTCTTTTTACAGTTCTTTTGATATGCCAGTCGCAATTATGCGCCCCTTTAATACCTTTGGTCCCAGACAATCGGCACGCGCCTTTATTCCCACGGTCATTAGTCAAATTGCCAATAAGCAAACGCAAATAAAACTGGGCGCCTTGCACCCCACACGTGACTTTAATTTTGTTAACGATACGGTTAATGGTTTTATTGCCATGGCTGAATCAGACAAAGTCATTGGTGAAGTGGTTAACTTCGGTAGCGGAATGGATATTGCCGTGGGAGAAGTTGCAAAAATGATTGCCGAAACTATGCAAACGCACGTTGAATTTCAAACGGACTCTCAACGCTTACGCCCAAAGAATAGTGAGGTTGGATGTTTGCTCGCTGCAAATGATAAAGCTAAACAGCTTACTAAGTGGCAGCCACAGTATCATGGCATTGCAGGTTTGCAAAAAGGGTTACAAGAAACTATTCAATGGTTTACTGACATTAATAACTTAAAGCACTACAAAACGGATATATACAACTTATGATTGAACGACTCATTGAGATTTTAAATAAAGAGGATGATAAACACCCCTTAGCATTGCATGAGCCTTGCTTTGATGGCAGTGAGTATCAATACATTAAACAATGCATCGATAGTGAGTGTGTCTCTAGCATCGGTTCTTTTGTGACACGCTTTGAACACAAGCTCAGCACCATCACTAAGGCAAAATATGTGATTGCAACGATAAATGGCACAGCTGCTTTGCATACCTGCTTACTGGTTGCAGGCGTTGAACCAAACCATGAAGTGTTAACATCACCATTAAGTTTTATTGCCACCAGTAATGCCATTAGTTATTGCGGTGCCATCCCCCACTTTGTCGATGTGGACAATCATTTAAATATTGATCCACAACGCCTACAGGATTACTTAAGTGCAGAGTGCCACTTTCAAGATGACTATTGCATTAATAAGCAGACTAAACGAGTCATCAAAGCCTTGGTAGTCACTCACGTTTTTGGTCATCCTGCTAATATGGATGAATTATTAGAGCTGTGCGAACGCTATAATATTGAGTTAGTAGAAGATGCTGCTCAAGCCTTGGGGTCGACTTACAAAGGAAAACCTGTGGGACACTTTGGCGTAGCAGGTGCTATTAGTTTTAACGGTAACAAGGTGATAACCACCGGTGGCGGTGGCGCCTTACTCACAAATAGTAAACGCATTGCCGATAAAGCTAAACATTTAACAACCACGGGTAAAGTCAGTCACCCCTGGCGCTATCGTCATGATTGTATTGCTTACAATTATCGTATGCCGAATTTAAATGCGGCGCTAGGCTTAGCACAGTTAGCGCATTTCCCAACTATCCTGCAACAAAAGCGCAAACTGGCTGAGTATTATATTGAACACTTTGCTGATATTGCCGATGCTTGTATTTTAAAAGAACCTCGCTTTGCTCATAGTAATTATTGGCTTAATTCTGTGATCTTAGAAGATGGCTTAGCAGAACTAAGAGATCACATCTTAGAAACACTGGCCTCCAAACATATTCTGTGTCGGCCGGCATGGGATTTGCATCATACTTTAGCAATATATGAGCAGTGCCCCAGGGCTAACTTATCGAATGCCGAGAATTTATTTCCGCGCATCGTCAGTTTACCCAGCAGTGCAAATTTAATGATTAAACTACAAGCAGCTAACAAGGAACGAGCCAATGAAGACTCAAATCATTGCTGAAGCTGGCGTTAATCACAATGGTGATATTAGGCTAGCCCATGAACTCGTTGAAATCGCAGCGGATGCGAAGGCTGACGCTATTAAATTTCAAACTTTCAATACACAGCAGTTAGTGACACCACATGCTGAAAAAGCCCATTATCAAAAACAACAAACCGCTGATAATGAAAGCCAATTTGAGATGCTAAAAAAATTAGAATTAACAACAAATGAATATCAACAACTATTTAGCTTTTGTCAGCAACAACACATTGAATTTATTTCCACGCCCTTTGATTTAGACAGTGCCGACTTTTTATTAAATAACTTAAAGGTAAAAACTGTCAAAGTAGCATCAGGTGATATTACTTACGGACCCTTATTATTAACGTTAGCGCGCTCTGGGTGTCAGATTATATTATCTTCTGGCATGTCCAGTCTTGGCGAAATCGAACAAGCCTTGGCATTAATTGCCTTTGGCATGCAACATCCTAACAGCCATCCCAATAAAGAATGCTTGCAAACTGTATTGAGTGACGATAAATCTTGGGATTTGTTACGAGAAAACGTGCAATTACTCCACTGTACGTCGGCCTATCCAGCCCCTATTGCTAGTGTTAACTTAGCGGTGATGGATACATTACGCCAAGCCTTTGGACTCGCCACTGGCTTTTCTGATCATACCGTTGGTATTGCTATTCCCACTGCTGCTGCGGCACGTGGTGCTGACATTATTGAAAAGCATTTTACGATTAATAAAAACATGCCTGGTCCTGATCATAAGGCATCATTAGATGCTTATGAATTAAAACAAATGGTCACAGCGATTAAGGATGTGAACCTGGCAATGGGTCAAGCTTACAAACGGCCTACTTGTGCTGAAATCGATAACAAACACTGTGGCCGGCGCAGCTTAGTCATTAATACCAACATCGCCACTGGTGACACAATTACGGCAAAGCATATTCATTGCTTGCGTCCAGGTCATGGCATCAGCCCAATGGACTATTGGCAACAGTTAGGAAAGAAAGCAGATAAACCCTATACAGTGGGTGAATTATTATAAAGGATGAGGAACATGGACGAATGGCAATTAGTGTTAATCACGGCTGATACCAGCATTTTAAAAGCGATTGAAATTATTGATAAAGGTACGATTGGTGCCGCTATCGTCGTTGATGACAATAACAAGTTAATTGGCACTGTGACTGACGGTGATGTGCGCCGTGGTATTTTACACAATATCTCATTACAAGCACCTGTTAGCGACATTATGAACACAAACCCAAAATACGCGCATCATGGCGAAGATAAACATTCGATTTTAAACACCATGAAAAAGTTTTCCTTACACCACTTACCCATTATCAATGACGCTCGACAAGTGCGCTATATCGAATTAATGGATGATTTTGTTAAAACAACAGAACATGAGAATACCGTCGTCATTATGGCCGGCGGCTACGGCACTCGCTTACGCCCGCTTACTAACGATTGCCCGAAACCATTGTTGAAAATTGACAATAAACCAATGCTTGAAATTATTTTGGATCAATTTATTGATTATGGTTTTCATAATTTTATTTTTTCGCTCAATTACCGCGGTGACATGATTAAACAACACTTTGCCGATGGCACTCGTTGGGGGGTTAACATTGATTACATCGAAGAACAAAAACCCTTAGGCACCGCTGGCGCTTTGAGTTTGTTACCTGAAAAAATGCATCAACCCTTCATTGTGATGAATGGTGATATTATGACGCAAATCAATTTCCAACACTTATTGGACTTTCATGAACAACATCATGCCCATGCCACCTTGTGTGTGCGTGAATACCAACACACCATCCCCTATGGCGTTGTCAGTATCGATGAACACCGCTTAGTAGCCTTGGAAGAAAAACCGCAGCAACAATTTTATATAAACGCTGGCATCTATGTCCTAGATCCTTGCGCGCTTGATTATATTGACAACGACAAATCGATGGATATGCCAGAATTGGTAGATCGCTTAATTGCTAGAAATTACAGCACTGCTGTGTTTCCTATTCGTGAATATTGGCTTGACATTGGTCAGCCCGATGATTATAAACAAGCCAATAAAGATTATCGGGAATTATTCCAATGTTAAATAAAAAAAGCATTGTTGCCATTATTCCCGCACGCGGTGGCTCTAAAGGCATACCGCAAAAAAACATTAAGTCCTTCGCCGGTAAGCCATTAATTGCCTGGACGATTGAAACAGCTCAACAATCACACTATATCGATCGTATTATCTTATCTTCTGATGATACTGCCATTCGTCAAGTTGCGTGTAATTATGGCTGTGATATTCCCTTTAAGCGCCCGGCTCATTTAGCCAAGGATGATACACCTGGAATTGCGCCGATTTTACACGCTCTGGAACACTTACCCAGCTATGACTATGTCTTAGTGCTACAAGCCACAAGCCCTTTGCGTAGTAGCGCAGATATTGATGCGTGCATCGCGTACTGTTTGAAACAAAAATCACCGGCCTGTGTCTCTGTCAGTGAAGCAGCGCAAAACCCTTTCTGGATGTACACCCGCCAAGATAATGGCACCCTTAGGGCGTTACTCCCCGGTGAACAACCTGTGCAACGCCAAACATTACCGAGTATCTATGCCTTAAATGGCGCTTTGTACTTGGCAAAATGTTCATGGTTACAACACCACAAATCCTTTTTAAGTGAAGAAACGCTCAGTTACATCATGCCGGCTGAACGTTCTATAGACATTGATACGCCCACAGAGTTTGCAATCGCCGAAACACTTGCCACCATGTCCCATACCCCAGCATTTTTGATTTGACAGACTAAAGCTAACGACGATACCATGCGAAGTTAAAGTAGTCATCCTACGCAGGGAACAAATCGTCGGTATGGATAAGATAAAAACCGCCAAATTTTCAAGGTGTTTTAGTCTCGGCATTCACGTAGCTATCACACCAATACTGTGTGCGCTCTTAATACAGAATGCTTATGCGGCTGAACAAGCGTCACCAAATTATCAATTCTCTCCCGCGATGCAAACCATTACGGCGAAAACAAAACAGCAAAAAGATGAACCCTCCCCTATTAAAGCACCAGAATCAGCCTCAACAGAGTCACTACCATCTGATTCAAAATTACCTAATGCGTTACCGAATTATCGAGCCATCCGCAAAATGGTGAAAGAAGGTCAGCGAGACAGTGCAAAAGATTTTGCAGAAATAATTTTAAGAGAAAAACCCAATCACCATGATTTGCGGATTTTATACGCCAGATTACATGCCTGGGATAAAAATTACACCAAAGCGGAAGAAGAGCTCAATTATGTGTTAGCGAAAAAGCCAGAATATGTCGATGCTCGCTTAGCACTGATAGATATGACCTTGTGGCAAAAAAATTATTCAAAAGCCATTAAAATCGCTAACGGAGGCTTAGTTTTAACCCCGGGTAATGATGAATTGATGTACCGTAAAGCCTTGGCTTATCAACGCTGGGATAAACCTGGCGAAGCCACCATTGTCCTTAATCAAATCCTAGAGCAGCATCCTAATGATAAACAAGCACAGGAATTACTCGCTAAATTACACCGAAGCACCGTTACAGCAGAGGTAGAAAAACCAGAAACCTATGGCGAGGTAGACTTACCTTCTTATAAAGAAGTGCAACAATTAGCAAAAACGGGACGACGAGAAGCTGCCCGCAAGAAGGGATACCATATATTAAAGCATAAACCTGACTACCATGATGTGCGCAATTTAGTTGCACGTACTCATGCTTGGGATAAACAATATAAGCAAGCGGTAGAACAAGCGCAGAAAGTATTGGCAGCCTCCCCAGACAATGAAGACGCTCTCATGGTGTTAATCGATATCGCTATTTGGACTAAGGATTACCAGCGCGCTATCGTGTTAGCCAATCAAGGCATTCGCATTGATATTACTAACCCTGAGTTTCTCTATAAGAAAGCAGTAGCCTATGCCAGAATGAGGCAATATGATAAAGCCTCTGAAACCTTGGATAAATTATTTGATATTCGCCAAGATTATCCTAAGGGCTTAGAGCTCTTGGGGCAATTAGAGCGACGCGCACCCGTGCCTTATATTAAAGGACTTTTTAAGTTCAGTATGGCTGCACGCTATGATACGGTTGATGATATTCGCAGCCCCTGGCGTACAGGTCATGCAGCACTTTCAAAGCGCACACCTTTTGGCACCATCATTGGTCGGGTTAGCTATGCCAGTCGTTTTAACTTAACCCCGGGACCTTTCGATGCCACGACTTATCAATATGAAATAGAAGCTTATCCAAAATTCATTTGGGGTTCATACTTCTATTTAGACTATGCCTATTCTGATTGGCGTTTATTTCCATTGATGCGTTATGACGCCGAATGGTATTGGAATGTTCCTATGGGCTGGGAGTTTT
Organism: Gammaproteobacteria bacterium; assembly: GCA_021773295.1. Taxonomy (GTDB): domain Bacteria; phylum Pseudomonadota; class Gammaproteobacteria; order UBA1113; family UBA1113; genus JAJFKI01. Next base: position 47,630 of record JAJFKI010000088.1, on the reverse strand, counting down.
CATTTGGAAAACGCTATACAAACTTTCGCGGCACAAAATACCATATTTATACGGGAACCATTGCAAAATATATTGGCAATTGGTGGATTTCTTTACGCCCTAGCTATCGAGCAAAGGATAAAGGTGTTGGTCAATCCTACCGCTTAACAGTTCGCCGTTTTTTCTCCGATCCTGATCATTATCTCGAACTTAAATTGTCTGGCAGTAATAATCCTGATGACTCTCTGATTGACTTTATCACCGGAGGGATTGATTCATTGGACACAGGTAGTTTGCAAGGCAGAGGCATCGGGGTACAGTATCGATTTCCCGTGGCAAAACAACTTTATCTTAAAATTGCTTGTGGCTATAGAAAACAAGTATACCGATTCCGCACGCGACGCGTTAGGGGTATCGGCGGTGGATTCGATTATCATTTTTAAAACACTAAAAATAGGACCTCAACTCACTATGAACGTTACTTGGCAGAGATCATTACAACATGGATGAGACACCTGACAATTCAAAACAATTTGAGCAACATGTAACAATAGAGCCCACTCCATTGCCTACATCGCAGACAAAAAAAACAGCATCTCAAAACAAGAAGAAACGTTTTTTTAACTATGGCAAAACGGTTCTTCACATCACTTATCTTTGGGTGCTCATTGGCTTTGTCTGTGGGACTTTCTTACTCTTAATTCCTGTGCGTAGCCTTGTGGGCTTTTTACGTTTCCATCATTATTCTACAACGACTGAAAACCTCATTATGACGTTGATCATTTTAGGGTTAATGATCATTACTTTTTTATTTGCAAAGTGGATCCATTGGTGGATAGTCAATGGCAAACGGGCCATTAGTAAAGCAGCATTTCATGTGGTTTTACTGATGGCTTTTATCGGTGCTATTTGGTTTTTACTCACACCTAAGCGCGCTCTACCCTACACCTACATCATGTCTAACAGTGGACAATTTATAGCAGGCCCTTATCCCAGTAAAGAAGACATGATCCGCCTCAAAACAGAAGGCTTTGACACGATTGTTTCCTTACTGAACCCACTTGTTGTGCCCTTTGAACCTATCCTCATCCAACGAGAACGAGAGAATGCTAAAAAATATGGAATAAAACTGATTGAAATCCCACTGTTACCATGGATTGGACAAAATTCAAAAGCCTTTAGCGAAATTAAACAACTCGCGACTAGCGCCGGTAAAAAGAAATTTTATGTTCATTGTTATTTAGGACAAGATAGAGTTTGGATGTTTTTAACACTAGTTAATAAAATTGCAACACCTTATCATAATCCTGATATCCCTATTACATTAAGAAAAGATACCTTAGAACGCGGTTATGTGCTACAACTCGCTAAACAGCAAGTCATCGGACCAATGCCATCAGAGGCAGAGTTTCCAGCATTATTGTCACGTAATCCAAAAAATATTTCATCCATACCCTTTACTGTTTTTGTTTCTATTAATGCTGCTGGAAAAGATAATCCTTTTACCTTAGTAGGGAGTAAGAAAGAATTCATAGCTACTTTTGGCGTGCGTCACTATTCCTATCCCATAAAATCGTTTCCCTTTAACCCAAAACGAGTATTAGACGTTGTAGAAAAAGTCAAAAATATAAAAGGCATTGTCTATATTTATGATTTTTTAATGCCAAATAAATCTACGGCTGCTGAAGCATTTATTTTGAGTTATAAAACGGGCCTTCCTGCAATGCCTAAGCAACTCTTAGAAAAATTGGAAAAAGGTCCGATGAAACTAGTGGCCCCAAACATCGTTATCGGCCCTACCCCTAAAGCTGAAGAGTTTGGCCAGTTTTTTAAGGATAGAGGCTATGAAAGTTTAATATACGTAGGACCTGCTACAGACAATGACTATATTATAGATCAAAAAATCGCTAAGTTTTTCAATTTAAACCTTAGGCAGTATCGGGCCGATGATCCAAAACTCATTGAATTACTGGCTAGTGGTGGGCCTTGGTACCTTTATGGTCCTGGATTAAAACTAATTAAGCCGACCATAAGAGAAAAATATCGTCACTTATTGCCGAGAAACTTACCCTTTTATAAAAGTGATTTTTACCGTAAAAAACAGAAGAAGAAGTAATAGTAGTAGTATCGTTACAAAAGGACAACAAACTTAATGGAAAGACTCTATGAAAATATAATGCAGCACATTGGTGATCCATACAATGTCCTTTATTTATTGTTATTTTCGCTATGGGCTGTTTTTTCTATGTTTTTAGTGACCTTTGCTAGAAACAAATTAAAGCTTAAAACCAATAATTCCCGTAAAATTTTCCACATTATTATTTTTACGACGGCTTGGTATACTCAAACATTTTTCGGCTTTTTTTACGTATTACTCTATGCAGCACCCGTGATTATCGTCATCGGCATTGCCGTTACCCTAGGGCCAAAAAGTGATTTTTATAATGCCCTATGTCGTGATACCACGATCAAACGCTCCAAGCTCACTGTGTTTATTCCTTTAACCATGACGGCCCTTGGCGGTATCTGCAATAATATTTTCTTTTTCACCTTTGCACCAACGGCGTATCTGATCGCCGGCTGGGGTGATGCCATGGGCGAAATCATTGGCGCCAACTATGGTCGATACGAGTATCGTAACCCGTTTCATAAAGCACAAAAACGTACCATTGAAGGCTCGATTGCCGTCTATATTGGCAGTTTTATCGCTTGCTTAATTGGTCTGATTTTCTTAAATGAAATTGCATGTGCTCGCAGCGTTTATATGAGTTTAGCGACTGCCTTTGTAATCATGGTTGTTGAAGCATTAGCAACCTCGGAAACCGATAATTTCTTTATACAAATCGCTGCGGGTGGAATGCTTAGCGCTATGGTGGGAATGTAACATGACGTTTGATTATTCATTTTTAGAATTTTTCGTAATTGCTGAAATCATTATTGCCATCTTGCTGGTCATAGTGACGATTGTGATGAAAATTATTTATTATTTTCGTAAAAAGCGCAAAATCCGTTTAACTAAAAAGGCTGATGACATTATTCAAGATGCGCTCATACACGATAAGCCCATCACGGACAATGAATTACCCCGAGCGACTCATCGCATGGATATTTTACAACCGCTCATGGAAAAATACCAGAATGAGCGTGGCTGGTCTCGGACCTTAGAAACGCTGAGCACGAGCATTTTGCTACCCTTAGCTAGAAAAGCCATAGAGTCCAGGCGCTGGATAAAACGTTGTTGGGCAGTGAAATCATTTGAAGTGCATCGGGAACAGCAAGATGAACCTCATCTCGAAAAATTACTGAGCGATAAAGTTCCTCTGATTCAATTTCATGCGGTATGGCCATCACTACAATTAGGCACTGAAACGTTAGTTAACACGGTTATCACCAGGACCGCCGAAGAGCGCCGTTTAGCACAATCGATTTTTTTAGAAGTATTCGAGCAACACCAAGATGTTAAATGTGACTATATTGTGAAACGCTTAAACACAGAAGAAAATCCGTTCATCAGAGCAACATGTTACAAAATTTTAATGATTGAAAAACAAACCAGTGCCTTTGATCATGCCATGAAAGATACGACGAGTGACAATGTTGAATTACAACTCTCAGCCATTCGTTACGTTAGCATGGAAGATAAACCCCAGGTCATCGATAAACTCGTCGGTTTACTCACGGCAGAACTCCCAGAAACAAGATTAACGGCAACCCGTGCCCTTGGCAATTTAGGAGCTAGCCAAACACTACCTGAGGTCAAAAAACTATTACACGATGAAAAATGGTGGGTACGCTTAGATGCGGTGAAAACGCTGGTAAAATTCGGTCCCGAAGGCAGGCAAGCCTTGCATCAAATTCCAGAAACTGACGAAGTCTATCAACTATGTCAACAAGTACTAGGCGTTAAGGAAGGGTACCATGCTAGATAATGTAATTATAATTGTTTCTGTCTGTGTGATTCTGTACTTTATTTTTGTCAATATTGCGTATATTATTTTATACCTTACCTCTATATCCGATATTTTTTACCGCTTTAATGAGATACAACTTGGTAATGTAGAAAACTTTGTAACGGGCGATATATCGCCCCCCGTGACCATTATTGTCCCTGCTTTTAATGAGGAAGATACAATCATTAATTCAGTGCGAAGTTTCTTAAAACAAAAACTGACTAAATGCTATGTGATTGTTGTCAATGATGGTTCTGAAGATAAAACCATGGACAACCTGATTGAGACATTTGCGCTAGTACCGGCCCCCGCTGACTTTCCATCGCACATTGAAACCGCTGAGATTAAAGGCTACTACGTCTCACAAAACGAAAAACATCTTATCGTTATCGATAAAGAACATGCCGGTAAAGGCGATTCGCTCAATGTGGGGTTAAATGCTTGCCGTACACCGATTTTTCTCTCCACCGATTCAGACACATTCTTAGAACCTGAGTCCTTAGATTACCTACTCTTCTCATTACTTTCTGTACCACACACCATTGCTGAAGGTGGCGCCGTCTACGTCGCCAATGGCTGTACCATTGAAGATGGTGAAATTAAAGAAGTCAAAATGCCAACGTGGTATCTACCCTCCATACAAACGGTTGAATACTTACGAGCCTTCTTGTTTGGACGTTGTGGTATGAAACCTATCGGCGGTCCACTCATCTTACCGGGCTCGATGACGATGTTTGAAAAAAAGGCCGTGTTAGATATTGGTGGATTTTCAAGATACAACATCACAGAAGATCTCGAAATTATCCTGCGTTTGCATAAATACATGCGTGATAATGATTACCCTTATAATATTGGTTTCACACCTTCTGCCGTAGCTTGGACCAATGTCCCAGAAAGCTTTACTAGAATATGGCAACAACGTGGCCGCTGGCACGCGGGTCTATTCGATGCCCTATTAGCAAGTTGGCGTTTCTTCTTCAACCCAAAATATAAAGCCATTGGCTTGTTTAACTACCCTTTCTATGTGTTTGTAGAGTTGTTCTCCACACTGGTAGAATTTGCTGGTTATTCCGTGCTACTGATTGCCATGTATTTGCACAAACTCGATTGGTATTTTGCCCTGTTGTTTTTCTTAGTCAGTTGGGGCTTTTCAACCATCATCACCATGGCGACCGTGCTCATCAGTTTAATCAGCTTTAATAAATATAAACGCATGCGCGACATCATTAAAATCTTAATTTTAGTTATCTTTGAAAATCTTGGTTACCGACAATTGCTAGTAACGTGTCGTTTTCTCGCCATGATTAGATTTGTGGTTTATCGAGGCTGGCTCTTCATAACAAGACAACGTCATAAGCAAGAAGCGTTGGATGAAGAAGAAGCGACAGCCATGCATCACCACCATAGTAATCAATCAATGAAGGACTAAGCGATGAAAACTATTTATAAAATTTACGTATCACTTGTGGCAGTGCTTAGTTTATTGTGTAGCGGTGTTGCTCTGGCCGCATACCCTAGCGCTACACCCACACCATTAGCTGCGCCCGAAAAAACCATGGGCGTATACCTTGGCGGCCAACTTGGCCGGGGTACCATACGCACCGATAATGGCCATGCCAATGACGTCTTTCGCGATGGCAGTAACGTTAGCTCCTTTATCCGCACATCAGATGAGTCGGGTGTTACTAGCCGCTTCTTTTTAGGCTTTGCTTTTTTCAAATTCTTTGGCATTGAAGCCGGTGGTTCATTGTATGAAAATGGTAACATGCGTGTGACTTCCATCCCCAATGTCATTAATGGCTCAGGCTTAATCAAAGTCTATTCCGTGGATGTGATGGGAAAAGTGTCTTATCACTTCCATAATAAGCTAGTGGTTTTTGGCAAAGGCGGCGTTGCCTATGTCAATATGGAAAAATACCTCAATTTCCTCTCTATTCACAGCCCCCCCGTTTTCAGACGCTTTAAAAAACCCCAAGCAGGCTACGTGCCTAAATTTGAAATAGGCTTAGGGTATCAATTTTTACATAACGCACAATTCTTTGTAGCATATTCCCACACCGCCAGCCGCGGTAATAACTTATATACCCGCAGTTATTTACCCGCGTTGAATCAAGCGACCGTCGGGATTGAGTACAATTTCTTTGATATGGCGTGAGTTATAATCCTAAAAACGGCAGTTAAGACACGAATCGATCTGTCACACTAAAGGTTCGCATTGGACTGTCGTTTCTAGGATAATACGGCCCACGCGGGAATAAAGAGGATATTGTTTTCTGCGTCATAGTTAAATTCGCCCATATATACATAGCAACATAATTTCGTTTTAGATTCATGCTCACGAAATTTTATTAAATTTCTCACTTTTTTGCTTTCAATCACTGCAGCGTAAGTTACCTCGAATGCATAAATATCGGGAGCCTTATTCACCACAAAATCAACTTCCACACCCGAGGAAGTGCGCCAGTAATTAGCACTATGATGGCCTGCAGAACTATTTAACCAAATTTGTAACTCATTCAATAACCAGTTTTCTAAACGATGTCCTATTTGCCCTGTCTTTTCTAGCAAATTAATATCATAAATACCGGTGATAAAACTGATTAAGCCATTATTGATTAAATACCCTTTTGGCGATTTAACCAGACGTTTTAGAGCGGCATTAATGTAGGGATGAATATCTTGGTACATTAAGGTCGCTTGCAAATAGCCACGGTATTTATTTAATGTTTCACGGTGGCAACCAAGCGCTTGTAATATTCGCGTATCATCACGCACCGATCCCGTTTGCTCAGCAGCAATATCAATGAGTTGCCGGTAGAGTGTTAAGTCTGTAATTGACTCAATAGCACGTACGTCTTTTTCTAAATATGTCTGTAAATAATTCCCTAGATAGTCGAGTCGTTCCTCCGTGCTCGTCTGCGTTAATACTTCTGGCAAACCACCCCAAAGTTGCATCTGCAATAAATTTTCTTTTAGCACCTCTTTGAGTGGCAATAATTGATAGAAATAATCTTGCCAGTCTGACTCATTCTGTTGTTTAGCCTCTAACAAGGTAAAGATATTAGTATCAACACTGATTCCATGCCTTAGGGTTAGGGTTTCCGATAAACTAAAAGCTGATAAGTAATAGAGGTTAATTCTTCCTGCCAGCGTCTCTGCACTCAGACGGTGTAATTCCAGTAATGCCGAACCTGTGATAATAAATTTGATGGCGTCTTGGTCTTTGTAGCGATCGTACAATCGCTTAATTTGCTCAAACAGGGCCGGGCATTTTTGTGCTTCATCAATCATAACCCAAACACGATTATTAGGTTCTAGGTGACGTTGGATGCTGGTGAGAATAATCGCTTCGAGCTGCCCTGTCTCAATCTGCTCACGCTCTTGCATGCTATCCATATTTAAGCGCACAACAGTAAGCGTGGGGTGTAATTCCAGATAACGATCAAGCAAGGTAGACTTACCCACACGGCGTGGCCCCAAAATACCCGTAATCATGCCTTGAATAAAAGCATTATATATTCTTGTTTCATTACATCTTTTACTGTATTCCATGCAAAATCACCATTCAAACAGCTAAATTACACTGTAATTATTATGTTGAAGTAGCGAAATTGCAAGAAATTAGCGATTATGAGCCTAAATTCATGCAGTTTCGCTGCTTGAATAGCGAAATTACAGTGTAATTTAGCTGTTTGAATAGTTAAATTGCACAGTTTAGTCAGGATATTTCCTTTTAAGACACAGGTTAAGGCTAGCGCGCGCGTTGACTCATGCTTGCGCAATTAATTGTATTTGGTATACTAGCCACGCTTAGCTATCTGTTAATCCAGTGGTTAAGGTGAAGTGTTATAAATATGAGATAGAGGTTATAGATATGTCTGCTGAACAACAAAATTCAATTGAAAACAACGAGAATGCCCCAGCAATAGCGGCGAGCGCTTCATCCAGTACTGGCGTCACCTTGTTGCCCAATGAGGTGCTGAGTGATGAAAAACGCCAGAAAGTTATTGCCATTATTAACCTCATTGCCTATGCCACTCGCTCCATTGAAAAAACCAGTGGTGGCTATAAGCTACATTTTTTTTATGGCGTTGGTTTAAAAGAGCGGCTTACGGCATGTGGACTCGGTCGTTTATGGATCCCTCATGTAGGTTTTGATCTGAAAAAACGTTACATTGAGATAACACCCAATGGTAATGACACAGTATGGCGTTACATATCACTGTTAGAATCTTTAAAAGATTGCAAGGAACCATCGCAGCGTAGTGGTGCTCTGTCCCAGCTCTTAGACCGCCTCCCAAACGACCGTCATTTTGCCTTATTCGAGGAAATACCAAGCACTATTCTCGACACACTTGTCACTGAGCGTGATTCAGTGTGTGGAACTGCTGTCATCGCGGCAGCCCTTCATTCGCCTACCGATGCGTTTACCCTCTTACTGACAAAACTTTCCAAACCCGTATTAGCAAAAATAGCGTTTCAATCAAACTTTTTTAACATGAATTTATTTCATGTTGCTGCTCAAAACCAATCAACAGAAACATTCATGATACTCATCGGTATGTTAATTAAACAACCTAACTTTTACGAGGCGATTTGTCAAAAAGACGCTAAAAAATTCACGCTCTGGGATTCTGTTGTAAGCTTTGGAGATAAGAGCAAAATGGAAGAATTCGTTGTAGCGTTACATGAGAATGAAATAATGTCCTTGGAAGAACAATACAAGCTCCATGAGAAAGGTTTAATTCAGGCAAGACACAAAGACACACTCAACGAGATCATTCTTATTCTTCAATTAAAACGTTCAACTAAAAATACAACAATGTCGGCTATTGCTGCTTCCTCATCCAGCAGCAGCGAAGCTTCCTCGAGTACATTGCCAACAACAGATGTGACACCCGATTCGGCTTTCATCCCTTTCTTAAATACGATTGCTAATTACCTCAAAGGACCTATTGTGTATGATAGCAAGGGTAACTATATAATTAAACTACATCATAATCTCATATCCCAGGATAAAATATTTCAAGCATGCCACTTCACCATCGAGCAAAGATTGGGTTTGGCGAAAGGGATGCAGGCTGCAGGTCATCTTGTCATTTCTCCAGGACTGGTTCCTGACGGCTTATACCAACTGTTAGACACTTTAACGCATTTAAAACCTTTAAGCATCTACTTAAAGGCAACAGAAACTGTATTACTATTTTTTTTACGGCACTTACCAGAAATACAGTGCATGCGTTTTATTAATCAGCTTCCCCAAAAGGTTCTGAGTGACTTAGCAAAAGAAAAAAACGATTGTCGCGATAATGCTCTGCATGTTGCCACAAGAAAGTTACCTGTCGCCGCATTATTTACATTGTATAAAAGGCTTTCTCACGAAGTACTGGTTGAGTTGGCCTTTCAAAATGGTAATAGCAATCTTAATGTTTTACAAATTGCTGCTATGTTTCGACCAAATGAGGTTCCCGTGTGGCTGCTTAATTCCTCAGCGTCTTCGGAAAAATTTCCTAGCGCTGCTTTTAATCAAAGTAGTTTAGGAAAAAACTTATTCCACTATGCAATTGAAGAACAGCCAGACTGGGTGTGCCTCTTTCTGATAGAGCGACTTTACCAAGAAGAAGGTTTTCCTGATGCTATCTTTAGCCGTCATAGTAGTCTGATTGCATCTGTCTTACATTTAGCAGCCCAAAAAGGCTATGACAACGTCGTGGTGCGACTTTTAGAGTTACTCCCCAGCAATGATAACTTTACTAAAGACCACAGAGTTGAGATCTTTCGGCGTGAGGAAAATGTATTAGACCTCGCAGCAAAACACTTAACGTTTGAGAGCTTTTTAAAGCTTATTGACTTTGTTATTGATCATGACTTCTTAAAAAATATGCTTAATCCATACGATAGTTGGGCCACGTCGGTTTGGGATTTGTTAGAAAAACGCTATTCCGAAGAAGCAATAGCAACGCTTTTTACAAAACTATTGGCTCATGATTTTGACGAATGGTCATATCACTTATCAAATGTATCCGAAATGACTTTTTCTTCCGAGAAAAAAGGCCATTATAAGAAAGCACTAGCTATCGCCATGGAGAATCTCCCTAAAGAAATAAGCGAGCAAAAAACAGCTGAACCTTGCTCTGAAGCAGCGTTAGCCAGTAGCAGCTCCGCTTCTACGGCAAATGACTCTGCGTCTATCGACTCTGAAGGAAGTGATCAACCAGAGGCTGAGATTGAACAGCCGCCTATTGCTGCCAGCAGCACACCATCAACAACCCCAGTAGACAGTGATAAACCTGAGACGAATACGTTGGGCCCCGAGCATGAAGCAACCCCTAATCTTATGGTCAAAACACTGCGTGATTATCAAGCAAAACATCCTAGTGATGTTTCAGTGAAAAAAGGCGAGAATGTAGAAGTCATTAACATTAAAGGAATGTGGTGTTATGTCATCGCTCATTCGGAGCGTGGATATATTCCCTCGGACTATTTAGCGTTACCGACGACAACACCAAACGCAAGCTCGGCACCTAACGCAGTGTTTTTCCAACCGGCAGATATATCTAACAGTGATTCTGATACCAGTAGTGATCCGAGTGAAGAACAGCCGTTACAACCCTAGTTGTAGCGCTCAGAGTAATGTTAAACTATCCTTTCCCTGTAAAGGCTAAGGAAAAGAATAGGTAAGATTAGGGTGATAGAAATTTCTGAAGAAGAACAAGAACAATATAATAATGCCGCTGCGAGCTCTTCATCCAACAATGAAGAACTAAGTGAAGAACACCAGGCAATTACTAGCATCATCAAGCTCATTGCCCATGCCACTCGCTCCATTGAAACAACCAAGAAAGGCTATAAGCTACATTTCTTTGATGGCCTTGACTTAGAGAAATTACTTGCAGCGTGTGGGCTCGATCATTTAAAGCGCCAACATGGCTTTGGAAAAAAACACTACATTGAAATAACGCTTAAATCACTACCACTCAAAACACATGAAAACGTATGGTTATATGTGTATTTGTTGCGAATGATAAAAGGAAAGGACCCGCTCACCCGATCAAAAAATGGCGCATTAGGGGATCTCCTATCGATTCTACCACAAGAATTTCATGAAGAATTTTTTATCAATCTTCCAGATCAAGTAGTTAATACATTGATCACAGAAGTTGGTATTCTCGGTCGATCTGCTTTACATGTAGCGGCCACGACTTCGTCTGACAGCGGTTTTATCATACTCTTTAATAAAGTGTCTAAACCTTTATTACAAGAAATAGCGTTTAAGTCTATAGGTAATTACGGTTCAAATCTATTATATTTCGCCGTTGAGCACCAACCCTGGGACGCATTCATGCTACTAATATACAGAGTGATTGGACACGAGAAATTTTCCAAGGCAACTTTTGGTATTCAGACTAGCATCATTAGCCAATACTCGGTTGACGCATTAAAAGCATTCCACACAGCGTGCGACGACCATACTGAGCTCTTAAACTCTGCTCATAGCGGTGGTAGTGACACAGATTATAGCGGCAATCAACACTCTCGAGCTGCTGCGTCAACCAGTTCAGCTAATGCGCCCCCAAGCACACCAGCGCTCAATTTAACGCCTTTCTTGCTCATGTTTGCTAACAAGCTAACGGCACCTATTGTTGCTAGTGACCAGCATCATTACACCCTTCATGTATCAAAAAGCATAAGCAACGGTCCGTATATATTTAGTCAAACAGGCTACACAACGACGGACGACGGATACGATCTGAAGATCCATCATGAACATAATCCATCTTTATTTAAATTATTGCACCCCTATCTAAAGATTTTAACGCATCTTGAACGTATCAAACGAAAAGAAAAATACACAACGCTACAACACTTTTTACTGAACTTACCAGAAGAGCACTGTATTCGCTTTATTAAGCAACTGCCTCAAAAGACAATCACCGCCCTTGCCTTTGAAACAAATAATAACTATGAAAATGCACTGCACATTGTCGCCTGGAAGTCATCTGGCAAGGTACTTTTAGCCTTGTATGCAGCGCTCCACCCTGACACGCGACACAACCTCGCGTTCACCATTGATAAGGATAAGTTTAATCTATTACACATTACTGCGCGTCATCAAACAGATAATAACACGCTCAAAACACTGATTGACATTTTAAAACCATTTCCCAACTTTCCTAAGGCTGCTTTTCGTATAAATACTGAGAAAGATAATTTACTTCATATCTCAGTGTCCAATCAGTCAGAAGAGGTGTGCCTCTACCTGATAGATATCCTTCATAAAAAGCCAGGCTTTTTTAAGGCCATCTTAGCAGAAGATGGGGATGGACATTCAGTCTTACACTTAGCAATAAAACAGGGTTATGACAAAGTAGTCAACCGTCTCTCGGCGTTACTTCTTGCTACCGACCAATCATCCTTGTGTAAAACGCTAAAACTTAAGGCTCAAACGGCATCTACTTCAACGCTTTTTCAACCGTCAGCGGCATCTAATAGTGCAAATAACGCCTCTGCTACTGGGGGAGATGGCAACATATCACTTCAATCACCCATACTGCGGCACAAAAACTAATATACTGTAAATGGTTAAATAGCCCTTTACAGTATTTAAGATTACACCTGCAATAATACTATAAATAGTCATTTATCTATTTACAGTATTATAAAATAAAAGGACAACCGCATTATGAAAAGTAAAACAAGCCAATTTATAGGACGTGATTTAGAGTTAATTACACTAAAGCGCTTTTTGCAAAAGAAAACAGCCTCATTAATTGCTATCAGAGGTCGCAGGCGAATTGGTAACAGTCGGTTAAATGAGTTAGCATTTAACGCTTATTAGCGTTAAAATACGTCCATCAGTAAAGGAGTCGTGCATATGGACATGCTATTAATCACCGATAAAGAGGCCCTCATTCCCTATGAGGCGCAAATTTTAAGCTTATTTCAACGCAGTTTTGACCAGTCTTTGGCACCTCGGCTATGGCGCTGGGCCTATATTGATAATCCCTGTGGTGAGCCTGTGGTGTCCTTGTGTGTGGAGGATAAGCGTGTGTTAGGGCACTATGCCGTGATCCCCTTTACGCTGTTTGAACATGAAACACCGATCAAAACTGTGCTCTCCATGACCACTATGGTGGATCCCAGCATGCGTGGCCAAGGCTTGTTTACCAAACAAGCTCAGCATGTCTATGAGCATTTAGAGCAAGCAGGTTACGATTATGTCTATGGTTTTCCTAATCAAAATTCCCTACCGGGGTTTCGTAAACATTTGCAATGGACTATTGATGAAAATGCCTATGTGGCGAAAGTGAATAAAGTGCAATTAGCCGATAGCACAGACTTATTAGAGTATTTTGCTAAACCTTCTTATTATCAAATTGAGCTCAATCATAAAGCCTTTCGTAAATGGCGCTTTGAAAAGCCAGGGTATCATTATCAGCGTCATGGTGAGACGGTATTAAAACCTTACAAAGGTGAGCATGACATTGTGCTACTGGGTGATGACTTTGTGGATTGCTTGGATGCCACGCAAGATTACCATGTCTTACTGGATGGCAGTATTAAAGACTTAATTGATTATAAAGTGTTTGATTACCCCGTTGGTTACCGTGCTTTTCAAGGTAGAGCTGCACCTAATTTTAAATTGGATTTATTAATGTCGGATGTGTTTTAAGATGAAGATTTTAGCCTTTTCATCAACGCGTGCTGATTATGATTTAATGTGTGACTTGTATCGCTTACTGCACCAAGATACCGCCATTGACTTTCGTTTGTTAGTCTCTGGTGCGCAATTATCTAAACAACATGGTGATGGTATTCGGCACATTGAACAAGAGGGTTTTAAACGACTCGCAACGCTTGAAACACTAGCTGCAGAAGATACAAAACGCGGGCAATTGCAAACAGCTAGTCATTTATTGGCGCAAAGCATTGAACCCATCGCTGCTTTTAATCCCGATCTTGTGTTATATGTCGGCGATCGTGAAGATATTATTGTGTATGCCATGATTGCTGGCTACTTACAAATTCCTGCGATTCACTTTTGGAGTGGCGATCATGCCAGTGATGGCAATATTGATAATATTACCCGCCATGCAGCATCGAAGTTCGCTAATTTATTTTTTGTGTCCTTAGAGCAGCACAAGCAACGATTAATTGCCATGGGTGAACAAGCGCGGCGGATTTTTTGTGTGGGTAGTATGGCTTTGGACAGCTTCCGGCAATCTGAACCTGTAGAGAAAACTGCATTGAAACAGCAATTAGGCTTACCGCAAGATTTTGGTGAGTACGCGCTATTAATCTTTCATCCTCTGCCCTCAGAAAAGCAACACTATGGTGATCATTTTAAAACAATCATTGAAAGTGTACTGGCAAAAGGCTATAGCCTTTGTATTAGTGCGCCTAATACCGATCCTGGCAATAGTGCAGCCTTTGAGGTGATTGAACACTACCAGCAACATCCAAACTGCTTTTATTATGAAAACATTAATCGCAACGCCTTTATTTCCATGTATCAACACGCTAAATTTATCATCGGTAATTCATCCTCTGGTATTGTAGAAGCTGCCTCGATTCCCATTGCAGCTGTCAATGTGGGACAACGTCAACGTGGCCGTTATTGCGAAGATAATGTGATTTTTTGTGATATCAATGCTGCGGCTATTGGTGATGCCATTGCTACTATTGAAACGGATGCCTTTAATCAACACTTAGCAACGATGAATAATCCCTATGGCGATGGCAGGAGTGCCAAACGCGCCTATGAATTAATTAAAACCCTTCACTTAAAAGACTATTTAGTAAAATCAGAAGATCCACTTAAACAAGGAGAGAAATAATGTCTGAAACTGCTGTCGTTATAGCCCCACATCCGGATGATGAAACCCTTGGCTGTGGTGGTGCTCTTTTAAAACATGCAGCCAATGGAGATCAAATCCACTGGGTGATTATGACCACCATGACGTTAGATACGGGCTACAGTGAAGAAGAAATCAAACAGCGCCAAGGCGTGATTGAAAAAGTCACACAAAAATACAATTTTACCAGTTGTGAAAAATTGGGCTTGCCCACCACACAGTTAGATTGCTTACCCATGAGTGATATGACGCGGGATTTGCGCAAAGTGATTGATCTCATTCAGCCAACCGTGATGTACCTGCCTTATCCTGGTGATGTGCACTCCGATCATCGCGTGAGTTTTAATGCGGCTACCAGTGTCACTAAGTGGTTTCGCTTTCCCTCTATTAAGCGTATTCTTTGTTATGAAGTATTGTCAGAAACCGATTATGCCATTAATCCCACACAGAACCACTTTCAGCCCACTGTGTTTATAAATGTTGATGATCATTGGCAACAAAAGGTAGCCATTGCGGAGTGTTATCGTAGCGAGTTAAAGGATTTTCCCTTTCCAAGAAGCATTGAAGCCATGACGGCATTGGCAAAATTACGCGGCAGCCAAGCTGGCTGCCACTATGCGGAAGGGTTTATGTTGTTGAAAGAAATTGTGACTTAACGTCGCAATCTCAGTATTAGTGATCTCCTAACTTTCCTATTCTTTCGTCCTTTCCCTTTTGGCGAATATGGAGTGGGTATCGGTGTTTCTTCATTGCTACCCGATGAACTACCAGATGACTAAGAAGCTTGATTGGGCGTACCATTAGATTACGCATATTTTTGTTTTTTTACGTTTGAAAAAACCTAATTTACCACCTCGTAAAGACTGACGGTTATTCGGTAAATTAACAGCTAAATTTTTTTAATTTATACACGACTACCGAAAGCTCACACTTAATAAATATATTTTCTATCCTAACGTTTTGGTGACCGAAGTTTTCCTTTTCCTTTTCCTTTTTTAGATTTGGTACCTTCGACTTGAGGTGTTTTTTTTCCTTTTCCTTTTCCTTTTCCTTTTCCTTTTCCTTTTCCTTTTCCTTTTCTTTTTTTAGTATTAGAAGCTTTTTTTCTAAAGAATGACATTCCACCTGCCTGCTCCATTGATCGCTCTGGCAAAACAGTGGTTGTCTTTGGTTGAGCTTTATCTAACTTACCGGCAGTAGAGCCCATAACTATGTTAGCAGAATTTAAAGCAACATTAGCTGTAGGCACTTTACTCATTCCTAGTGTGTTGGCAGCATGCATACGGCTAAGTTCAGTTAACTTAATACATAATGTTTTTAGTTTGGCATTGTTTTCTTTCTCTAAATCACCCTGGACACCACTCATGCTGTCAAATTTAACAGCTACATCTAATGTTATTTCTGGAGTATCAGATGAACCATTATCCTGATGGATTCTTTCTAAAGTTTTGTTAATTAAAATGGAAAGAGCATAGGTTTGCGGTTCTGTTTTATCAAGTTTAGTATCCAGCATCTTAAGCAACCCTGAAACTTCTTTCCAGAAAGCATCTGGGTTATTCTCATATAATTCTGTCCACTGAGCTTCAATTCTAGCCTCTTGCTGATATGGACTATCGGCAAGAAGGTGTGAGCACTCTCCTGCTTGTGCACTTAGAATATTTGAAACTTCAATTCCATAGTTCAAGTGATTGAATAAGAAAATGTGAGCATTTTTACTCACTACTTCTTCCTGTTCAGAGGTCAAATCCATTAGTGAAAATTCTGTTTGAGTTCCAGCTTCATTGATATTTGCACCTGAACGAATCAATAGTTTAATATAACTCTGATCATCGTCATTAACATCATAGGTTAACAAAGCATAGTAGAGTAAGTTGTTTGCCAGTTCTCTTGGTAATTTAACACCACTCAATTCAGGAAATGCTTCATGTGCTTTTTTCATAATCCTATCAGCGATTCCCAACTGAAAGTTCATTTTAATCACTTCATTTTTTTTCTCGCCTTGAGATAAAGTGACTGAGGAAAACTTTTCAGGCGCATCATATTTTCCCCACCGGATCTGGCTTAAAAAATAACTTACTGCTTCTAGTGGGCTAAGATTGAGATGTTGTGACTGATAGTCTTGATAAATTGCAGAATATACTGGTGTTTCAGTATATTTATCTTTTTGGTGCTCTGCCAGAAAATCATCATTCATTGAGTGGTTTTTCAGCGTATCAAAAAACGTATCCGGACGGAGAGGTTCTGGCTCAAGATAGTCTTTTACTTGTTTCACAAAACCATCTGGATTAAGCACCGCGTCACGAGGTCCATTATTTTTAAATAATTCCAAGATATCATTTAAAAATTCATCTCGGCTCATCAATGCTGTAATAACACTATGTCGTTCCAACAATGTTTCCAAGTCAGTAGTTACTAATTTCCCCCAAGTAATTTGTTTTTCTGGGTCAAGCTTCTCACTTAGATGATATAGCTTATATTGGTTCAAGAGATTATAAATTATTTCTATTTCTTTCTTTGTAAACAAATTAGTTTCATTACTTTTTTCTGCTATGCTGAATTCTTTTATTCTTTTGATAATGTTTAAAACTTCTTTTGGGGTCTCTTTCGATTTCTCAACAAGTCCTAATATTCCTTTTAATTCCACTATCTCCTGATCTGAAAAGTCACTAAAAGCAAATATTTTATCCGGTAAATAAGCACTTTTTCTCTTGTATTTGCCCATGATTTCTCTATAATCATTGTAAAAGTCCTGAAGTTTTTTAACATACTCTTCCTTGCTCACATCCTGGGTTTTCCCGGCAAGGATAAATGATTCTCGATCTTTGAGTAATTCATCATATACTGCTTTAACCACAGGAACAGAAATTCCCAAAAAGTTCTTTATTGTCATTCCTTCGGCGATGGCATATATCTCTTTATTGTAAAGAAGTTTTTCATAGTATTTTTCTAACAGCATAAAGTTAACATTGTGAAGCAAGTTCGTGCTCTGGATAACTTCATCATTAATCCCACCCATAAGCTCTGCTTGTTTGTGTCGAGCATTATCAGTGGCAATTTTTCCAAGCCACCCAATGATTATTTCTTCAGGCAGTTTATGGAAACTTAAGCGACCTTTTAAGTCGGTTTTAGTATATCGTCCAGGAATCTTTTGGTTCATATAGACATAAAACGGTAGTAAACTTCGGTAAGCTAATGAGTAAGAAGCATCCCTATATTTTTCACGTCGAACAGAGACTTGTGTTGGAAATCGTAGGTCGTTATCAATACTAGTTATTTCTAACATGACTGTTGGTGCAGCAGTTCTGCTATGCTTTAAAAACGGTTTAACAACATAATTGTCTCCTTTTCCATCTTGAGGATAGCTAACTGTTTCTAAAGCAAACAAATCCATAATTGAGGTAGTATCGATTCTTTCAGGCAGTTCAGTGGCAAGACTTCGAAAAAAGGCATCTCTTGTTAATGGAGCTTCTTGATCACTTCCACTAGTACTTTGAGTTTGTGAGGAACTTGCCGCTTGGGGTATCTGGAATTCGGCCTCGTATTGCTCATATAGATCATTAGCCCATTGGCAGAATCTTCCAACATACCCTATATCAAGCAATGATTCGCTTGTTAGATCATAGGATATTGTGTCTTGGTTTAAATACCAAGCTAGTCCTATTAGAAAATGATTTTGAGAAGCACCAAAACCTTTTACATTTCGCATACATTCCTGGAAGTCTGGGAAAGTCAATGAAGATAATATTCCACTCTGTTTTTCTAACAATAACGATTTTAATCTATCGTCTTTCTTAAAATAATCAAATAACTTTTCTGAAAACTTATCAATATCAACTTCTTTTGGAATTTTAAACTTCTCTATAGCTTCCTGAGGAGCATCTCCACATTGAACTAATAACTCAGCACTTTCACTGCTGATCTGTGGTCTATTAAAACATGAAGCTTCTTTTCCTACTGAACGTTCTAAACTTTTTCCAGTTTTCAAAAGAGAGTTAATTGTCATGTCCTTCCCGCTCATGAGCCATGTGGCACGCTGTAAAAACATAAACTCATTTAAGGTCATGCAATTTTCAACACCTTGGTTGTACTGAACATACCCTGTTGCATACTCCATTGATAATTCATGTTCATCTGTCAAGCCGGCATCTTGACGAGTTGTTTTAAATTTAGATTCCAATAATAAATCAATGACAGATTGTTGCTTAACAACGCTAGACTCTTCTTCACTACCAGATTCTTCAGTTGAACTGTGTGCCATTTGAGATTCGGAAGAAGATGATGCCTGTTCAGTTCTTTCATTATAAGAACTTGAAGCTACTATTACTTCGGGTTTAGCGATTAAGGCATTCACATTCACCTTAGGATAATACAGCATGAGAGTCCCTGCAGGTGGTGTTCTGCTTCTATGGCCAATAATTTCTCTCATAAGATAATGAATTTTTCTTTCACCCGATGTGTCGATTGGATAAGTTTTATCACCACTTTTACAATATAAAATTCCCCATTCTGCGACTAACTTGCTTGTTGGGTGACTACCTAGTGATATATTCGTCTCACGTTTATCTAAAGGAAGAATTTTAGATATCACCCTCTCTGCCACTAACATATCCACCTGATAAAACTTATTATCCCGATAATTTAAGGCAACAGCTGGCAATTCTACATGTGATACTAAATGATTGATGTTTTCAGCCTTGTTGATTTCAGTTAATAAGCTCTTATATGATGCTTTTATTATTTCTAATTGATTCTTGAGTTTTTCTTTACTACTTAGCATATTAATCAAACGTGTAAACTTATCTAATTTGCTTTGTAACTTCTTCACTATAGCAGCTTTAAGATCCGTAAAATTTTTACCGTTGTTGTTCAGCATCACATCTAACGCAATAAACTCAGGCCGAGTCTGAGCCCATTCACTAAACTCATTTGGGAAATATTGCATTAATGCTTCTTTTTGTCCTTTATTTAGTAATTTACTGTCTGAATAGATGATAAAATTAATTTCAGACAAGCTATTGTAAAAGTCGTCCAGCTTATCTTCTTGAAATATCTTTTTAGCTGTCTTGTCTAAATGAGCACTTGTCTCCAAATCGGCATCTAGTGAGCTTTCAAAATGCCTTGGAAAATTTCTTCTCGTTGGTTTACTTGATTCAGAGCTACTACCAGTTAAGCTTGGTGTTGTACTAGAACTTGCTGCAACTGCCTCTTCATCTGAACCTTCAGGTTTGTTGTTAGAACTAGGTTTTGTTGATAATTCATCTTTAGAAGTACGGTCGCTTGGCAAGTTCTTGTCGTGTTCATCAGACATTGAATACCTCGTATCATATTAATCTCATTTGAATGCATTATAAAATTCAATTATTAACGTAACATTAATCGGCACTCCGTCTTATCTTACATGTGCGCACACACTAGAAATGATCGGTAGTAACTTCTTTCTATCAATTTGAGTATAGCAGTGAAGATTATATGATACTGACATTCCTCTCGATCTTTTAGCGAAATATTGAATTGATTCAACACGATCAACAAATTTTTACTGCCAGAATGCGCCAGAATAAGTTATCTTATGTCTTCCTTAAGTAAAGACAGGGGTTAACCATCATGGAAGTAGCAGGAGAAGATATAAAAACCTACGCAATGGATCATCACAGACTAGTGGCAGCAGCAAACTATTGAGCGTGGATTCCGGCACTGAAAGCTCACCAATCTTTTGGTAGTCGAAGCCCTGTAAAGCACGTCTGGATTGATGAACAGCAACCGGTCCTAGGGCACAGCTATCAATTTGATGCTAAATCCAGCAAATCACATGGAAAATTGCAAGAACATGTAACAAATTGCATAGTTTTTACTTTGCTCATAACCAAAATTAAACCATATTCGTCCTTTGATCAATCTTAAATACCAGAGTTGGCAATTTATTACTCCTCAAGAAAGGCTAAAATATTTCCATTTTACCCGATCTTTGGTATATTCTGCCTTGATTACACGATATGAGGTTTATGAGATGGCACGAAGTAGTAGTGAACAAGCATTCATCCCATTACAATTACAGAAAAGACCTGATGGCTCCCTGATGATAGTGACTCAGGGCTCAAATCACCAGTGGCAACAAGACACAAAACACAATTCGTGGCTAATTGACCTACCCGCTAACAATATGTCCTGGCTTGTTATTAAAGCAAAAGGTGTATACTACGGCCAGCAAACTACTGTCAAAGACGATAAAAAAACACATGGTTGTGCCCGCTGGGACAATGAGCGCGGAAAATGGAGCAGCATTAAAAAAGCTGAATTCAACGCCCATTTTAATGGTAAAGGCAAAGCTAATAAAAAACGTTATCAATTAATTCAAGCCAAGCCTGTACCTCAACCTGCCGCCAAGGCTATTAGTACTCGTGTTCACCGGGTGCCTGTTGTCTCTGAGCGTGCTGCATTATTGGGATTAACTGCCAAGCCGCTTGCAAAAGAAATACAGGAGTTTAAACTTAGCGGCAAAGAGACAGCTTATTATTTGCAACTGTTGCAACACTTTATTACTGGTACCATTCCTTGGCCTCAGTTTCAGCGCTTCATTGATAATAAGGAACGTTCTGTATTGCATTATGCAGCCATGTACTTGGACAGTAGTCGCATGGTGGTGCTGTTAAAATCTCCTTTGATTCATCAGCTTCAGCCGTTAATGTTGGCGAAGGACAGCAAGGGCTTAAACCCATTGCATTATGTCTTTTTAAGATCTGAAAATAAACTTGCTGCCGGTATTTTACTAAGAACAATATTAATGCTTGGAACTGAGGTGGTTGAAGAAAGCATCGCTGATCTTGAAAAGCATAATCCTACAGCTGCAAGTACTATTCAATCAGCCTACTTAGCGCTAGAGGGTGTGCTAAAAAAAGTATCGAGTCGACTTCCGCACACCTTAAAAAGCCTGGAAAAAATATATGTGAAATTGCAACCACCAGAAACTATTTCTCCTCTAGGGATAGGCTTGCTGCATCAACTTGCTAAATCCTTTAACCCTGAGTTATTGATGGAATTATTGCGGCAACTTGATAATGTCATACTTAACAAGGCATTGCTAACACTCGATAACAATGATACGAGTTTATTCCATATTATTATGAGAAAACCCTCCTACGTCTTTATGGATTTTCTACCAAGAGCAAATCCAATAATTTTAGGTGCTGCGCTTTCTTTAAGAGATAACCGGCAATATACTTTGATCTATTTAGCAGTGCAGCTTCTTAATGCTGTCACCATGGGAGCGTTGCTAGACATCGTTGAGGCAAGGCTTCTTCATTTGGCACTATTAGAATTAAGTTTTATGGATAATACCCCCCTGCACTGCACTAGCACTGGGGTTAATGATGAAAGTTTCATGGTGCTATTACGCTATATCCGAAACGATACACTTGATACGTTAAGTAAACGGCTGAACAAGCATGGCAAAACGGCACTGCATGAGGCGATAAAATACAGAAGCGAAAAGGCTGTGTATGCGTTTATTGAAAAACTATTATTTAGTCTTGGGCCTCACGACTTTTGCAAAATGTTATTACAAAAAGATACTAAGGATCGTTCAAGCTTAGCGCTAGCTGCAAAATATAAACCTAAAGTATTTGAGTATCTACTGCGTGTCTTTGATGCAATGACTCGTGCCATATTAACGTGTGATGTTGCTGATCCCGTTACACTGTATCATGATAAAATCATGGCAAAAGAAAAAACCTCTTTACATCCTATGTCTTTATTAACCTTGCATCATGCTTGTGTTAACCTCGAGATTATTCCTAAGTTTTATAAAAGCAATGATTTTACTGGGACAGATATTAATGCTTTATACCACACAGCAAGTACTCTAATGCTCCACGATGCCAAACTTGAAAGTATGAAAACGGCATGCACCATAAACCGTACCGAGCTTCTAGAACAATTAACAAAGTTAGGTGTAAATTGCACAAAGGCTTCATTTTCTTCCACAGTGGATTTCGATGAGACTAATTACCATCAAGGCATACATGCCTTTCAGAAGCTCGAACTCAGTCATACGCAATATGCTGAGATTCTCTCCTACGTATTAGCCAAAGCACCTTGTGATGCCCTGGATGAAGTAGTCTTAGAAAATAATAAGCCCGTGACATCATCACCCTTTGGACTAGGATCATCTTCAGCTGCCACAGTGCTTGGTGGTGATTCCTCAGGCTCGGACAGTGAGAGTGAAACCTTGACAACTGAAGATACCGATGTCGTTTCAATGCCCTCTTATGATTCTGATGAAGATGATACCTTGGGATCGATAGATGAGTTTGGCTACTCTAAAAAATCACCTATTAAAGAGTATACAGATAGTGAATTAGTCACCTTTTATCGCTGGTTAAAAAAACAAATGATATTGATTGGTAATGCTCAGCTCTGTAAGGATTTAAATGATAGGGATGTTAACATCCTAAAGGATGCCATTGTACATTATACCTACTTGAAGGACGTTGTTAAAACCCCGATTACCAAAGCGTTTATTGATAAATTAATCAAAATATATAAGGGGAAATCTAAAAGAGCCATAGCCAGTAGAGGCATTCAAGCACTAAACAAGTTTCTAGAAAAGATTGATACAGAAGGACCATTATCTGTGATACAACACATAGAGTTATTTAATCTTCTACGTACCTATAAAGAAATCTATGGTGAAAAAGATTATTTAAACATAAAAAAGCAAACCAGCTACGCCTTTCGGCCATTAATC
This sequence comes from Gammaproteobacteria bacterium, assembly GCA_021773295.1. GTDB lineage: Bacteria > Pseudomonadota > Gammaproteobacteria > UBA1113 > UBA1113 > JAJFKI01. Next base: position 24,102 of record JAJFKI010000088.1, on the reverse strand, counting down.
ATGTTATTAATCCGTGCAGACTTCCCCGAGGAAGCGTTAGTGTATTCTAGCTCCTATGGCATGCGAGATTATTCATTTTTTGAGGGTGCTGCTCTTGCTACCCGTTTGAGGACCCAGCTTGATGCGCAGTGTAGCACGCCAAATAATAGTGCATGTTCAAGTGGCTCGGCTGCTTTTACTAGCCCTCTGTCCTAGCTTAAGCGTAATAGTCAACTGCATTGTCAGAGTGCTTTATCGGTGAGTGCGCTTGTGTAGTATTTTGCGCTTTGGCTTTATCATGATTTACTTCACTCGCAGCGTGATTACTCTCTGAGCGTTGTTGCTGTGAAGCATTGCCCTGTTGTGACTGTGTTTGTTCACCAATAGAAACTCGTGATAAATTCATTTGGCTTTGATCAAACATGTCTTTTAAGCGCGGTACTGCGTGTTCCATGGCATCTCGAACACTTGCATGTTGACTGGCTAAGGTAATTTCAGCTTTGTCATTCACCATTTTAATATGTGCTTCGATGGTCCCTAATTCTTTTGGATGTAACACCAGTCTTGCAGATTTTATATCGTGGCTTGCTAGAACTTGTAACTTATCTGATAACTCATTGGACCAATTTTTATCGCCAAATTGAGTCGTCATGGTGTGCATCTGTGCTTGTGATTTTTGTGTAATCAAACTTTGAAAGCTTGGTGCATCAGCTGTGAGCTTGATATGACTACTTAAAGATGTTGTAGACTCGTCAGAATTGCTTACCGTCAGTATTGCTGCTGAATCCACTTTGCTTTCGAAGTCGAATTGTTTACTGGGTTTAAATTCTGAAATGATATCACTTGCCATGGCTGGAGCTATTTCTAGCTTTGCGTTACCCGTCTGCGTGAAAGAACTAGTTGATTCTTTATTATTTACTATTTTCGTGGCAACCTGGCCAATCAAGGCTTTTGCAACTTGTGTTTTTTCTAATGGATGTTTTGTTACATTTAATTCAAATTGATGTGTTTCATTTTTAGGCGTTTCTGTTTTTACTACGACTGCTGGATCTTCTTGTGGTTCCGCGCTGCTTACGTGCTGTTGCGTTGTTGTTTGTTCTGTTTGTTTAGTCGCCTCTATTGTTGGATCTTGTGCAACGATACTGTCTACTGCTTGTTTCACTGCTGTGATGGGTGCTTCAGTTTTTTCAGAGGTAGTTGCCATGCTTGCTTGAGGTTTTTCTTCTGTTGGCATTGGAATATTCATTGACAACGCCCATTGTGCCGTTAACAAAGCATCATCTTTGTCTTGTATGACTTCATCTGTGTCATCAGTACTGAATGAAATCGTATCATCGGCAAATAATGCTGGTGCTGAGTCAATTTTTGGTAAATCAACCGTTTCAGTTGGTAGAAAAAGTTCTGTGGTTTCTGGTAGTTGTTGTTGCCATTCATTTAATAAAGTTTGGCTGCGTTCTAATAATTGTTTTGCTTCTTCTGGTTGTAAATCTGTTTGGATATTATCTAATATTTCACTGAAAAACTCAGCACTCTCACCACTGCTCTCACTGATTGTGTCCATTACCTGCATTAATGTATTGGGTAATGCTGACTGCACTTCATTCATTTTGTAGCCCTCATTTTATTGTTATTGCGAATTAATAATGCAAGCTTGATGCCAGTTTTACAAATAATTCAACAGCGACAAATTTTGAATTTTGACGTAGCTTTGTTGTGCTGCTTGTAATGACACCATTTGGTTATTTAATTCTGTAATTGCTGCCGTGTAATCTAAATCTTCAATAGAACCTAGTGTGGATTGATATTTTGTGATTAAATCACTATTCACATTTTGTTCTTTTTCAACGAGGCTGCGACTGGTACCAATATCAGCAATCCCTGCTAATACTTTACTAATACCGCTATCTAGCGCTGCCGCATTGCGTTCTAAATCATTTTGATAATTTGCTTTATCAGCGCTATTTGCTAATGGTGTTTTAAGTGTGTCTACAATATTTTGTATGGTGGTAAATACATTCTGGCGGCTACTAGCGCTAATTCCAAAATCATCACCAACTTGTGGCACACCAGTAATTGTTACTGCCATACCATTAAAGTTAATGCTTTTTCCTGTTTCAAATATTGGAGCATCGTCTGGAACCGTTGCAGGCAATGGCGGTACGACTTGTCCTTGAGCTGTGCCAATGATTTGGTAGGCTAAGTCGCCGCTGCTATTAGTCACAAAATTAACACTATAATCATCCTGTATATAGGCAGCAGCATTCGTCACACTACCATTAGAAATGATCCCACTACCTGTATTTGTCACACTGCCATCAGTAGTAGTAAAAGTACCGTTACCATTTTTTACATCATCAAAAATTTGGTATCCTGAGTATGAGGTTGTTATAAAACTAGTCGAGCCAACTTGCAATTTGCGCTGCCCCTGATCACCTTGATAGGAAAAATTACCATCATTGTTATAAGGCTGCATCTTGCTCATATAACCTGTAAAAATATAATCGCCGTTGGCATCTTTTGTATTTGCCAAATTAATTAAATCACTTAAATTTCCTTCAATTTCTGTGGCTATTACGTTTTTATCATCCTGCGACAAAGTTTCATTTGAGGCTTGCTTAGTAAGTTCGTTTATTCTAAAAAGACTATCTAACATACCATCTAAGGTTGATTCCATAAGACTTAAATTATTTTCTGCCGTCACGGCATTATCATTATAGCCTTTTAAAGTACCAACATATTCATTCAAACGATTTATTCTGCCATAAGCTACTGGATCATCAGCTGGCGACAGAATTTGTTTCCCTGTTGAAAGCTGCATATACCCTCTTGCCAAGCTATTTTGAGTTTTATTAATAGCGTTTAAACTTTGCTGTTGTAATGTAATACTAGAGACTCTCATCATTTTCTCCTTATTTACATTAAGTCCATTAAGGTACTAAACATATCATCTGCTGCTAATACGAGTTTTGCATTAGCTTCAAATGCTTTTAGGTAAAACATCATATTCGAAATTTCTTCTTGATCATTAACGCCGGAAAAATTATTTCTGCGCGCCTGGGCTTGCTGCATGACCATATCTGTCGCATCATGGGCTAATTTAGCACTGTTAGTTTGCCCTGCAACATTGCCAGATAACACACCATAGGATTCGGACAGTGTACTATTACCACCATCGACTGATTTAATTGTTTGGATACTTTGTAGTAATAAACCATTACGATTATCACCGGCTGAATTTGTATTAAAGTCGATGTTAAAGGTGTCACCTGCTTTGGCTGCACCATTAATGTTAATACGGTAGCCTGGATCATAGGTGCCAGGTGTAGGAAACACGGCTTGAGTCGACCCCGGTGTATAAGCAAGGGGACCTTCTATCACTGCAGAGGTATTGCTATTAACGATTTGATAACTGGTATCAGATAAAAACTCGATACGAAGTGGTGGTGACAATTGGCCATCGGTCGCAAAGCTTGCATTGTTAACATCCGTGACAGTGTCAAAGCTAACACTTGCATCACCCTGGTTATTGATATTATCCGTAGTTCGAATCGCTGCAGCTAATGCTAATTGCTCAGGTTTTTTTATCGTCACTTCCATTTGGTGCACAGCATCTTTCATAGGGGTAATCGTATATTTATCACCCGCCGCGAGCGTACCGCTATCAACTTGCATGGTAAAACCATCGACACTGACTTGTGCGGGTAATCCTCCAATCGTACCAGAAGCAACTTGTTCGCCATCACTCGTACGGACTAAGGTATAATCCGTCGCACTCGAAAATTTTAATTCATAATTACTTGCTGTGAGATCTGTTACATTATCAATGGTGACACTAAAGCTGGCACTGCCCGTATTATTTTGATTAGGCGTCACCCGATTATTCACTGCAGCAGCTTCATTAATGTCATTAAAAAGATTACCGCCGAGTTTATCTTCTAAGGTTACACCCTCTTGATGTTGTTGATTCATTTTATCGGCAACGACAAGTGATAAACGATTTAATTCAAGCTGTGCAGGTTTTAGCACTTCATCGTAATAATTAAATAGCCCACCGATAGCACCACCGTTGATGTCATTACCTATGATAGTCGTATGGAATTGGCCTTCAACTGCTAGGGTTAAACCTTTTGGATCTTCTGGATCTTGCATAGTAACAATATTCGCGGCATCACTACCAGTAACCAGTGGTACACCATTACTTAGATAAACATCAATGCTGCCATCTTGATTAGGTCGTGTTGTGACAGGGACATATTGCGCTATATCTTTAATTAAAGCATCTCTTTGGTCTAATAATGTTTGATCTTGATTAGCACCCATCAATTTTACATTTAAATCTGCGACTTGATTACTCAAGAGATTCACTTGCTTAACACTGCTATTAATTTGTTGGTTTACTGAAGTGATTTGATCATTGACTTGAGAGTCTAAATTTTGAAAACGAGACACTAAGCTTTCAGCTTGATTTAAAAATTGTTGGCGACTGGTTGATGATGATGGATTACTATTAACTTCCTGCAGCGCACTAAAAAAATCATTAAATGCTGTGGCAACACTTGAACTGTCATTACCAAGGTAGTCTGCTAGTGAACTCGCCATATCATAATAAGCAGCATATTGGTTGTAATTACTAATAGCATTGCGCATATCATTGGTTAAGTACTCACTGTACATGCGATTAGTATTATTGTGATCAACACCCGTGCCATAGGCTCTCTCGGAAAATTCTGGCACTCGGCGGGTGTAATCAGGATCACTCATATTTGCCAAGTTATTGCCAGTAACATTGAGGGCACTTTGATACGCCATCGTACCACTAATCCCTATACCGTATAATCCTCCTGCACCCATATGTCACCTCTTATGTTTCTCGTCTTTTCACATTTGTTGTTGCCATTGCTTGTATATGATTAAATGCATCTAATGGATCTTCTTTTGGATGATTTACATCACCTGCTAATTGTTTTTCAACCATCTCAGCAATACCAAAACCCTTGCCACCCATGGACACTGATAATTGTTGATCGTACATATCTTGATAAAAGTCAGTACTATCAGAATTCATTAAATCACTTTTAAAGGCACTGTTAGCTTGACGCATGCTTTTCATCATCATACCTAAAAACACTGATTCAAATTGCTGTGCAACTTTTTTTAATGCTGCATTTTTATCTTGCTTAGCCTCAAACTTCAAATCATTTAATTGACTAAAATCGTTGTATACATTTGCAGTTGCGATACCATAATCCATCGTTATATCACTTCCATTTGTGCTTCTAGTGCACCTGCTGTTTTTAAAGCTTGTAAGATTGCGACTAAATCACTGGGTCCAGCACCGACTTGATTAACTGCACGCACGATGTCTTGCAGTGTTGGTCCAGGTTTAATGACAAAAGCCCTATTCTTTTCTTCTTCCACTTGGACTTGCGAATCCTGTACTATCTGTGTGGTACCATTACTCGAGAATGGTAATGGCTGGCTCACCGTTGGATTTTCCGATACAGTCACTGTCAAACTACCATGAGACACTGCTGCTGGGCGTAATTTAACATGTTCACCTATCACTACCGTACCCGTACGTGAGTTCACCACAATTTTCGCTGAGGCTCGCCCTGGTGTTAAATTTAAGTTTTCCACTTGTGCAATAAATTGAATTTGTTTGTTAGGATCCATTGGTAATGCGACTTTTATAGATCCGCCATCCACCGGTTGCGCGATATGTTGTTGGAATACACCGTTAATCGTATCTGCCATTCTTATCGCTGTAGTAAAATCGGCACGATTTAAATTATAAGTAATCGACTCACCATTACCAATCGTTGATGGTGCCTCGCGTTCAACCGTACCACCATTAGGAATGCGTCCTGTACTTGGCACATTGACTGTGACTTTTGAACCATCTGCGCCCTCTGCTGATAAACCAGAGACAATAATACTACCTTGAGACGATACATAGGCTAAACCATTAGCTGCTCGTAATGGCGTTAGTAATAACGTACCACCACGCAAGCTCTTAGCATTACCGATGGATGATACGGTGACATCAATTTTTTGCCCTGGCTTTGCAAACGCAGGCAAATCTGCGCTCACCATCACAGCAGCAATGTTTTTAGTTTGCAAGGCAATATTATCAGGAATTTTAATGCCGAATTTATTTAACATATTTCGAAAGGTTTGCTCGGTAAACTTTGCTTGATTTGTTTGGTCGCCGGTACCGTCCAAACCAACTATTAAACCATAACCAATCAATTGATTATCACGCACGCCTTTGATATTGGCGATATCTTTAATTCTTGCCGCTTGCAAAGGTGTCGCTATCAATACCATCACTACTAGCGAGAATATCATGCTGCACTTTGTTAATTTTGTTTTTAGCATCTTCATAATTCCCCGCTTAAAATGGCCAGATAGGACTATTAAAGAATCGACCGGCCCAACCTTGCTTGTTAGCGTCGGCTAATTGACCCGTTGCACTGTATTCAATGCGTGGGTTAGAAACTTTGGTTGAAAGCACACTATTATCAGGATCGATATCAACGGGACGCACGATACCCGTTAAACGAATATATTCTCGCCCAGTATTGATTTTGATCCACTTTTCACCCTTAATCACTAAATTTCCATTCGGTAAAACTCTTGCAACCGTCACCGAAATGTCACCGGTTAAACTATTACTCTGATCACTATCACCTGCACCTTTAAAGGAACTGGATGAATTAACCGTTTGTTCTAAACCTGGAATGTTATGTCCAAACATCACCGGCGTTGGTACCGTAATGGTGGCATCTTTTGAATTATTAGTAGATGATTTTTTACTACCATTTGTATTTTCTAGCAGCTTGACTAACAGAATATCGCCCACACGATACGCGCGTAAATCTGCATATAAGTTTCCAGCATCCGTATTTGAATGATAAAGCGATCCGGGTGCTGCAGGCTCAGGATTATAGGGTTTGGGCATCGCCGGCTCAAAACGCGGATCATTAGGTTGTGGCCCAAATAAATCCGTACAGCCTGATAATAGCGCTAAACCTGCCACTAGGACACTGTATTTTGCGAAATTATTAATCAGTCGCATCATCTAACTTACCTTCTTTAGTAATTTGGAGTAATGGTTGCAAAATGTGGGCCAAGGCTCACCTCAGAGGAAGCTCAAGGCCGGGATGACAGAGATGGTTAAAGTGTTTGTGTCGTGTACTGCAGCATATTATCAACCGTAGACACTGCTTTAGAATTCATTTCATAGGCCCGTTGCGTCTCAATCATATTCACCATTTCTTCAACAACGCTGACATTAGAACCTTCTAAACTACCTTGTTGCAACGTACCTAAGCCATTGGTTCCTGGCGCACTTTGTTGTGGTGCACCACTACTTACGGTTTCGATAAATAAGTTATCCCCGATTGGTTGCAATCCAGCTGGATTAATAAAGTCAGCCAGTTGAAGCGAGCCAACTTCTGTAGGTGTCGCACTATTATTAACAGTCGCTGATACCACACCATCACTACCAATCGTTAAACTCGTTGTACCTTGCTCTAGCGAAATCCCTGCCGCTAATTTAAACCCTTTAGCCGTGACTAATTCACCACTTTCACTCAAGTGCAGTTGACCATCCCGTGTATAAGCACTGGTACCATCTGGCATTTGCACTTCAATAAAACCACGACCTTGAATGGCAACATCAAATTGACTGTCGGTTTGTTGAATTGGACCTTGGGTAAATAATTTTTGGGTTGATACGGTTTTAACACCTGTACCTTCCATTAAACCCGTAGAAAACTTTGTATCTTCTGTGCTTTGACCACCTGGCTGCGTGACATTCTGATACAGTAAATCTTGGAAGTTAGCACGTGCTTTTTTAAAGCCCACGGTATTAACATTTGCCAAGTTATTGGTAATGCTCGTCATTTGATGTTGCAAAGCATCTAAACCTGTTTTTGCGACCCATAATGCATTATTCATTGTTACTACTCCCTGTTACTGTATTTGCATAATCTGATTGGTTTTATCAGAATTATCTTCTGCCATTTTCATCATTTTCATATCAATCTCATATTCTCTAGCCAAATCAATCATGCTCACTAACGATCCTATGGAATCCACATTACTTTTTTCATAAGCACCAGAAACTACTGACACTGTTGGGTCTGGATTGGAAGGCGCTTTATCACTCCGATAAAACAAACCATCTTGACCTTTGTATAATAATTCTTGATCAGGTTTTACTAATTTTATGCGATCAACTTGGGCTAAAGAAGCTGCACTCTGCCCCGCAGCTTTCACACTAATTGTGCCATCATTCCCAATTTCAACTTTTTCAGCTGGGGGTATTGTAATTGGCCCGCCATTACCTATCACGGCCTTGCCATCTTGTGTTTGCAACATACCTTCTGGTGATAATTTAAAATTACCGGCCCTGGTATAGCCTTCTTCACCCGAGGCACCTTGCACAGCAATCCAACCTTCACCTTTAATCGCAACGTCTAATTCGTTACCTGTGCTAGCGATAGCCCCAGGTGTAAAGTCGGCACGCAATTTATCTAATGAACTAAACACACGTGTCTGATAATCACCGCCTTCTACTTCTTGGCTTGTAAAAGACGGTAAGTCCGCCCGAAATCCTGGCGTATTCACATTGGCGAGATTATTAATATTCGCCGTCTGTGCTGACATTATGTGGTTACTTCCATTTGCTGCGAGATATACTACCCGGTCCATCGTTTACCCCTAACTATTGAATACTCATTATCGATTGCATTAGTGTGTCACCCGCTTTAATCGATTGTGCGTTAGCCTGGAAGGCACGCTGCGCTGTGATCATATTCACTAACTGCTCTGTTAGATCCACATTCGATGCTTCCAATGCACCAGAGCGGATACTCCCCATGCTATTACTTTTACTGCTTTGAGCAGCACCTGAAACACCGGTTTCTACCCATGTCATGTCACCCACTGAATATAATCCTTGTGGATTAGCAAAAGTAGCAACGGCAACTTGGCCTAGTGGTTCTAAACGACCATTGGTGTAACGCGCGGAAATCACACCATTATCGTCAATGTCTAAACCCGTAAAAATCCCTGCGGCATAACCATCTTGTGAAATGGATGGAGGTGCGCTATTACCACCAAATTGCGTGGCATCTGTATAATTTAATGATAAGGCTTGGCTTGCTTGGGCACCGCCACCTGGATTCCAAGTAAATGAACCCAAACCAGTCGCAGACAGTAAAGAACCATCTGGGTTAAAAGCCAAACTACCACTACCTAATGAAGTACCATCGACTTCTACATTAACAGCCCAATTATTGTCGGCAGTCTTTGTATAGTAGGTTGTCATTGAATGCGCGCCGCCTAAGCTGTCATAGATAGTCGCGGGATCCGATGCATTATAAGTTGAACCATCCGCAGGGTCGAAGGTCGCTGTAATCACATTCGAACTTGCATCTAAATTACGTGCAAACGTAATATTAGCCGTCGCTTTTGGCGGCGCTGGTTCTGTTGGGATTTGGATCTCACCTTTTGCGGCACCTACTTGGCCATTACTCGCTACATAGCCTTGTAATAATGAACCATCGTTATTTACAATATAACCTTTAGTATCAACACTAAAGTTCCCAGCTCGGCTATAAACCGTGGTGCCATCCGCTGATTTCATGGTAAAAAATCCATCACCGGTAATGGCCATATCTAATTGTCCATTGGTTGCGTTAACGGGGCCGCCGGAAAAATCTTGGCTGATGGATGCGATTTTCACACCATTACCAATTTGATTCCCCGTGGAACCGCCACCAAATACATCCGCAAATTGTGCAGATGACTGCTTAAAGCCTGTTGTATTGGCGTTCGCAATATTATTACCTGTTACCTCAAGATCACCACTGGCGGCACGAAGTCCGCTGAGTGCTACATTCATTATCGACATAATTGTCCTCCTAGTTTTGTAATCACTGTCATTCTGGATATTATGTTTCAATATTTGTGCCAATTAGGGGCTGTTTAAGTAATGAACCTCAGGGGTATGTCTAAATTTCCTGGTAAGTCATACGTAAACACGCCGTAAATACATCCCTGTAGGCTCTGAAGCGACGTCCTGTCGCTTAAGGTTTACGTATGACTTACCAGGAAATTTAGACGTCGAGCTCAGTTCATTATTAAACATCGGTGTGAGTGTGTGTTAGGAAGGATCAGGTTGTGCGGGTATTTCGTTTTAAACTTATCTTTGTTATTGGAGACTAAGTTAAAAAGCTATTAACTAATTTTCCACACGTCATATAGTGGGGCCGTACCTAACTCGCCTAGGTTTAGTAAGACGTTTGAGTCACCTTGGCCTAAGGTTACGCTGTTGACGTTAGCGAAGGCTAAGGTTTGTAAGTTGGTTGCTTTGCCATTTATGGTAGCAGTGGCTGCCATTTTGTATTGACCTGCTGGATAAGGTTTACCATCGTTGCCGGTGCCATCCCATTTAAAATCTGTAACGCCTGGGTTTTGTTCACCTAGTTTTATTTCTTTGATGGTTTTGCCTTTTTCATCCGTTATTTTTACGTTTAAGTCATAGAGTTTATAATCTGAGGCAACGGCGCCTGATAAACCATTTTGAGTTAACATGCCTTTGTTACTTGGAATGAAGACATTGCGCCCTACCATCGTAGATGCTTGTAACGCTTGGTTTGAGAAAACACCTGCACTAATACCAGCAAGTGATTGTTGTAATTTACCAATGCCATCCACGGTACCAATTTGCGCCATTTGACCAATAAAGTCGGCACTGCTGCTTGGGTTCATGGGATCTTGTTGACTCATTTGAGTGGTCAACAGCTTGAGGAAATCCTCTTGGCCTAATGCTTTTTTAGCATTGGCTGTGCTATTGGTTGCCTCGGTGCTACTGAGTTTTTCAATGGCACTCATTGTGTTGATGTTGTTAATTCCCGTCATCGCTATTTACCTCACTCTAACTCACGCCGCCTAACGCATTGATGGTTTTAAGCATCAAGTTTTTAGCGGTTTGCATAACTTGCACATCGTTCTGATAGGAACGGGATGCGTCTACCATATTCGCCATTTCTTCGATTGGATTCACATTAGGCATGAATACAAAACCATCTTCATCGGCGAAAGGATGGCCTGGTTTAAATTCTTTACGTAATGCTTCTTTACTTTGTTGAATTTCTGAAACTCTGACTTTACCTATCAAAGATTTTGGCGCAAAAGCATCTTGTGCTTTTTCCATGATCGTTTCAAACACGGGTTGTTTTGCATGATACGTTTCTTTTTCTGTTTTACCAATGCTATCTTTGTTACTTAAATTACTGGCAATCACATTCAGCCTTAATGACTGTGCGGTCATCCCGGAGCCTGCTATGTCAAATATTTGCCCTAGTGACATGGTTATTCTCCTTTCATTGCCAATGTCAGCATTTTTGCTTTATTACTGATAAAGTTTAAGCTCGCTAAATATTGCATCGCATTTTGTGTATATAAACTTTCTTCCCTTTGTTCATCGACAGTATTACCATCGGCTGAAGGTTGCAGGGCCTGGCGCTCTACTAATATATTTGTTTCTTCTGGTGCATCCATTTGCATTTCGCCGGCTTTTGTGGTGCTCATAGATTGATTCATTGCGTGGCTTTTTATTTTATTAGCCAGCATTTTATTAAAATCGAGATCTTTCGCTTTATAATTCGGGGTGTCCGAATTGACTAAATTAGTCGCTAATACTTGTGCCCGCTTCTCTAGAAGCAGCAAAGCATCTGCATGTATGCCAAAGATTGAATCCATTTGAGTCACTCCTTATGGTCCTTCAGGTTTTATTTAGCAAGTTCCGTACCAACTTTTTTATTCATGGGTAAATATTAAAAATTTTTTGCTTTGTGCTAATGCCGTATTTTTTGTCACAAAGGCTTGTCTTAATTCTGTGCTTGGAGCAGAGTGGGTTACCGCCAATGGCTCGTCAGCCTTCGGCCTCCTGCGCTTGATTTGGAGGTAACCCACTCTGCTCCAAGCACAGAATTAAGACAAGCCTTTGTGACAAAAAATACGGCGTCACGATCGTGCGATATCTACTTTTATATACACGGTACTTGCTGGGTGTTTTAGATCGTTAGTATCGTAAACTTTTGTGCCTTGTTCGTGGAAGACGCGCTCGGATTGGTTGCTGATTTTTGTCCATTCGCCGAGAGGGACCATCATGTTAGTGCTGACGGCTTCATTATTGATGCTGCTGAATTCTTTGGCGATGGGCTGATTGTTTTCTAAAGACTGGAATGCCCATTTGATATCAACCAACGCATTTGAGCCTGATAAGCGTGAGGTTAAGTAAAAGCCTGATTCGACAGTGGTATACGTCACTTGGCCACCGTTGGGATAACCATAATAGCCATAATTATAATCGCGTACCGGGAAGGTTTGGCCGCTACCAATAAACACGCGTTTGCCTTCTAGTACTTTGACTTGTTGTTTTAAAGGTCTTGTCATGCGGTTATTAGTGCTAATGACTTTTACCGGTTTTTCTGTCAGTGCGATATTGTCGTTGCCACCTTCTCTTCTTACTGTTACTAAGAACATGATGGGGGGGCGATCGAGTTGTTGTACTAGGCGATTTACTTCGTTTAAGTTTTGTGGGTTGGTTTTTACAATGAGTTTACTGCCGTTACCTTCTATGACTGATCCTGGGGATAAAAATGGTTTTATGCTTGGAATGAGTTGATCGGCAGTTTTATAGCGTAGAGGGATGACACGCAGGATGTTTTGTTGTTGGGGTGATTCGGGTGTTGGTACTGTATTAGCTGTGCTTAGTATTGGTAAGAAGATTAGGGTTAAGATTAAAATAATTTTTTTCATTTTTGGCTTCTCTTACTTTTTAATAAACACTTCGCTTTTAACCAGAGGGCGCTTCGCGAAGCGCCCCTACACTATTTGTATATTGCTAAGCTGCTGGTGATGGTAATGTTTGTCTTGCTGTTGTCATGTCGGAGATTGTTTGATCTTCTAGAACCTCTTTACGATGCAAGTCTTCTCGTTGTCGTTGTAAAATCATTTTCTCTGCGGCGGATTCTGTTAAGAAGTAGCGCTTTACTACTTCTTGTTGTTGTTGCAACTGCACGGATAATTGTTGGCATTCAGTTTCTGCCAATTCGATGGTTTTATCTAAATGTGCCCCCATGATTTGATTCATTTGGAATTCTTGAGCTGTCATGGTAGTACCGCGCTTGGGTTGGTATTGCTGACGCAATGCTTCAGCTTGTTGCTTGGTTTGTTCTTTCGCTTGCCGTTGCGCGTGTGTTTGTGCTGCCTTTGATTTCGCACTTTGAGTTTTTACGTTCAAGGCATTTAATATTTGTGATGTGTTAGCCATTCTCTTCTGCCGTTTGTTGTCCTTTACAAAACAGTGTCTGTAATTGTAGCACACTGTGGTCAAAGTCAACTTTCTCTTGCATGTCTTGTGCCAAGAAATCATACAGCTGGGGCATTCGTTGGATGGCTATGTCTAATTCTGGATCAGAACCGGCTTGATAAGCGCCAATGTTGATCAAATCTCTGCTTTGTTGGTACTTTGCCAATAATTTTTTAAAGTGTGTTGCATCCTGTTGTTGGTCTTTGCTAGTAACGTTTGGCATCACCCTGCTAATAGATTGTTCAATATCAATGGCTGGGTAATGGCCTGAATCGGCTAAGGTCCTGGATAAAACAAGATGACCATCTAAAAATGAGCGGGCAGAATCAGCAATGGGATCTTGTTGATCATCGCCTTCGGCTAATACAGTATAAAAAGCTGTGATAGAACCTTTGCCATTGATGCCAGTTCCCGTGCGTTCAACAAGTTTAGATAATTTAGAAAATACGGAGGGTGGATAACCTTTGGTAGCTGGCGGTTCGCCAATAGCTAAGCCAAGTTCTCGTTGTGCCATGGCGAAACGAGTGAGTGAATCTACTAACAATAATACATGAGCACCTTGATCACGAAAATATTCTGCAATAGTAGTAGCCCACATGGCACCGTGTAAACGCATTAATGGTGACGTATCTGCTGGTGCAGCAACCACAACGGATCGCTCTAAACCTTGTTCCCCTAAATTATGTTCTATAAATTCTTTGACTTCACGTCCGCGCTCACCAATTAATCCTACCACGGTGATATCAGCACTGGTAAAGCAACTCATCATGCCAAGTAATACACTTTTACCAACACCACTCCCAGCAAACAACCCTAAGCGTTGACCACGGCCAACGGTGAGTAAGCTATTAATACTACGAATACCCACATCTAAGGGTTTGGTAATCGTGTCTCTATCTAACGGATTAATCTGTTTGCCACTTAATGGATAATGTCGGCTGGCTTTGATCGGACCTTTATTATCTAAAGGGTTTCCTTGCCCATCAATAATACGACCTAAAAGATCGTGTGTCACTGGGACTTCAACTACTTTATTTAATGGCGTTATTCTAGCACCAGGCGACAAACCATAAACTTCTTCTGAAGACATTAAATAGGTTTTATCACCTGAAAAACCTACCACTTCGGCTTCATAAATTTTGCCATCAGTATTTTTAATTTTACAACGAGAACCAACGGGAGATTGACAACCCACGGCTTCCATTGTCAAACCTACAATTCTAATTAAGCGACCTTCTACTCGCATATCACGTAAATTACTCAAACGAGAACTGATTTTACTCATGCGCTCACTTAAACGTGAACTACGGTCATTGCTCATTTGCTAAGACCTGTTCAATGATAGTATTCAAACGTGCTTCTAGCGTCGCATCTACTTGGGTTTGATCGGAGATTACGCGGCAATCACCACGTTTTAAGTTCTCATCCTCTACAAATAATTGACATAAACTATCGTCATTTAAATCGAACTCACTATCTTGCAAGAAACTAACATCCTCAGGATTTAAATGGATTCTGACATTGCTATGACTGCTTGGTAATAATGATTTTGCTTCCTTGATAACCGTTAGCATTTGTTCCGGATGAATACTAACTTCTCTGCGATAAAGTACCGAGGCAACAGACATAACTAAGCCTAAAATATCTTTTTCTAAAGTTTCATCCATTGCACTCACAGGTTCTTGTAGTGATTTTACTAATTTGCTTAAATCTGCTTTCTGATCACTGATTTCATCTTGCATTTGTACTTTTAATTCTGTTTTTGCTTGTTGCAAGCCTTGTAATACGCCAGTATCATAAGCTTCTTTTCTTGCTTGCTCTAACATAGCGTCTACTTCAGATTTTTGATACGTCTGTTTTTCTGTTTGCACGGCTGACTTCGAGCTAGATGTACTGTTAAAAACATCTCCTGATTCCCATTTTTTAAACTCTCCGGCATTATCACCTGATATCACACGACTCACGACTCAATGCTCCTTGTTAACCAACCATCTCTTCACCCGTACCACTCAGTACTATTTCACCTTCTTTCGATTTCTTTTGTGCTAACGTGACAATATTTTTTTGCGCTGATAAGACTTTACTTAATTGTATTGGGCCTTGCGCTTCTAAATCATCCTGAATTAATTCAGCTGCACGTTTCGACATATTAGCAAAGAAAGATTCTTTGACTGATTCTTCTGTACCCTTTAATGCCAACACTAAATCATCATTTGACACATCTCTTAATAGCGTTTGTAAACTACGGCTATCCATTTCAACTAACTTTTCGAATGGGAAAATTAAATCTTGGATTTTCTCGCCCAGGTTTTCGTCAATTTGATTAATACCATCCATTAATTTATCTTCATCTTCATTATTCATATGATTCATGATATTGGCAGCCATTTTTTCACCTTTCACTGGTAAGGTTTTAAAGCTTCTAACATCTTTAGTTTCATCCTCTATGATTTCATTTAATTCTTTTAATGCTCTTGGTGAAATAGGTCTTAACGAGGCAATGCGATGCATTATATTAAGCCTTAATTCTTCAGGCAATAATGCTAAAACTTCCGCTGCGTGCTCGCTATCAAGATAGGTGGTAATTACTGAAATAATTTGAGGGTGTTCGTCACGTAAAAACGCTGAAACTGTTTGCGCATCCTGCCATTTTAAACGAGAAATCCCTTGTTCTGCGTCATCATCATCCATTAAGGAGCGATCAATGATGACTGATGCTTTATCTTTACCAAGTGCATTGATTAAGGTATCACGCATAAAGTTTTCTGAATTAAATCCAATGGTCGTTTGATGTTGTGACGCACTGTAAAAATCATTAGCAACCGTATCTAATTGTTCTTTACTCACATTCTTAAGTTCATTAATTGACTTTACAATTTTTTCCACTTGTTTGGGATGCATGTGTCTTAATACTTGGGCTGCTTTTTCTTCACCCATGCCGAGCAACATAATAGCAGCTTTTTTAACGTCATCCATTACTAGTCACTCCCGACCCAATTATTCATTACTTGTGCAATTCTCATTGGGTCATCCATTGCAGCCTGTTGCACTGCATTCCAACCCTGAGGTGGTGGCACTTGTGGTGCTGCTGCCTGTCCTGGCATCCCTGCCATACCTTGTGGCATTGCACCTGGCGCTCCAGCTAACATCTGTGGATTATAACTTAAAGGTGGTGCATCCACACCTTTAGCCGCTAGACTTTTTAAGGTTGGTCGTAATACTAGAAATACGAGTAATAAGACTAACACACTACCGAGTGCAATCTTTATAATATCCCAAAACCAATTTTGCTCCCACATGGGTGGTACTTTTGGCGCTTCAATTTTTTCTGTTTTAACGAAGGGAATATTTACGACGCTGATTTGATCACCACGCTGCTGTTCAAAGCCAATTGTATTTTTAACTAACGTTGTTAGTTTATTAATTTCATCTTGAGTCAATGGTGTTTCTGTGACTTTCCCTGTTTTTTGATCAACCGTACGTTTATCATTAACGACTACTGCCACAGAGACTCGTTTTACGTTCCCCGTGGGGACTTGTGAATGACTAATCATTCGACCTACTTCATAATTTCTCACCGCTTGCATTTTATACGGGCCTTTATTCCCTTCTGCATTATTAGCCTGTGGAATAGCCTTATTTTTTGCATCTTTTGCTGCAGGTTGATTAGCGGCCATACCTGGGACGCCTTTCGCAGCTCCCTCTTGTTTTACTTTTCCTTGCTCAATGACTTTTTCACTGCGTAAAGCTTTATTAGGAATATACTGCTCACGCGTTTGTTCAATTTTAGTAAAATCGAGCAATGCTGACACAGTGGCTCTTACATTACCGATCCCAACCAGTGGTGTTAGAATGGATTCGATACGTTTTTCATAAGATTTTTCTAAGTTTTTAGTATATTTAAACTCTTCTGTAGATTTGCCTAGCCCACCTTCATCGCTAGCAGCTGTTAATAAGTTTCCATTTTCATCCACGACTGTTACTTGACTGGGTTCTAAATTAGTAACACTTGAAGCAACCATATGCACGACAGCTTGTACTTGATTAGCTGATAAGTGTTTACCAGAGGCTAAGTCAATCAGAACGGAGGCCGTTGGCTTTTTCTCATCTCCGACAAAAGCACTTTCTTTTGGAATTGCTAAATGTACTCTGGCTAATTTGACACTGCTTAAACTTGAAATCGTGCGATCTAATTCGCCCTCTAAGGCGTAAAGGTATTTTGCATTTTCCATAAAGCGACTCGTGCCAATGCTTTGCTCTTTTAACATATTTTCAAAACTAGAAGAGCCTGCAGCAGGTAAACCATCACTAGCTAACTTTAAACGAGCATGATAGACCGCATCTGCTGGCACCATAATAGTGCCATTACTTTGATCTAGTTTATATTTAATCCCAGAACTTTGCAGTGCATCTAAAACATCCGTCGACTCTTGCGGATTTAAATGACTAAATAAAGGACGATATGTTGGCTCTTTGCTCCACATCACAACAGCAACACCTAAAGCCACACTGGCAGCTAATCCCAATAACATTCCGAATTGCCGCATCATTGGCAATTGCCCGAAGCCTCTAGCGGCATTGATTAATGATTGAAATGGATTTGTATCAGCCATGACTTAATCTCCCCTAAACCGGCATATTCATAATTTCTTTATAAGCGGATACTAATTTGTTTCTCACTTGTAACAATGCCTGAAATGACAAATTTGCTTTTTGTGATGCCACCATGACTTGTGCTAAGGAGGTTTCTTTATCACCTAACTCATAGTGCGATTGCATCGTTTCAGATGATTGTTGCAACTGATTCACTTGTTCGATAGCCTGCTCTAAAATATTTGAGAAATTTTGTTTTTTATCACTAATGGTTTTTATATTAATACCAGCAGCGCTATCTTCCATCACGCTCATATTTTTAAGCATATGATTCATTTCCAAACCTTTCATACTTATGTCACTCATGTGGCTCTCCTATGCTTCCATGCTTTCTAAATTAAACTCAAATTGTAAATCGCCAGGCTCTATCGTATCACTCGTTTGTAATACCAACGCCCGTTGCATGATATTATCCATTTCTCTGGCGTTTCCAGGCCAATCATAAGCTTGCAAACTATTAATAGCCGCCTCTGATAAGTTTGGAACGACTCTTCCCATTGCTTTTGCGTGCTTATCTAAGAGATAAACTGCTAATGGTGCGATATCCATTGGGCGGTTTTTAAGTGGCATCCAATGTAGAGGAAACACATTGAGACGGTAATATAAATCTTCTCTAAAGTTTCCCGCCGCGACTTCTTCTTTTAATTCTTTATTCGTGGTTGCAATAACGCGCACATTGAGTGGTATTACTTTATTTCCACCGATACGTTCTACTTCCTTTTCTTGCAAGACGCGTAATAATTTCGCTTGCAGATTCATATCCATTTCTGAAATTTCATCGAGCAATAAACTACTATCTTGTGCTTGCTCAAATTTTCCTGGATTACTTTTGAGTGCACCTGTAAAAGCACCTTTTTCGTAACCAAACAACGTCGCTTCTAACATGCTCTCTGGAATAGCCGCACAATTAATAGCAAAAAATTCTTTATCTGAACGTGATGAATTATCATGAATATATCGCGCTAGCACTTCCTTTCCCGTACCACTGGCACCACTGATCATGACGGAAACATCACTCTTAGCAACCTTTTTTGCTATTGCCAATAATTGTTTTGTTTTTGGATCAACTGCCACAGGTTCATCACTGGCACCAGTCACTGGCATAAAGCGTTTTAATTTATCAATTAATGATTGCGGCTCGAAGGGTTTTGATAAATAATCGACGGCACCATCTTTCATCGCTTGCACTGCATCTGATATATTGCCATAAGCCGTCATTAATAACACAGGCACATCTGGCAATTTATTTTGTAAAGATTTTAATAATGACAAGCCATTGATACCCGGCATATTGACGTCGCTAATAATAATATCAGGCATGGCTTTTTCTAGCATTAATAATGCACTTTCACCACTATCCGCTGTCACACTGTCATACCCAGCTAATTCTAAAGTATCATCTAGTGCTTCTCTTAACTCAGCATCGTCTTCGACTACCATGACGCGTGTGCTCATTCATTAGCTCCTTAGTTAGTTAAGATAGGCAGGTAAAAACCCACCTGGGTGCCCACATCGGGTAATGACTTCAGCCACAAAGATCCACCGTGCGCTTCGCACACGACTTTTGCAACTGCTAAACCTAAACCAGTTCCTTGACTGCGTGTCGTAAAAAATGGTTCTATCACTTGCTGCTGCAAATTTTTTGGAATACCGCCACTTTGATCGGCAACGATCACATTTAAATAATTGTTTTCTGCTAATTCACAAATAATATCGATGTTAGCCTCACCACTACAGGCTTCTATCGCATTCATAATACAATTTTGCATGGCACTGACTAGTGCATCAGGATTAGCTTTCAACTTAATATTATGTAAGGCGCGGTGAACTGATAACCGTGACCTTGATTGTTCCACTGCGGCTTCTGCCCCTTGTTCAATTGCATCTAATATATAATCTAATGTGATAGTATCAAACTGCGTACTCGTTCCTTTTACAAAAGCCAGCATTTCTTGCACTTGCACTTCAATGTGTTTTAATCTTGAAACTGTTTTACTAGCAAACTTATGCCGCTTCTCCTCTGCTATCTCATCTGCATCTAAATGATTAGCATACAATAATGCTGCTGTTAACGGTGTGCGAATTTGATGCGCTAATGACGCTGCCATTTGCCCCATTGAGCTCAAGCGTTGCATCCGTTCTAATTGTTCTTCTAACTCAGAATCTTTGGTGATATCAGTCAGCGTAATCATTTGTCCAGGTGTCTCTTTGATGCTTTGTGTGGAAATATGAATAATCCTGCCATTTTCCAGCCGTGTTCGACCTAACTGATCGGTATCGGCCTTAAATTTCTCGCTCACGACCTCGGACCATGGTAACCCCACTAACACTTCACCAAACAACGCATGTGTTTGTTGATTATGATAAGTAATAACACCCATGTTATTCAGTACTAACACGGCTACTGGCAAATTTGCCAAAATGCTATTGGCCGGTGCAGCTTCAATTTTTGGTGTAGGCGTTAATGATTTCATTTTTTCATTGAGATGATTAACTTGCTGGGTTATGCGATCACAGATCACAAACCAACTCTGTGTCATGCCTACAGATAGTTTGCTAATGTTACCCACTATTTCCATGTCAGTATCTTGACGCATGCTTTTCTCTTCCTTAAGAAAAAACTTTTAAAGCAATAATCAGGCCAAGCACCTGATCTTAATTAAAATTTTAAATTTCCTGCATTTCACATTCAGGTCGATGAATATTATATTTGCGCATTTTTTCAATCAATGTGGTACGGCGCATATTTAAATAACGCGCTGCTTGCGCCACTACGCCGTCACAAATCTCCAAGGCCTGTCGGATCATCGACATTTCTGTTTGCATTAAATATTGTTTCAAGTTAAAACCCGACTGAGGTAGTTGAAAAGGTGTGACTGCAGGCGCAGGTGGTGGTGTGAAATTTTCTTTGAGGCTAGATGCAATCGCTTGTCGCTCTTCCGCGCGCACACCTTGTCGATATTTGCTGGGCAATTGATTCAATTCCACAACTTGATCCGGCGATGCCACTAATAATCGCTCCACTAAATTCGCTAATTCTCTCACATTACCCGGCCAGGGGTATTGTTCCAACGCTCGCATCGCCGTATCAGAAACTTGCATATGATGCTCAGTATTTTTCTGAACCTTACCAACAATGTTTTCAACAAGGGGGGCAATGTCTGCTCTTCGTTCACGTAAAGGAGGCACATCGATGGGATAAACATTCAAGCGGTAATATAAATCTTCGCGGAAAGTACCTTGCTCAATGGCTTGCTCTAAATTACGATGCGTCGCTGCGATGATGCGGCAATCGGTGTGGATTTGTTTATTGCTGCCCACTCGTTCAAAGGTTCTTTCTTGCAAAACACGCAATAATTTAACTTGCATTGCCATTGGCATATCACCAATTTCATCTAAAAATAGCGTACCACCCATGGCTAATTCAAAGCGCCCCTTGCGCGTGGTCAAAGCACCTGTAAAAGCCCCTTTTTCATGCCCAAACAATTCACTTTCTAATAAATCACTGGGGATAGCGCAACAATTAACTGGCACAAAAGGACTGGCATGGCGTTGTGATAAGTAATGTAAACAGCGGGCAATGATTTCTTTACCCACCCCCGATTCACCACGCACCATGACATTGATATCCCTATCGGCCACTTGATAAATTTGCCCACGAATGCGTTCAATCTCGGAGCTATTACCCACTAAAATATGTTCAATCGGTTTTTGCAGTGTTGTGACTAGTTTAACATGGTTAACTTGGCGACAAGTTTCTAACAATTGCTGTAATTGCTGTTGCTGAAATGGCATCGACAACTGGAGGATGGAATCATCTTTACTCACTTCCTGATACGTTTTGAGCAAAATCACTGGCACGTTTTGATACTGACAACGCAATTGTGCACAAAGCGTCGCCGCTTCGGCTCCCGAGAAGGCATCACTCACTATAAAACACAAAGGATTAGCAACCGCCCCTGCCGATAAATCGACACGCTGACAACTTGCTTGATTAATAAATTGCAAAATAATTGCTAAATGCTGAATCTCTGGGCTATCCTGGCCCAATAAAACCACGTGACGATCATCCATGTCCCTATCCTTGTGTCAAAAAGTGATAACCTAATTAGCAATCCCTGCCAATCACTGCGAATGGTATTCACTAATTAAAGCAGCTATTTTGACGAAGTCAAATTACTGACGGGAATTTTTGACAGCTTGGGATTGAAACCCCGCAAAAGCCGCGCGAATGCGCTTGTGTACGCATCGTACTTCAAAATGCGAGGGTTAGGCTATGGTGATTTTTCGTTGCTCAACGGGTTCATCTAAATTCTCACAAAAAGCACTACCATCCGCTAACTTGGTTGTTTTTACCCAGGCGGCACGTGAGTATTCATTACCCCATAAATGTGTGGCGCTATTCAAACAGACATCGGTGTAATACATCATGGGTTTAGCCTGGGTATTAGTGAGCATATGTTTTTTCGGCTCGAAGGTCCAAGTAATCATTGGGTCAAGAATTACTTTATTGCTTGATCGCTTCATTCTAAGAATCAATACAGGAACAATGCGATACCCCCATTCGCGCTTTAACAGCTTTATGAAGGTATCATCAGAAATGAAAGGATATAGCGTACCCGTGGTCACATCATTTAAAGAACCAGTAGGATGCATCCCGATAGCCGCCATACGATTCGCTTTTATGCATTCTTTATGATCTTTTTCGTCATTAAAATAGGGATTTTTATCAAAAGGAAGTATCTTTGCGTTGTAATTGAATCTTCTTTGAAAACCAAAACCCAATGCTTCACTAGCACGTTTTCTTTCAATCTCGTTGAATGTCCTTTGAGTGGATTTCGACTCTGGATCAATGATGCTTCCAATACCTAAGACAGAAAAATTAAAATGAGATCCCCCCACAATCGCTTTTTTGATGGCGGGAATATCTAGGCCGCCAATAAACTCGTCAAATTCACACACTTCTGTACTATCCAGTATAGCTTTTTCGGCAATTTTATTATGCAGCTCCGTTTTTTTTATTTTCAGAAGACAAAGCACATCAAAAGGCTCTAGCGCTGAAAGTGTCGATTGCATCTCAGTGAGTTTGTTATGTATTCTCGTTAAAGTACTGGTATTAATCCTTGGCAGGTAACCAATTGCAATTAATTTTTGCAACGCTCCCATTTGGACACAAGACTGTGAGGAAGGGAAAAAACGATGTACATTGTGTCTTTGTGCGGACATATTAAATCTTATTTTTATTACTACCTATACCCATCATACTTCAAAATGTGATGTTCTAACGGACGCTTTTTGCTCCCAGAAACCGTTTGAAATTTGGCAATAGAATAGCTATTACCTGCAATTGGAACGCCCAGCTAGACAAAAAATAACGTCGTCTATTCACGGGATTTTAAAGTAGAAGTGCTATTGACCCTAACTACATTATTCGCTAAAGATTATATTAACTATTCAAAATCTTGTTTCGGGTTTATTTTCTTCCTAATGGTGACCCAATATTGTAGAATCTGCAAATATTAATTTCTAATAAAAATCCACTTATGGAACTGAAGGTATTAACGTTATGAGGTCTACTGGAATTATTGTTGATGGCTATTCATCCGGCGCCGGTTTTGCAAAAGAATTTTCAAAACGTGGCATACCTTGCATACACATTCAAAGCCAGCAAACTATTCCTAAAGTTTACTCTCACACCTATAACCCTCAAGACTACATTGCAGAATGTATTTATCAAAAAAACATAGATTCCTTACTCGAATATCTTAATACTTATAATATTAAATTTGTCATTGCTGGTGCTGAATGTGGTGTTGAGCTTGCTGACCTATTAGCAGATAAATTAGACATTGCAGGCAATAAAATAAACCTTAGTTTCTGCCGTAGAAACAAACATTTAATGATTGAACAAGTTCGCACAACTGGAATTCAAGTAATTCCTTCATATCGTGCCAGTACTCTGAATGAAGCAGTTAGATGGGCTTCCACTCAAAAGCAATGGCCACTGGTGGTTAAACCTTTAACTAGTGCCGGAGGGGAAGGCGTATTTATTTGTCAAACACTCAATGAAGTAAAAAATG
>JAJFKI010000087.1 GCA_021773295.1 Gammaproteobacteria bacterium | reverse complement strand
TGACAGACTGGGTCAAGTAGCCCAAGAATATTCTGACAAACTAGAACTAATTGTTTTTCTTAATAAAACAACATCTTCCTCTGAAAAATTTTTTTGATGCAATAAATCTTGAACTTTAGCCCACTTTTCTTCTTCCTTGCGGGAGCTAACGTGCCCTTTCTCCGCGGCAGCTTCTTGCTGCTCCTTTAGCAACCTTTTTTCCTCTTCCTCCTTTTTAAATGCAGCCTTAAAGACGTTCATTTCATGCACAACATCGCTCAATTCATGAGAAACTCTAACAAGCTCAGTTTTAATTGTTCTTTGGCAAGAGTTAATGGTTCTTACGATAAAATATATTACCGTAATTAATAAACTTAATACGCATGCAATCAAATACAACGAATATGGGATAATTTTTTGCGGAATTATGGATACAGCATCCTCATCCAAGGTTCCTGTATATATTGTGAATCCATAAAGCACCAGATATACAATATAAATCGGGATTAATATATGCAATATGACAAGTAGAGTAGCTTTCTTCAAATCACTCTTTATAAGAAGCGCGTAATCATCCAATTGCGTTTTACTTCTTTCAGATTTCTTGAAATAATGCTGATACCTATCAGAACTTTGCATCTCAATTGAGTTGAGCTGAAATACACCAAGTTTACTTAAATTTTCCTCAATTATATTTGATAAATTAGAATCTTTATCAAGAATCCTACTGTAATAATATTGAGTAAAACCAAATATTGCAGTTGTGATAGTTACAAACCCAGTTATTGTTGTTGTGTATCCCACGCGCCAGTTCCTGAATACTGCTAAGTAGATTGATGCGCCAGAAGAGAAGGATTTTTAATATAATTGACAACAAAGTCAAAAGTCTCTAAGAGCCATTTCCCTTCTTCTTGATCATTAAAGGATGCAGTTGCTACAGCACGATTTTGACTTCTTTCCTTCCTATATGCCTCAGTACCAACCAACAAGAAATGTGCCTGATTAGCGACAATACTTCTATTAATTCCTTCATGCATTACTACCTTATATTTATTCTTCTTCTCTTTTAACAGTTGGAATACACTATTATTTTCCAAATCTAAATTTCGGCTATAGGCATTTATAATCAGTAATTCAATATGGGCTTTTTCTTGTACTTTATCAAAATATTCTTCTAATAACGGGGCTATCGGATCCCAGAAATCTTTATACAAAGAGCCGCTTATTATACGAATAGGCAATTTGTGTTCGGTGGCGAACAGAACTAGTGATTTGATTATTACTTCGGCATGCGCCAGTGAGGAGTTGTCAATTATGTCCGGCAATTTTTTTTGCTGACACTCTTTCACATATTTTATGTAACGATCCATTTATAGATTTTCCATTGCTCGGAGTAATAGCAAATCCCCACAAAAAAACATATCCAACGCTATTTAATAGGCACCTGTTTACCGGAACCCCATAAATTTACTAACGACGTCAATATTATAAGCCCAATCTCTAGTTTTTCAAGTGTTAATAATCACAACTTTTATGCATGCATTATCTTTTTAACCACTTAACTTAAGACTGAAGAGTAGTTAGTTCTCATCCATAAACACCTGTTTTTCTGATTTCTAGCCACATAGTGATGGCCCGAAGGTTGGCTAAAAACTGTTAGAAACAGTCATTTTTTTCATTTTTACCTTTGAACCATTGATTTGCTCCATTTTTGCCATTTTCAAGGCAAGCGCAATCATCGGAGCATATCACCGAGTACTGCAATATGGGTTGCCGCTTGCCAGGTTTAAGTCGACAGCCGTGCAAATTTCTGGAGGTTATAAGCCAGTACGGATGACATTACATAGGCTTTAAAATGATCCAGTCCTTTCCAGGTGCAACGATCCAGTCCGAAAGCCCGCTTCAGCGTCGAGATATTACCTCCGATTCCGGCTCGGAATCGCTTGGCATTCGGAACATTCCACTCTTTGCACTGGAAGGTCAATATAAACCGCTTTCCGGCCTATCGGTACTGTACGAAATCGCCGTACCTGCATCCCTCGATTGCGCACTTTGCGGCTTCGACAAATTGGACATCTAAGTCGCCAGTAATCATCTCGTATGGCTACAATTACGGCGCCCGAAATATAACTCTTACTTTGGTAAAAATACCCGATTATGCCAAAGGCGTGGTACAGCAAACTGGTAGACATGTTGAAAAAGCCTCGTCATTAAAATCCGATGACAATTTCAAATTCTTTTTCACTGTCTCGCAACATTTATTTTATCTAACATGTACGCACTTGCCGGATGAACCACAAAAAGTTAGTTTAGGCGATGTCGTTGAATTAGGGGAGTTAATTGCATTATCGGGGCGTTCAGGAAACGTCGATCCACATTTACATTTTGGCATTCATGACGGCGGCAAACTTAAAGGTAAACATGCTGGTTGCACCACAGGGTTTGGTTACACTAAAAAAGAATTTCCTGTGGATTCGGAAAGTTATACTGGTAAGCATGGAATAACATATTACAATCCTTATTTTTTTATCAACGAAAGGAACTGACATGACAATTCTGGATGGGGCGTTCTAAATACCATTTTGCGGTTATTGTGGTCAAGTTTGTATAGGGTGACGGAGAAATGACTAATCACAATATTATCTGGCTCATTCCTTCATAGGGCACTGTTGTGGCACTCACAGATAAAAAACAAGCAAAAACCACAATAGGCAGCAATAAGAATATTAAATTTCAAGCTGAAAAATATTGTGCCGTGTTGCTTACAATGTGCAGTTAAGACCTGCTTAGCTCCGGTCAGTTGATCTCAGTAGATTTTCGGTGCGCTGGTCTTCAACAAATCGCAGAGCGTCTAGCCATGCTTTTTGTCATCCAAAAATTGTTGAGTGTCAGCCTATAGGGTCGCGATGCGCTACGGTTAAATGTTCTTCTTTGGTTTAATGGCGGCAACAAATACACTATCATGCTGAATACAGTCTTTTCTTGAAATATAAGGAGTTGCATCCTTGCTTCTCATTAGGCCGCGAACTTGACTTCTCGAAGTGGTCATACCAGGCCAAGAAGTTGAACTGCCGTGGATAAATAACAAGAATTCTTTATTATTTTCATGAGCTTCTTGGAGTTCACTCAAAGCACGTTTTCTCACATCTTCCATATTTTCATAATAATTCCCGGTGCGTTCAGTACCTGCCCAGTGAAAATCCACCTCTATTAAATCTGGTAACTTTCGATACTCTACCCAGTTTTTATATTCTTTTTTAAATTTTGACATATAAAATAACCTCTCTAAAAAAGTTCTTAAAATGACTGATATGAACTGGGGGTGTCTAATAATGTGAGTACTGCTGCGGACTTCTATATCAATCAAACATGGCTCCAGATAGACGAAATACTTCGAGATTTCATTGCAACGAAGTTGCTTGCTCTGCACGACTCTGTTTGGTGCATACAAACTGTGACTCTGAAATTATTGATTTATTAAATCAATACCTATCGTTGTCGGACGCTCTTCTTTTGTTTAGCGATCTTCACACCACTATTCTATTTTGACAGGTCGATGCCGGTTAGGGTGGCGGGCGTCTATTCCAATGCCAGGAGAATCTAGCTTATCTCATTAGAGTCATCAGTTAAAGTGGCGAGAAAATAAAATACTTACTTTTTGGATGTTTATATTTTGCGGCATCTTTTAAATATAATTAACTAATTTCTAGCTATAATTCCTTCATGTGTGACGGTATTCAATATCAAGAGCATAAAATCTATTTTCCTCAGAACGATGCCCGGTTGCCTGTTTTGTTACGGCAGTTAAAATAAGATTGTGGCCTTCGCTTATTGAAGAATGCAGTGCTGTAGATTTTTCGAGGGTGTTCAAAATTCAGTATTAATAAAACACTGCCTTTATAGTAGATAGGTTCAATAGCCCTTAAAACGTACATGCTACCGGTTGAGATACAGCCTTCTTAGCTATTTCAACGTCTTTTGATAAAGATGCGACTCTTGTTTCTAAATTATTTATGCACTGTTTATTATCGTTAAGGTCTTTGTAGGCTGCATTGGATTTTTGAATTAATGTAACGCATGCATTCTGTGCAATAATAGGTTCCCTTTCTATATAGTCCTTTTCTTGCCACCATGTTTCAATGGGGGCATAAGCTGCTTCCGTAAAATCTTTTTTACAACTCTGTGTCCTAAAATAGGTGAGAGCGACTCTGGCGACCCCAATAAGAAATGCGTCTCCATATTCTCCAGAATTAATTTTTTCTTTCACGTTTTGATCAAGGTATCCGGTAATCGCATCTTGAACACCTGATCCGATTCCGTAATTATTTCCATTGAGCGACGCTAAGAGCGCGCCACAGCTCACACTGGTAATCGTGCTGTGGACATTAGTTTGTGAGAGAGCTACGCCACAGGTCTCAGCATCGACCAGGCTTTTTATACAGGAGTCATCGGCTAATTGTTCACATTGTTGGTAGCTGCCACAAATCGTATCAGGAAAGGGAGGAATTGCTCGTTGAGGGGGACGATCGCAGGTTGACGCATTAAACAACTCGTTTTGATTCAGATTGTGTTTAGCGTTTTTAAACCGATCTGCATAGGGCTTTTGGTTTTGGAGACAGCGATTATATTCCTGCAGACTGAGATCTCTTTCCCTTAGTTTTTGGTTATAGTCATAAATCGATGTGATTTTGAAGCCCATATTATCTTCGAGTAAGGGCTTTCCTTCATCATCGACAATTGCATAGCAGGTATTAGGCGATGTATGAGCAGGTAATAAGAACACTAGCTTTTTATTTTTAAC
>JAJFKI010000086.1 GCA_021773295.1 Gammaproteobacteria bacterium | reverse complement strand
TTTTTCAGTATATCGAAGGGTATTATAATCAAAAAAGAATTCATTCTTCTATTGACTATAAGACGCCTTTTGAGGTTGAATTAGCAGCGTAAATTAAAAAGGTTTGGTGTCCGTTAAAACGCGGGAAGATTACTCCGCGTTGCCCTCTTGTTCTTGGGAGCCCGAAAGCACCGAGGGTAACACGAGAGACAGGTTATTTTAGCCCAAATTAATTTTACGGTGACGTTGTCGAAAGCTCATCAAGGCGTGAGTCATACCATTCCCATGACGGCCTTAGTGAGTTGGGTGTATCGTGGGAGGCCCAGTGATCCGGATGTGTTATGGAAGAATTGGGATGGGTTTCAGGTGATTCGGTATGAGGTGCAGCAGCGGCATTTGAGGCGCTCGTGAGGATGTTTCGGGAGAATGTGTTGAAATATTGGTGAATATTATCGGGATTTTTCTAACAAAATCAGTGTTTGACAACGGGTGGTCAAAAATGATACTCTGCTGCGCATTGGAAATAGCGCCATATGGCTCATGCTCGATTAGCTGATGACATCAATGATGCTATAGATTATCAGATAAACGTATTGAATTGAGGTATATAACATGGCTGCCATTTCTTTAGAAGAGATTATCACACAACCTTTTGTCAAGGTAATGCTTAACTTTATTGAGACAACCCCAGAAGATAAACACGAATCTCACTTGACCGATCTGCTAGGCACAAAAATTCTGCATTCGCTCAAAGAGATGATGAAAACTGTAATTAAAGCTAAAGAGGATTTAACGTTTAAGGAATTACTCAAAGCTTTTGAAACGAAATTGCAAGGAAAGTATATGATGGAGGGCTTCCTACAGCATCTTGCCGCTACATATGGGTATGCCGATATTGCCATTTCTCTTATCGAAAAAGGCGCCGCTATTGATGCGACAGACTCTTATGGCAGGGCAGCTCTATATTATGCGGCAATGTTTTCTAACATCGAGACTGCTATCGCTCTTATCAAAAAAGGTGCCACTCTTGATATAACAGCTGATTATGCATCGCACCTCCTTACTAACGCTGTTATTGAGGGAGATACTGAGGCCACTAAAAACCTTATTGAAAAAGGCGTAACTATTGATGGGATAGAAGTAGCTCCTTATGACAAAACACTTTTACACACTGCCGCTTATCTTGGGCACACCGATATTGCCATTTTTCTTATTGAAAAAGGCGCCGCTATTGATGCCACAGACAGCAAGGGTCGTACAGCCTTGACCATTGCATTGGAGGGTAGGGAGACTGATACGGCCATCGCCCTTATTAAAAAAGGTGCCACTATTGATGTGACAGGTTCTTTAGCTAGATGGGCCTTTGAAGAAGTTGCTAGCTTTAAGCATATTGACCTTGATGCTCACTTTATCGAACGAATTCCTGACGATAGCGCCTTGTTAAAGCGTGGCCTCTCCTTGCGATGGTTGGCTTTTGTACTACAGTTAAAAAACGCAGCTACAGCAAAAAACAATATTAATAGACAGACTCCTTATCAGAGAATTGAAACAAAATTCAATGGGTTTATTGAGCATTGTCGGAAAGCATCTAAACATACTGTAAGTGGTCTGTCACCGTTAACCTTTCTTTGCCATGCTGCCATTAATAACCATGAAATAAACATAGAGGGTCAGCCACCCATGCTGGTATCTCCGGGGCTTACGATAGAAGAGTCTGTACTTTATCATATGAAATGTCGAAAAGTAACTCAACCGAATGTACACAGCATTGATGAAATCATTGAGTATTTTGATAGCTGGGAGCCAGAGCAAGCTCCAGAAGCGAGCAGTAGCGAAAGCACCGCTCCTCGAGTGGGTTAATGTCCGGATGGTAGCTCCTTAGCTAACCCGAACTACCTGCCCCTTTTACTTTCTGGAAAGAGAAAACAGGTGACTAAACTCGCTCTTTACGCATTAAATAGTTTATTGATAATGTCGCTTACAACGAACTCATAAGCTTCTTCAAAGTCCCAATTTAAAGCGGTAGGGAGTAAAATATTCATATCCGATCGAAAGTCTGGGTGTTGATACTTTAATGCTAGATTTTTTCTAAATTCTTTCTCGGAAATTTTAGTATTGTCTTTAGCACAATACTGAATAAAAATTTCCAGCACTTTGTCCAGGTTAATTAGCTTTTGCTTGGTAACATACCATAGATCAAATAAATCACGACCTTTACGACGCTGATATAATGCACGTAGCTTCGTTGCTATCAACTCATTGATTTCATACGTTGTAATATTTGCATAGTCGTTGAACCACTCTGACTGGATATTAAATTTTTCTAATCTCAATGGCAATATCTGGAAGTGTTCCGTCGTATTGATTTCAATTTTTAGCTTGGCGGGTAAGTTATTAAGCGTCGCATATTTATAGATTAATTTTGCAGATCGTTGTGTGAGTTTCCATTTCGGTTCGCCTAACCATGGCTTGAGTACTTCGCGAATGGTATCAATGGTTCGTCCGATTGGGGCAGGATCTTTTTGGACTAAATCAATATCTTCACTATATCTAGCGGCTGGTTTCAAAAATAGTTTATTGAGAGCAGTACCACCTCGAAAGACAAGAGCCTCTTGCAGATACGGATTATTATACAAATCGACTAATGCTCTGCTTATCACTAAATCTTGTTCAACCTGTGCTGGTGTTTGCCATTTTGCAACGTTACGCCATTGCTCAATAAAAATCTCTGGGATCATACGTCACTCTCAAAATCACTGTTTTCAACAATTTTCCATTTTTTACATCTAGGATATCCAGTCCTCGATATGTATGGGACAAGGGATACATAAGGGCGATTTGTAGTGTTTAAATAGGCTAAAAGGCGGCTAACAATATTTTTTTGTTTATCTTCGTCGATGATATCAAGTTTTTCTATGACGTAAGCAAGACGTTGAAGTTGATGTATCACATTGAGATCTTCAGCAAGCCTAATGAGTTTGTTTTCATCGATGTTTTCAATAAGCTCGGATAATACAGTGGCAATATGGCTGATTCCGGCTACACGTTTTGAATATTGAAATAAATCAATTGCAATCAGCTCTGGGCTTGCAACTTTTAAATAGCCAGTGCTAACAGTAAAATCTTGAGTAGGACAATCCGCTAATGATTTTTTGTAAATAAGCTCTATAGTAACTTGACCAAATTCTAATGCATGCTTGATGCGTGTATTGGTGATGACTTGAAACTTGGCTGGTTTTTGATGAGCTGCGCCATAATAGAGGGCTGCACTGAGTAAGGCAACATAATACTTAGCATCCAAGTGCTTCATGATAATAGGAATGAGTTCTTCTGCGGGGATAGAACCATAGGGTTTATATTCAGGGGGAACAATAACGTATAAGCCGCTAAGAGGACTGATGAGTTTGCCTTCTTTTTTCAATCGATACAGCCCCGATCTTGCTGCAACTTTGGAGACGCTCAGATCTTCAATAAGCTCTTCTGAAGTAAAGTACCTTCTTCCATTTGAGCGTAGCTTTTCGAGATATCTAGAGAACATATGATGCCCTAAAAGTGTTGAAATATGCCATTAATAGGAAGTAGTATGCTCGCTATTTTGGATAAGTCAAGTAAGAATATAAAGTAAGATCTGAGAGAGGTAAGCTGCCTTTCAAATGGGGGGATATTTGTGAATCTTGTAAACTTGAATACCTTATACACCATGAAACAGCAGGAAACGACGCGAAACGTAGCAAGCAAAACCCATGTGTAAGTATTTGATTCTATTAGGCTCGACACGTTAATTTTGGAAGGGATCCAGAAGGACGATTTATTATATAAATCAATAGATTACACACACAAGCAGTAACTTCTCATCCTGTTTTTTCTGTGTAAAATTTGTCACAAACAAAAAACAAGGGTCTTTCCGGGGGTTGTGTCGCAAAAAATAATGTATGGTGCAGAGATTCAGATTACATGAATCCCGGGTGTATTTAGTCCGCTATGAATAGAATTGCTCGAAAACGGATTGGTTAGCTGCTTGCTGATGTTGTCCTTTTCTCAGCATGTGATGCAGCTCAATGCCAGCGATGCTGGCATCGGCACTATGAAAAGCCTTAAAGCCCATCATCGGTTTTGTGATTTTTTTAATTCTTCGGTGATCTTGCTCGACAACATTATTCAAATATTTAATTTGGCGAATACTAAGCTGATGGAAAATTCCACCTAACATGAACAATAGCGCGAGCTGTAAGTTAATGAAATTAAGCCCTGCATTGTTGGCACCGCTTTTATCGATAGTGACTTTTTCCGGTAATCTGTTGCTATTAATTGCTTTTATAAAAAAGCATTTCGCCGCTTTTTTATCGCGGTTTTTTGATAAATAAAAATCGATAGTTTTCCCAAATTTATCCACGGCGCGATATAGATAATTCCATTGACCTTTAATTTTCAGATAGGTCTCATCCATTCTCCAACTGCCATTCGTGTTGGACTTATGTTTTTTTCTAAACTCAGTCTCCAGTTGTGGTGCATACTCAATAACCCAACGATTTACTGTAGAGTGGTCGACTCTGGAGCCTCGCTCAGCCATCAGTTCTTCAATGTCACGGTAGCTTAGTGAGTATGCCACGTACCAACGAACCGCCATTAAAATAATGTCTTTTCTAAATTGCTTCCACTTAAAACTGAGCATGATCGTCCCTAAATCACAAAATGGGGAAAATTATAGCAACATCACTAAAAAGATGCGACAGAACCGTTTTAGCTGCCCTTCTAATTTCCAACTTATAGCTCCTGTACTTTTTGCAATGAATCTATGACGGTTATACCAAAGTAATCTTCCGCAGGTGTGCCGTCTCTGCAAATCCAGCAAGCTTTCATTCCAGCATTTAGTGCTGCTTTACTGTCAGAGTCAAAATCATCACCAATATATAGGCACTTATGTATAGCAATCTTTGCTTTGTCCGCTGCATATTGAAACAACCGCAAATCAGGCTTTGAATACCCTGCATCATGAGATGTTATCACTATCTCGAAAAATTCGCTTAGCCCAACGGACGATAGTTTCTTTAGCTGCTGTTCTGTCTCACCATTTGTGATAATTCCCAATCTCAAATGCCGTACTTTTTCAAGTCCTGGCAATACATCTTCATACAAAGACCAGTGTTCCTCATATTTCTCCAGGTAAAGGCTGAATATTTCCTTGGCATCGTCATCACTAAGGCGAGTAAAATTATATTTTTTTGAAAGCTCGGTCGTTCTGAAAGCCACCCCGTTAAAAAACTCTTTTACTCTTGCGGTTCTCTGCTCCTCAAAAGATAACTCTTTATTAAGATATTGCGCATAAAACTGCTTTGAAATCACTTGCCAACGCTGAGCCAAATCATCTGGCTGCTCTGTAATACCCAATGCCGTGCCAAGTGCTAAGATAGCCTTCCTCTCACTTAAGTTATGATCAATAAGCGTATTGTCAATGTCAAAAAAAATCATTACCAACCTATAACAGCTAAAGTAGTTCGAGGTATCTTTATACAAAAATTCTAATGTGTATGTCAAATCATGCTAGGCGTGGAAGTTAGTGGTAATTATGAGATTAATCACCAGTAACTGCCTGCGTTTTTGTGTGATCAGCCTGCTTCTGGTCCCCAAGTTCTTTGCCGTTTAGCATCCTCGTTATCATCATCTTCATTGTTCAAGGAAGAAATTTCATGGCCTCGTTTTCGTTTTACGCCTTGCTCCTCGTAGACATCATTTTCTGCAAAAAAGCTTATCGATTCCTCGAAAAAACTTACTGACGAAGAAGACGTTGACGAGGTAGAACTTGCAGCAGTGGCTGTAATGTTGTCTTGTGTTTTGCCAGACATCGTGCCTGCTACTTCTGTGCTATCGCTCATCTGACATATTTTTTCTTTACACTCTGCTATAGCCTTCGTTACCTGTGATATGTGATTACCCGATAAATTCAAATACTCTTTTCTCAAAAC
>JAJFKI010000085.1 GCA_021773295.1 Gammaproteobacteria bacterium | reverse complement strand
CCTGTCACTGTCGTGACGACACGCCTAATGGTTATACCACCCTTGATACTCACCGCTCAATTGAAACACTGGCGACGGGTGAGTGGATAAGGAAACATAAGCAACTTATTTTAACCGGTGCTACTGGCACAGGAAAATCATGGTTAGCTTGTGCTCTAGCCCACAAAGTCTGTTTGCTCGGCTACAAAGTGCAATATTGGAAAACGGCTCGCCTGGTAGAAACGCTAGACATTGGGCGTGCTGATGGCCACTATCTGAATATGGTCAAGGCATTAGCTAAAATAGATTTAATTATTCTCGATGACTGGGCAATGGTAAAACTCAAAGGACATCATCAGCAACACATCTTAGATGTGCTTGATGATCGATACCAAAAAAAGTCAACGTTGATTACCAGCCAATTGCCCACATCGAACTGGCATGTTCAGATAGCGAATACGACCTTTGCCGACGCCATCATGGATAGGCTACTCGGCGAAGCCTACCATATTCAACTTAAGGGACCATCGCTTCGACAGCGAGAGGCTAATAAGAGCAATAAGGAGGCAAAAAGCAATAGCATTAATCTCGCATTTTGAAGTGTGACGGGTATATAAGACTTCATCACTGAGATAAACTATGAGGATAAATCACTGGGGGAAGGTCACAGACCACTTACCTCAATATTTCATCTAATTACTACACTAAGCGTAGTACAATTTATCTTCATTTTATCTATCAGTGCTACAGTAAAAATTACCGTATTGTGTAAATTAAGAACATAGACTACCATGCTTGCATCGTGTCAGAATTTACATAATCTGGCAATATGACAATAATTACCGTAGGCGAAAGAGCTGAGGTGTAATGAGATTAATGTTTTGCACAAGTCTTGATTATGTTAGTGAACAAGTTAGGCTATGTTGTATTAATAAATGAGGTAAATGAAATGAATGATCAAAGAGAAAGAATGCTTACTGTCATGTTAGGTGATGCTGGAGCAGGAAAATCCGTTCTTATCACAAGGTTAAGAGATGGTATGTTCTATCGAAACAGCCCTAACAACGGTCACTACAAATGGTCTAACGGCAATGTTAAATTGTCTATATGGGTACCTACTGATAAGCCCGACTACGTTGGCGCATCTCCTAGCAATCAAGATATTGCGTTTATTGTTTATGATGCCAACGATCTTAAAAATGGTCTTATAAATATTAGCAGTCTTTTAAGGAGTGCGAAGAATAAGGTGCAAACAAATGATATGAAACGAGTCATCATTGTGGGTAGCAAGGCTGACTTAACCACACAGGAAGAACGAACAACGACACGAAATATCATAGGAGAATACTTAAAATCTTATGGTATGGATGCTGGACAACACGTGTTTGTCAGCGCTAAAACGGGTGAAGGTATCGAGACATTATCAGGGATAATAAAAAGCTTCGTTACCCCAACGCAGCAAACATCCGCTGTCCAACTTGCGAATAGCTTATCAAATAGCGGCGTGATAGGTGTAAACGGCCCAACATCAAACGGATCCTCCGATGTACCACCACAATCTAAGAAGTGTTTTATTTTATAGGAGACCAAGCCACTTGCGAGTACTGAATGTCCTTGCAGGTGGCAACCCCAGCATTTTGTCCAAATTTTTAAAATGTAAGCTTGTAAACCAAAAAGCCATAGATACTATTTACATAGAGAATATTTTTGGGTATAATTTGGGCAACTTTGACGCTATCAACTGTATATGAGACAAATACAATGAACCTAGTAAATGTTATTAACACTCACCCCTGCTTGAATTTTCATGATGAAATCAAGGCGATTTGTAAGCCCCTCGAGCGGCTTGGCATCACTTATTTCGGTCATGCAAAATTACATGCTAATGGCCACGTAACGGGTGTTTCTAATAACCCCGGCTACTTTCAACTCTACCTCGAAGAGGAAATGTTCGATTTGGACCTACATACTGAAGTAGGGATTAACCAATTAGGCTATCTACATTGGGATTTTTTACCGAGAATCAAAGGCGCTGAAGATTATTATCAAGCTCATAACGATTTTAACTTGCACCATGAATTTACGCTCATTAAAACCAACGAAGAAGCCACTGACTTATATCATTTTGCAACTGCAACCGGTGATAGCACGATGAATACCTTTTACGTACAGCATTTAGGATTACTGGAAAAATTTATTAGCTATTATAATGATGCGATACAAGAGAATGAGTTTTTAAATAAATCCCATCAGTTAGTCATTCCCGTTAATAACGTTGGCAAAATGTCTAACTTATCACAACTCAATCATTTAACACTGCCAAATGAAACGATTAAGGACTTTTTAGCTTCCTTAGGTGAGACAGATTACGTCAGTGATACATCACTCTCACCGCGTGAGAAACAGTGTTTAACACAGCTGGCGAGGGGCAGCAGTGCAAAGGTGATCGGGAGAAATTTAGCGCTGAGTCCTAAAACTATTTATTTCTATTTGGATAATATTAAAAAGAAATTAAACTGTTATAGCAAGCAGGATTTAGTGCAATACTATTGGAACCATTTACTGCACGAACGTTAGTTTACTTAGCGAAAGATTAAGTGTGAATATGTTTACAGGTCAGTTAGAGCACGGTATCAAATCCAGCCACCAAGTGGCACTAGCTATGTTTTTTCAGGAGCTTTTACTGAGAAACAAAATACTTAGCAGACAACTCATAAGCCCTGGCTAGAACTCGCTACCAATGTCCTAACCTCACGTTCAGATGGTCCAGCATTCTCACTGGCAACTGAAAACAAATTAAATTTAATTGCCTTATTTTTATAACTTAATGCTCTACATTTTAAACTAGCGATGAGGTTATTACGCCCGGGCAAAGCGTTAGAAAAAAATCCTTTATTTTGTATTATGATCGTTGGACTATGCCCAGCAGCATTAGTGTGGCAAAAATCAGCACCATGATCAACTAAATACGATAACACCGTACCCAGGGTATCCGTATGGCAATAGAGTAACGCTGATAATAAAGCGGTATTACCATTTTTATCAACCGCATTAACATACTCACGACTGACTCGCGGCATTAAATATTTTATGATCTTAAGATGCCCACCTCGTGCAGCAGCCATTAGTGCTGTTTCATCATCTTTTTGGGTTGCCTCAGTGATCTTTGCTCCTCGCTTAATAAGTAAAATAACAGACTCTAAAGCGCCACTTGATGCTGCATAATAGAGTGCTTGTCGTCCGTTTCTATCACGTGCATTTATCAGAGCTCCTGTGCGAATGAGTCGCTTGATAATGTCACGATGATTGCGGTAAGCCGCATGGTTCAATACATTCATACCTTGACAGCAAAATACGGTTATATCAATATGGTGCTGTATTAACAGTTCCAAAAGTTCAAGATGGTTGCCTTTTACTGCAGCAAACAATACACTATTGCCATCTCTATCTTTTGCGTCTAATCTAGCGCCTTTTGAAAGTAAACGTTTTGCTACATCATAATGACCTTCTTTAACTGCAACGTAGAATGGCGTCATTGCATTTTGACATGCCACGTCAATCATAGCACCAGCGTCTAAGAGCAGTAACACAATATCCCCATAACCACGCTTTGCCGCCATAAATAATGGCGTTGTGCCCTGTGTACTACTTATATTAGGATCAGCATGAGATTTTAGTAATAATGACGCCATATCAAGCCTGTCTTCCATGACAGCAAGATAAAGCGGCGTTGTACCCTCTTTATCATGACAATCAAGCGTTGAGTTTCTTTTTAATATGAGAGAGAAGATATCATCATAACCACTTCTTATCGCTGTATGAATTGCCGTGTTACCCTGGCAATCAGTTATATTAACATCTGCCCCTAATTCCAGTAATTTTTCGACCGAGGCATTATGCCCTCGCCTGGTTGCTTCTATCAATGCAGAACCACAGATTGTTACTCGATTAATATCTTCGCCTTGATCATGAAGATATTGGATAATGTCTGTGTGGTTTTTCTCTGCCGCTATACTTATCAGGTTAAGGTGTTTAGCTAATCGATGACCATGCTCATACAAAAATTTAACAATATCAAACTGTCCTGCGTCTATTGCCTCATACAGCGGATCAGGACTATAAAAACCAGCAGGGGAATTTTTATTGAGTGTTTTTTCAAAGTGATAAAGCTCAACGAACGCTTCAAAATGCCCCTGTTTTACAGCAATGTTAATCGCTATTTTTATCCCCTGAGGACACTTAGATAGTGTTTCTTCAGAGGCTAGCAGCTTCTTTATCAATATGATATCGCCAGCTTTCGTTGCTATTGCTAAGGGGCTATTTTCAAAATCGGGGGATTCTTCTTCTTCAAAATCACCAAGACAGTCTTGCTCATAGTCTTCTGATGACACGATTGCTCTCCTTTACCAGTGAGATCCAACATTGAGTCTTATAGGATTATGATAAGCCACATGATCCCGTGCAGTCATGCCTTGATCACAACACACTGTTATGTCGAGAATGTTTTACATTCATAATTCAAGCACATTCAGAAAATCCTTGGTTTCACAGGTTCTTGCGTCTGCTCAGGCCAAGAAGATTCAACGCTCCATGGCGGGGGGATTACTTCAACCATGGCGTCAGTAAGTTTTGCCGCCAATGGTGGATTATCCACTTGTAGTCGCTGAACTAGCGAATGGGCAGCAAAGACCTGTCCTCCCAGTAAACGATTAAACACATAGCATACTGCCTTCATCCGATAATCATCATTATCAGCTTCAACACGAGTTGGCTGGTCCTTTAGCCAGGTATACAGGCAGTCATAGATAAACTCTGGCTTATGTAACTTTGCAAATTCAACTATCGGTTCAAACAAGTCACTAAAAATGTCTGAAAATAAAGACCCTGGTGGGGAGTACTTAGCTGAAGCAAGCAACTCTGGTAACTCATCCAGTGCAGCGCTAAAATCGATTGATCGGTTCTCGTTTATTTTTGTAATATAATTATCAAGGTTGCTGTATCGTATTAAACAATGCGGATCCTTTCTCAGTGCTTTACAGATACTGCTGTGGATCATTAGCCGCCCTTTTAAGTCTGTTTTTTGATAAAGGCTTATTAATAAACCAATACCATCGGTATGATGCTTTGCTAATGTTCCTACCGTTTTAATAATAGAGTGTTGAATAGAAGGCTCTTTTGTTTTTTTCGCTACACTAATCAAACTATCCATCAAGTTCCGTGCACCAGGATGCGTCCCAAAATCACCTAGATACTCAATCAACGATGCTTTAGCCCTAAATGAAGACTTCTCATTTTCCACATACTTTAACAGCTTTTCAAAATGAAGGTTTGAAATAGGACCTTTATAATAAGTAAATAATAGCAGTGGTTCTAGCAGCTTATTTTCCTCGTCGTTCTTCTGATTGGCTATAATTTTCAATTGTTCATAGATTAGCAGCAGGCGCTGTGGGCGCTGTATCATCGTCTCACCAAGTGCAGAAAATGCAGCAGAAATAGATGCTGAATTAGTTGTTTGCTCAAGAATACCCAGTGAGGCTCTGATCGCATACTCTGGTTGACTCGATGATGATAATTTTTTTAATGTTTTACATGACCAAGCAAAAAATGTTGGATCATCATCGCACTGACTCAATTCACGTACTATGAATTCAAATGCCGTTGTTGGATGTACTCTTAGTAGTTTATAAAAATCTTCTTCGAAGTCTTTTGTTGGCTCTTTATACTCACGTTTTACTTTGTTGGTCCATTCATTGGTATTCACAGAAGTGAACGCTCTTTTTATTAAGTGCCGTTCACTAGATAGTGCTCTTCTTGCTAAAAACATCATGAAATCCTTACATTTTTAGTTATTGTTTTAGTAGCAACCCGCACAGCTGATGTAAATTATAATTTAAACACACGCAACAACAATATGGGAATAATTACTGTATTGTACATTTAAAAATCTATGCAATAATTTTTACCTTCTCATTATCTATTAAGAAAACGATGTGTTATGAACGAAAAAAATAGCAACTTAGATGATCGAATGAGACAATCTGTCCGCAATGCTGATCATAAACAATTAACTCTCTGTTTAGCTGAACTTAAGACACTATTTTGGTTTTCGCGTAGACGGTCACTCAATAGTTTAGTTGATGGAAAAACACTTCTAGTTGATGCTATTGAAAAGGAAAATATTGATTGTGTTCGTTCACTCCTTGAAGCCGGCGCAAATCCAGATATAACTATGAAGGATAATCACACAGCACTTACTATTGTAGCAAAGCACCATAGTGGAACAGTGTTTGGACTCGAATGTATCATTAAATTGTTAAATGCTAAGGCTGCTCAGGACAATCAGGCTCAGATTTAATGTTTTTCGATAAGGCACCAGCGAAAAGCACTCGTTTACACGCTTCACTTGTACAAGCCTGGCCACGCCCTCCTAAAACACCACCGCATCCTTTACTAGTTAAGCCTGCCAGTAAAAATAAAACACAGCCTTGTGCCGCACCCGCTTTGATGCCTGGTTAGGCGAATTTCATAGGTCAGTATTTTGAGCGTATTAGGAATAATTACCATATTGCCTTCCTCAATTTATGGCATATACTGGTTAGCAAACAGTTTTAGGATAAATTAATGATGCTCATCATCAGGTTTTTTAACTCGAGGTGAGTAAGTAACGTTATTGAGTAAATAGATAGATTGAGGTTACCATGGCAGCAGATTGTGAAGAAAGAAACAGGTCAATTCAAATAGCATCAAGTTCGAAGGATGCTCAACACACCGATACACACTTAAAAAAGCTTGATATTTTTAGTCTAAGTCATGTTGAGCTTATTTCAAAAATAACAGAAATGATAATCGATGGGGACAATCGGTATAACCGCATTTGGGATGATTTAGTGTGTATTCATATGCAACCCAAATCAACGCTAGCGGAATCAAAAAAAATTCAAGAAATTGTTTACAACACGCTAAACCAATGCGAGAAACGTGAAAAACAACATCACGTACCCTCATTACTACTACTCTCGAGCAAGTATTATCATGGTTGGGGATGTGATATCAATCATAAAAAATCAATTGAACTTTTAGAAAAGGCCATAGCAATCGGCTCACCATATGCACTAAATATGCTTGGTAACAGGTACCAAAGAGGTTTAGGAGTGCAAAAAAGCATCCAAAAAGCAATCATGCTTTATGAAAAAGCGATGGAGCTTGGCGATGGCATCGCAATGAATAATATTGGCTATGTGTATCATAAACTGGTGATTGCCGATAGAAATTATGAAAGAGCGGCTGAACTTTATAAACAAGCAATTGAGCTTGGTGTAGCAGCTGCATCAAACAATCTAGCACACATACATGAACGTGGTTATTTAGGCAAAATAAATCTTCGAAAAGCTATCGAGTTTTACAAGCAATCGGCTGGCTTAGGTGATACGTGTGCTATGAACAATCTTAGCATGGTGTATCTATTTGGAAATGGTTGCGATGTAAATATTGAAAAAGCTATTGAATATTATGCTATGGCCATGAGTTTCGGCCATGAACAAGCACTCAACGAGGATTATATGGAAATATTTGCAAACAATATCATTCAGTTATTAATAGAAGACCCGGAGCACGAAAAAAAACTGGTAGCGTTTCATGATAAATATTATTTTGTTGATAAATCAAAGAGGACTATGCTCGACTGTATTTATCGTGAAGGAATCAAGAATGAAAAATTTCATATTGACTGGGGAGATCGTATTGAACCACTGGCACCTTACAGTAAGGTCACTCGATCACACAGTTTGAACCTTTTCTCAGGAGGCTCCCACAGCACAGTATATTCAAAACAAAGCACTAGTAAACAAGATAAGTCAAATAACGATTTGCAAAGTTATTTAAGCCAACTTTCGGATAAAA
The DNA here is from genome assembly GCA_021773295.1 of Gammaproteobacteria bacterium. Taxonomy (GTDB): domain Bacteria; phylum Pseudomonadota; class Gammaproteobacteria; order UBA1113; family UBA1113; genus JAJFKI01. The sequence continues at coordinate 10,944 of JAJFKI010000085.1, read as the reverse complement.
CAGAATCTTATTCCGACAGTTATACAAAATTAGAAATCGATTGTGACATCGAAAATTGCTGCCCAATTTCCCTAGATGTCCCGAACAAACCAGTGCTGGTTTTTGGTCATCTTTTTGATTATAACTCAATACAGCAATTACCTGAAAATGAAAATCAAAAGCGAATCCATCCTATTACTAGAGCACTATTTTCTGAAAGTGATATCAAGCCCGATTTCGATGAAAAAGGAAGGATTGAGTCAACCATTCACAACAAGGTACTGTTTCAGCAAGTTCTAAAAGTTTGTGAGACAGATAAAATTGAAGCTACTCTACTAAAATCTAGCTTATTGACCCTAAAGAGCACGATACTTGTGGACTCGAATGAAGATAAATTTTATCAATATTTTGCGGATAACTTTTCAGAATTTCTTAGTAAAAATTTCTTACCAACAAATATTACTACGCTAACCAATGCTATAAATTTAGCTATCCATAATCAATCACAAACACAGGCAAACCAAGACAATCATCAATCGCCTCATCAATTACGTATGAAATAGGATGTATAATCTATTGGCTATTTTTGATTAACAAAAGGTTGTTATCCTTGTGTACGTGTGAATTATCCCAAAATCTTTGACGTGTGGTTCTTCTAACCATTTAAAAATAGTTTTTACATGATCGTGTGTAACTGTTTCAAAGGTAACTTTTTCCATTTATCTCTCATTTTCCTCAAATTCATTTAGTCTATCTAATGATATTCTAATTCTGCCCAGGCAATCACTAACATCGTGTTATGAGAGGATAATATAATACGCCTTAAAGAAGCAAGAATGCTTATCCATAGCCATGTTTTTTAATCGCCGCTAGCGGTCGCGCCCAGTCGTGATGATCCAGTGGCAATTTCATCAACCGGTGTAAGTAAATTCTCTAAACCCAAAACAGGTTTTCGCTCATCAAAAAAACCAATATTTGACCTCATATTATAATAAAAGGCGGGGGCTGGTTGTTCTAACTTAGGCTTCCAGATCTCTGGCTGACAATTCCATGAAGTAGCTCGTCGTGTTCTATATTTACCTCTAGCTTCTTTGAACCCATGTCTTTGGAATGAATGCTCAACAATTTTTTCCAGGCGGGGAGAGGTTGGCCAAAAGTGACCAGATGTATTATCTACATAATGTACACTACCATCATGATCATAAATAATCTCTCCTGCTGCTACAACAGGTGTCTTGGCGCCCTGTATGTTTGGATGCTTGACTTCAACCACATCACCATATCCATCTCGCATATATTGGCAAACAAATAATGGTTCTCCTTGTTCATTAATCGTATATTTATATATCCCATAACGTTTCTGGCTTCTTAACTCGTCGATAGTCAATGGTTTAATATCTCTTGACTCTGCTAAGTCATCCCATGTTAAATTTCGAAATCTTAGTGGTGTTCTGTAGGTACCATGTAACTCTTTGTTAGTCATTGCTCTGCGAAGCATAGCACTTGTCACAAAACTACTATAGCCACCAAACTTAATAGCAGATAATAGTGCTGCATCAATGGCAAAGTCATCTAATTGTGGCATGTGCCCCATCGATAACGCATTCGCGACTGATAGAGCAGCTGCCTCACTAAGTGTCTGCGCGACATGACCACTAAAATTTAACCGTGGGCTTTGTAAACTACCAATAGCCCGAAAAAAGGGAGCTTTTAATAAAGCTTGTGACAAATATCTAGAACCAAGAAAGAAACCACATCCAATACCAGCCGAAATACCCGTATCAATCGCAATTTTTTGTCCATTTAAGCGCATATAATTAATAAAGCTTTGCTTATCTTGTCCAACCCAATAACGATAGTCATTATACGAACTAACGCTAGTTTCAACTGCAGTTGGTAGCCCAAATGAAAGTGCCCCCGCAGCACCTACACCACCAGTGTAACGGCCCAACAATAACCCACCACAGAAAATGGGGGCGTTTCCAATGACTTTTCCAACCGAGTAAAGAAATTTATGGCCTCTGCTTATATCTCCAGAATTGATTTTTGTCTGCAATACTTCACTATTAATATTAAATAAAACAGAGTATTCATCATCGACAGCCAAGCTCATTAACGAACCCAAAGACGAATCTTGCATACCCGTTAACAATGATCGCCACCAAGTAGGCGACTCTTTTGATGTGGAGTGCTTATATAATCCGGAGAACAGGGCCTTATCATGAAGGTCTGTTATATGATATCTCATACCCAGCTTAAATAAATCATCATAATCATCCCTTGATATATAATCTTTATCATAATAGTGTATTAACTGCTTAAGATAGCTGCTTGAAGCAACAGCTTGAGTATTTCCTCTCATAAAATAACGATCCGTTTCCTGAATAAGGTAACAATTTTGTAAAGACAACTCCGCTTCACTCTCAGACTCTCCTATCGATGACTCATAAGGGGTTGCACTTGACGCACTTGATTCCACCTCACCTTCTCTCTCATCTTTCTTATTCTGCTTTTCTGTCTCTATTAGTTCATCATCACACCCTTCCTGTGCTGTTCTACTCTCTTTTTCTCTGTCCATGTCTTCAGACAGCTGATTAAGATTCACTTGCAGCCCCTGCATGTCCTCTTCAATTGATTCGATAGATTCTTCAAACCTATCCAGCACTCGATATGGACTATCTAATAGTCCTGCAGGCATGCCATTTTGTTTTTCTGGTAGCAGTGCTTGTATATTTCCAACACCTTTCCTAACCCGCTTTCCACCAATCAGTGGCACATCCACAGCTACATCTAAATTAAAACCTTTGTGACTAGTTACACCTTTAGGTGATGACATATGAAGTTTGCCCGCAACGTTTCCTCGTATGTTAGGTGAGGTGCCAGTTGCGCCGTGGATTACAGGTTTTGCTCTTTGCGAACTAGTCTTATGTGTAAACTTGACTGGAATTGTGGGTAGCACACCTTTCTTAGCTGAAGCTGCACGCCCAGATTTCGATAGAGCCTTAAGATCAAGCGTAAAACCTAATTCGTGACTCGAAGATTGAGTTGTAACTGTCTTTGCCTTCACGCTGTTAAAATACGCCTTATTCTCACCGTCGGCAGTAATGACAGACGCCGTTAATGCAGCATCACCGAAGTCAGCATCTTGTAAATCACCTGCAACATAAACCCCACTTTGTCGGCCAATCGTTTTCGCAGATGTTCGATGGAAAGAAGGTGAAATACTTGTTCCTTTAACACTTAAACCGTACCCTTTACTACGACTTGTGCTAGTCGTGGTCCTAATCTTTGTTTCTTCTATTTTTGTGCCATCCATACTGCCTGCGTGAAATTCGGCATTTTTCGCATCCAAGCTTTTTACACGAATACGGAAGTTACCATCTACATGTGTGCCAGCATTAACAACTTGCCTGCTACTAGATTTCTGCCGCTCAAAACCTGCGCCAGGCGTCACTTGACCTGATGGGGTAATACTAACAGAAACTTCTTCCGATTTACTTGTGCTACCACTTTTAAGCGTCGCACCCTTCACCACATAGCTTGCTGCTTCAACATCCATGTTACCACGCGCATGCCCACCAAATGCATTGGTCGTGGTTATGGTTCCTCCAGCTTCTAAGGCAACATTATTCATATCAAAACTGCCTGATCCAAGACTTTCACTAAATCCTTTTTTGCGGCTAAACTGATAGTTAATTGTAAAGGTAGGGTCAAAGAGCCCAGTACTACCATTAGCGCGTTGTGTCCCCCCCAAGCCCCAACGTTCCATTAAAGCGCCACCGAGCCTTTGTTCTTGGACCGCATCACCAAGCGTGCTAGCAGTATTAAATGCATTCACACCTAAATTCCAAGAGTTTGCTAACCAATCTGGTGTAGAGCTACTTTCACATAAACGAATAATCTTACTTGCAGTCGGATCAAATGCGCCCAATGCACCACGCCATCCACCACCCTTGCGGTAAGCTTGATAACTGTCATAGCCGGGACAAGAAAAACCTAAGCCTCGTGATTTCTCATGAAATTCATGGCGCTCAACCGCACGTTCTAGCGTTAAATTGCCACCTGCCACCAATTTCAAATCTGCTTGTGGACCATAAAAAACTGTACCATGTGAATATATGTCATTCTTGCTACTCACAGTCACATTGCCACCTGCTTGGCTGGTCAACACATTTGGTCGCGCAGCCGTAACAATGTCTTTATGTTTCTTTTCGCTTAACCCCCAGTATTTACTATGATAAGTGCGGGTTTTATCGCGAGTTTCCAGAGAATAAAAATTAACATCCTTATCCGCAAAAACCTGTGTGCCGAGCCGAGAATCAAATAATGTTGCTGTGGACGTCATTTTACCGCCCACATCAAAAACAAATTGATCATTAAAAGATTGTACATGACAGGCCTGCACCTGAGTCGATGTCGACATAGATTGCTTATAAAATGGCGAGTCCACTCCTAGTAAGTTTTCAGCTTGCCAACTATGCCATTTTTGTAATAGGGATTTACCACCATAATGCTTAGATTTAAAATCACTGATATAGGTATGTGACAAAGCTTCCAACTCCACATCGCCTGAAATTTTTGCGACACCCTTACCACCAGAAAGCAAATCACTACCTTCCATGCGCAAGTTATTGGCTTCCAAATAAAGGCCAATACCATCATGACCTGCGCCATCACCACCCAAAAATACAGCAGGATCATAAATTTTTTGAGAGTCATATTTTCCTTGATAGTTGCTTACATTACACAGACCTTGAATCGTACCGTTGGGTGCGCGCACATCCATGTAATGGTTAGCCAGCACTGCCCGCCCATGATTGGTGACACTGTCATTTAAGCTCGATAGGTAAACTTCTCGAGCGGCAATATCATGATTGATAGCTAAATCACTCTTGGTTGCGGTAAACCCCAGTGCGCCAGTGTGTGTGGCAGCTGCCATTAAATGAACTTGTGGGGCGCTAACAAATAAGTCACTAGTACGCTGTGTCGCAGTATTGTAAGTAAAGTCCGTATCAAGAAAATTAAGCTTTAAGCTTCTTAGCGGATTGTACTTTGCTGAATGATAGCGTCCAACATAGAAGTCCTGTGCATACGCTCGCGTACAATTAGCAATTGTCAACTGCAAGTGATCGATGTCCGCACTCCCATATAATCGTGGTGTATCAGTGATTAAATGTAAACTGGCTTGCTCGCATTTAGGATCTTGATGAAAACTTCCCGCATGAATATAATTGGGTACGCACAGCGTATTCACGTCGCCAAATGTGGTCTGCCCAGCGTCTATATAATGGTCCACCTCGCCTTGAAGGTCGTGTAAAGACAAGTGCGAACCTGACGTTGCTGCCATGAAATCGCCTGTATAATCCGAGTGACGAAATTCTGTATAAGAACGGTCATGGCGATAACTTTCCCCAATATTTACATTCGAACGGCGAATGTCACTACCAACCGCCAATGTTCCCCTTTGTGACAAAATCCCTACATTCCAGTCGGCTACCTGTGTGGTAAATTCACCCTGGTTTAGCATCGCGTTAGTGGTAAGGTTACTAAACATACTTGTGGAGTAGCCATAGTGATAAAATTTTCCGGCGTCCAAGGTGCTTGATATCGCTGCTTCACCACCAAAATTAACAAAATAACCATGTTTACGATTGATACTCGCCGCACAGTTAAAACCTAAGTTAACTGAGGCTAGGCTGCTTTGTGTATTACTAGACCCAACTGAGCTTAAGAGTGATAGCATCGTATCTTGATGCTTATCTAATGTAATAGCGGCTTGGATTAAACGGTCTGTTATTCTAGTTGATTTTGCTGGACTTTTGTCGGCGGTAGTTTCTGTGCTTTTATCACTAGAATCAGCTTTGTCTGCTATTTTCTCGTTTTCGCTCTCAGAATTTTTTTTACTAGCCGCTTCTTTTTCTTTAGCTACTCGCCTAGCTTTGATTGCCGATGTTAATTTCTTTCCCGACTCTACTGTTTGCGTTGCTGTTTCATAGGCAGCATGTACAGCTGACAATCCCTTAAGCCACTCCCAAGTGCGTGCATCTTCTGCTGTTTTAAGAGCATCTTTTGCCAACTCTTGTGTGACAGTTTTACAATTTGTATTCATGGATGAGGCTGATAGCGTTTTAGATTTTAATTGATATGTATTATAAAGTTGTACTAGATAGCTATAGCTAAGCTCCCCTGCGCCATATAAAGAATTAGCAAAATCAAAAGCAGCTTGGTATGTTTTTGGTAAAGTTTTAGTAAGCACATTTACAGCGGCTCGTAGTGACTGGCTGGATAAGACATCGCGCTTATTATCTGGGAGTCTAGGCAGCGAAAGTGTTGACAAGCTAAATAAGCTTTTTTCGTTAACTTGCCATGCCTGACTTTTACCAACGTTAGCGTTAAACAAAATGACGCTCGCTAAACTCTCCGCATCTAATACACCCGAATAAGCCATCAGAGGGGTATAGATTTTTAAATCTTTTACTCTAACACCACCATTTAAACCATAGATCATGCGGTCAAACCCCAACAAGGCTTTTGATGCCTTAAGTTCTGCTTCTAAACCTAACTCTACTCCTGTGAGCTCTATCTCTTCAACATCAATATTGCTTGTCTTAGCCGTTGAAATTGAGTCAACATCAATAGTGCCTTTGGTACCTTGCAATAAACATTTCGTACCCAGCGCAAAAGATTCACCCTCAAGCGTTAATTCTTCAAAACGAAATTGACTGCCTGCTTGCATGTCAAATTGTTCTACACTCATCGTTGCTGTTGTCACTTGCAGTAAGCTATTCTCTGCCATACTCATCAGTGGGGTGCTTATATGACCTTGGGCGAAGATAGAACCTTTGTTTGCAATTTTGTTGTTACTTGCAAAGTGTTCACCATTCAAGCTCAACACAGCACTGTCTTCGACAAATGTTTCAGTAATCTTGCTGTTATTATGCAAAGCACAGCGACCATAAACATCTAAACGGTAGGTTTCCACGCTAGATGACGGTGTAGTGATAAACCGCCCGAAGACATCTAATACATTGCTGGTAAATGAACTAGCATCAAGCGTCACATCACCAAAAATCTTACTATCATGTTGTACAGTTATCTCTGAATGATCTCCCACCTTAAGCCGCGCGTTTTTCTTTACAGTAAATTGTTTTGTTGACTTAACTGTTGATTCATGAATAGAAACTCTATCTGCTAGATTAAGTGTGGCTATCTCAACATCAGAGGCCGCACAAAAGTCTGTCGATGCTTCACAAATGCCGAAAGTTGCTTGCACTTCCCCGCGCACAACGCTGAGATGCTGGCTCATTAAACTTTCACACGTTAAAGTTGACTCAATAATCTTTGTATTGTGTAAGTCTGCAACCTTTGCTTTAACGATAGATTTATCCGTGACATGCAGATTAGTTTTCTCGCCTGTGCGAAGTTGCTCAGCAACAATAGTACTGCCTCTAAAGTAACAGTCGCTGTATATTGAGCAATCGTCACTATTGAATAGCGTCTTATCTGCGTGAATGGGTTTATCGAAAGTTATGGTTTTTGCAACAAAGGTTGAAGACTTTGCTTTAAGCGCATGGTGCCGACCTGATATCTGTTCGCTAAAAAAACGGCTATCTTGTGATTCAAACTCAGCATTTAGAGTGCTAGACTTGGAGCACACAGTACTGCCAGTCGTCTGAAAAGCACTTTTTTCTGTTAGGTAAAATTTTGCCTTTGTGCTTACAGTTGACTTGTCTAGCAAAACTCGGCCACCAGTTTGATAAAAATCTTCATGCTGTAGTTGACAATCTCGTATTTGAAAGCTGCCAGCTTCAATCACAACTTTGTTTGCTTGCAAAGATACTTTTTCTAGCGACGTTTTGACTGTTTCGTCAATTTGATGAAATTCAGTAACCTTGATCACACCTGACTTTGCTGATAAATCAGCTTGGTCAGCTAATGTGACCGTTGATGCCTCTAGAACCAGTTTGTTTGCTTTTATCTTGTCTGCAAAATAAAGCGGGCAGCCTGCAGCCAGAACCTTAATGTTTTCTGCCTCAATATCAACAAAAAAGTTAATCTGACTCTCTGTGTAAACAGTGATGTATAATGTGTCATTACTCGCCCTAACAACTGAGAGAATTTTCTTATCCGTCTTAGCATCGTAGAAAAGCAATTTACTTGAGTCGGCACTAATCGTTGAAATAGTGTATTCTTGATGCTTATCTAAGCTGAGCGTTTGTTCGGCAAGCTCAAATCGGGGTAAAACAGCTGGCGCAACAATTTTCTCGTCGTCGAGAATTTTATTAGTGAATTTGCTAATTTTATCAGAACTAACAAATTCACCGAGCTTGTTAATCTCGTCAACATTAGGCTTAGAGTGCGCTTCAGTATCACTATAATATTTAAGAGTCATTCCTGTTCACTCCTCATATTAACGTTAAGGTCCATCAGGTTGATAACTATCGCCAGATTCTTTTTTTGTTTTATCATCCGGAGTCGGTTGCTTGTCTGCTGTTTTATGTGAATTAAAAAACGTTCCTTTAGCAGTTGCTGACGGCCTTCTTCGTCTTCTTCTAGTGCTAGTGTTTGTAGAACTCGAACTTGTTTTTAGCGTGACATTTTCTTTTTCTAATTTAGCTTTCTCTTCGCTTAACTTTTCGGTTCTCGCTTTTTCCATGGCAAGATGGTCTCGCAACTCTTTATTTTCAGATTCAGTAGCATCAGCACGAGCTATTGCTTCAGATTCTTTAGCCATTTGTGACTCATCTTTTGCCGGCGCTTGATTATGATTAGGGCTTAACAAGCCTTGAGCAGCTAATATTCGCATGTGTTGATTACGCTGATGATAAATCTCTATTTGATCTAAATCATCGTCATCTCTAGGGGTATCCTTACCCGTAACTAAAGACTTTGCTGCCGCGATAACCCAATCACCACAGGTGTAAGTATCCTTTTGTTTTGTATGGGATAAATTTTCGATAGGCACAACACTACCAAGAACACCTTTTAATGCCAGTTGGATATCACGATGTATTTCTGACTGCATAGAATTGATGTAAACAATACGCATTGGTGTCGTTGATTTTTTAGATGCGCAAGGCCCCTTGCTTGATGCCGTTGCCTCAGACGATACGGCTTCTTCTTTAGTAAACTCTACGTAGGCCAATACCCAGTGGTTGCCCACCTGTAGATTATTAAGGTTGAACCCTGCCTTATTTAAGTGCTCAACCTGTTCATAAATACTTGGGTCATTGCCCAAACTAATTGGCATTATGAGCTTAGTAGACCTGTCGCCGGATAGACTGTTTTTTCTGCGGTAATCGATGTACTGCTGTAGTTGGCTTTTGAATTGATTATTGCCACTGCTAAGTGTCACACCATCAATAGGCGCCAAGACTCTTACATCATCGTTATTCGCAAACTGACTATCCAGTAATGATGATAACTGAGTATCGTCGAGCCATATTTTTAAATGTCCAGGAGGCGCCTTACGTTTTTTGCGATAATCTTTTTGAGATTTGTCGTTTGTAAATGTACTTGCATTAGGCGCTGGCATTTTCTTAGCTGCACCCGACCCTCCTGTTCTGTCAGTTTTGCTTGAAGTATCACTGCTCGGCTTTTCATTACTTACTGCATCACTGGCCGCTTGAGCGCTCTCTTGATTGCTAAGCGTGCTAGCCACGGTATCTGCGGTAGAAGCAGCTTGAGATAGACTTTCTACTGTGCTTTTTAAAGATGTGATTTCTGATTCTAATGCCGTCATAGCTGAAGGTTTAGGTGCTGAAAATGAGTGTGGCTTACCGCCACCACGCTTCCCTAAACTTATAACGCCCTCACTACCTTTAACGAATCGGGGGGTGTCACCACTTTTTTTCAATGACATATCATGACCATATTCAGCCGCTTGTTCATATATTTGGTCAGCACTATAACCAGCACCAGGTGAGCGATTTTGATTTAATAATTTTTGTATTTCGCCTGTGACAGTCTCTCGCTGACTTTGCATCCTAGCGAGCTTCGCTTCGGCATTAGATAATTGTTCCTGCAATTCTGGTATTGATTCCTGGATTGCACTACGGACATCCTCTGCCTGCTGTGCCGAGCTGGTACTATCAACACTTTCTGTAGTTGATGTATCACTAGTACTTGTTTTACTACTCGTTTCGGTTGATGTGCTAGTACTGCTAGTTTCTTCGCGCTCAGCTGTGCTTGTATTATCACTCGTTTCATCGCTTGTATTAGTAAAATCTTCTTTTATTGCGCTCCATTTTTTAGTAACTTTTTCACCGAATCCAGAGTTTTTGACCTTATTGCCCGCTTTACTGGCTACAATGCTGGTACCCCAAAGTTGTGCCGTTTTAACTAAGGCAATCATTTCCACATTTGCAGGATCAGCCTTTTGTTCATCTGTCAGATGATTATACCATTCGTTAATGCCATAATCTGCTACACTCCCTACACTCCAACTAATTACACCAGCTACGGTTGTGGTAACAGGATCACCCGCAAAACGTATTGTCATCGAGACACCTTGAGCACCAGCCGCGAGGTTATCGTACTCATACGCTCTTAATCCCTTTGCCAACATATCCGCACCTGTAGCAACGGCACCTGCTGGAGAAAATCTTTTATAGAGTTGGTAGCTTGCATAAGTTGGCTCAGCAAACCATGTATTAGCCCATCCCACCCAGGTATCATTATATTTAAATTTTTTCGACTCAGCTTTTGGCATGTATAACCTCATATTCTATTATTAAATATCTAGATTCCATCCTTCCAGTGCGCGCCATTAAAGTCATCTCATATATTTTCAAGAACTAAGTCTCTGTGCAAATAACTAATGGGGGTATATACCCGCCACACTCCAAAATGCGAGATTAATGCTATTGCTTTTTGTCCCCTTGGAACCTTTGAAATTTGGCAATAGATCGACTATTACCTGCATTTCAAAGGTTCCAAGGGAACAAAAATCAACTCGCCTAAATC
>JAJFKI010000084.1 GCA_021773295.1 Gammaproteobacteria bacterium | reverse complement strand
CCTCGTGATTCAAAATGCGAAATTTAGGCGATTTGATTTTTGTTCCCTTTGGACGTTCGAAATGCGGGTAATAGTTACTCTATTGGCAAATTTCGAACGTTCAAAGGGGGCAAAAAGCAATAGCATTAATCTCGCATTTTGGAGTGTGGCGGGTATATACCCATTACAGATGAAAATGCGAAAATTTTCACCAGTGAGTGCTATGTATCACCTAAACAATTCCTTAAACTCCGGACAGTGTAAATATATTTTATGGATTAGCTGGCATTTGTTAACACAGTCGAGTTTAAATTTTAAATTATTGAAATGCGTCTCAACCGTTCGCCTTGAAATGGACAGGATACTTGCTATTTCATCGGCTGTTTTCCCAAGACAGGCCCAGTAAAGACACTCGACTTCGCGTTTTGACAACCGTGCTTTTCGATTAACAATCATTCGGTTTAAGTCAATTCTAGATAACTTTTCATGAAAGTCTTGACGTATTTCAAGCGCTTTTAAGGTTTCCATGACTGAATGATTTAAAGAATATAATGAGCGCTCTTGTATCGACATATCATCTAATACATAAGTCTTTATCATTTGAACAATTTGCTTAAGATAGGTGAGTTGATTCACATAGAAATTTATCATTTCTGGATGTTCATGACTGGTGTTAAAAATAAAAACTTCATAATAATGATCGTAGGCTTCTTGGATATTAAACCCATAACACATATTGTTATCAACGGCTGCCTTATACACATCATCTGTGATTAAACCAGGCCAATAATAATAACTTTCTCGTCCTCTGGGAATATAGGTTTTTGTATGATAATTATCATTATGGAATTGATTATTGTGATATATATTCAGCCACTTTTTATTGCTGGACAAATACAACATTTTTCCATTTTTATAAATCCTTGCATAACATAAGGTGGTGATATAGGTTTCTGTAAATTGCTGCTTAAGTAACCGGCTTAAATATTCAGCATTTTCTAACGCATACTGGTATGGTGAATCTTGAATTAACAGTCCTGACATAAAACGCCTCTTTATAATACTTAGCGATACTGAGTACCTGCATTATCCACTTAATTATCACAAAAACCATCGGTAATTTTACTTACAGTCGGCCCACTAAGGACGTGAGCGTGACGCCGGCTTATCATGCTCAATGCCGGCCGCAACAATTAGACCTATTATAACGGATGCAAGTGCACAAGAAAGTTGAAAGCTAGGGCCCGCCTCATCATTATAAGCATGATAAAACAAAAACATAGTAGCCGCGATTGTTTCGGCCAAGGCAATACCTAGCAACATGTTGTTTTTGACGCCTGTAAGAAAAAAAGATTGGTTATTCAATAGAGACCAACGTGTTTTTTCGTATGACATTCGCTTTAGTGCAGCCTCTCTTTCCTTTCGTGATATAACCCTACCGGCACTAGAACTGCTCGCTGTACTTTCATCTTGTGACATCGTTTAATTTCCTTGTGTTGATATATGAATAACCTCAGTGTTAGTTTTAGCATCATCGCAATCAGCTGCATTGTCACCATGATAGACGGTCATAAGAATTGTATTATTAACAATAGATAATTTTTTTAACCCACCCTGGCAGCGATCACCAAGGTCGATAGTCTTAACAAGACGCAAATACAATTTATTATTCTTAGTGATTTGCTTAATTAAAAAAAGATAAGCAAAGCGACCAGAGCCTCTTGTGCTACCTTGAAACCCAGAAATCACATTAAGATCATTGTTGGTTTTCCCATAATAACGGTATCCATATAACTCATTCGCAGACATCTCTTGGAGGATTACACCATTAATCACTCTAAACGATTTATCTCCAACAACGCTTTTGCACAACGTCACATCAACTAATTCACCTTCATTTGAAATGTCGGGACTTTCCCAAAGTAAAGGGAAAAATGGCTGCAAACAGCTTGGCGCTATTAAATTATTAGGATCATTAAATGTTAAATTTTTTGAGAACGATAGATCAAAAGGAATAATGATTAGCAACCATGCCAAACTAACTATTATCCTAGAAACGGCAGTTAAACGCGAACGTTTGGTGTAACAGATTGATTTGCCTGGCGTAATAAAAAATGTCGACGTCACCTTATTGGTGATGAGACAATTTTTTATAGCGCTAGGCGTATCAAGATGTTGCGCCAAAATTCGTGTCTTAACTGCCGTTTCTAGGATGATTGTTTTCATTCTATAAAGCACTGATACATCTTACCTCTTACTTCAATATACCGATAGGGTCTCTAATTAGATTCTATGCACGATATCTGGAAGTCATTATCATTCTTGGGGTTCTTGGTCTCTGGGATTATATTGATTACTTGCACCTTATCACTCTCACTTGAGTGACATGAGCCATCAGCACCAAAAGAACCTTTAAACTCATATGAGTGAGTTTTTCCATTACCGTCTAAAAATTTAATGCTATTAAACCATGATTGTGTTGGAGTATAAGGCCCAAGATAAGTTGGGAAGCCTGTTAAAACTCGATAATACTGCTTAGGATCAATTCTATTTAGCAATGTGTAATCTGATGTGTCTTCAAATAATACTGTATAGTTGATTGAAACGATGGGATATTGAGAGGCATTATACACAGAAAAAGCAAAGTTTTTTGCCATTGCCGCCGTTGACATAACACTAAGGGCGATGGCCAATGCATTTAAAGTGATTCTACGTTTCAATTTCATTTGTACTCCTACCAATGGATAATCCCCCACTTAATTATTAAAAAAATCATACTTTGTGACTGAAAGATAATTATACCCATTGTACTTCGAAATGCGAGATTTATGCTATTGCTTTTTGCTCCATGCAGAAGAATGTGTCTAGGCCAGGATCAGCCCTTAGGCTTTGTTTGTTATTTAACCAAAAGGGGTGCGTGGGATATAAAAACAAAGCTAATAAGATTGATTTATGTACTTAGCTGTGGTATTTTTGCTCTAATATTTGGGTTGATACCCAATTCATTAAAGATTACCGGAGGTTACAATGCTACACAGACACGATCTGGATCCTTACGCAAATAGCGATAATGACACTCATGGGATTCAAGCGGGTTATTCCGCGTCTTCCAAAGACAATAGCGTCAGCTTCTTCACCATGGAAAATCCACAGGAAAATACTAAAGGACAAGAAAATGACGCACAAACGGTTAAATTAAAAAAGTACCCTTTCAAACACCATTTACTAAAGCCAAAACCACAACCAAAAACAGAGCAAACCCCTTTATTACTAGAACCAGAACCTGTTAATTTAAATGTTGATTTTAATGAGGATGACGCAGAGGCTAACAACATTCCTGCGGCCAATGGACAACAGCTTGATAATGATATTTGTTGCTGCTTCCAAGAGTGTTGTTGTGAATTAAGTATGGCTGATTATTTATATATCCTTTTGTGCACCCTCGGCTGGTCAGCATTAGGCACTGGCGCTGGCTGGGTTTGTGGCGCCGGGTGTAATTGTTGTATGTCAGAACCTGATACGTTCTTCACTCAATACGGTCTTGAGTATTTTGGTATCAGCCACTGTGATTCAATTTGGTTTACCACCCAAAGCTCGGTAACGGTAGGAGGCAGAACATTAGAATTATGCCCTGAAGCCAATATTGCTTTTGCATCGGTTGTTGGCGCATTTTGTACGATTTCTGCTTTTGTGGTGTCGAGTGTTGATAGCTACCAACAGCCATGTATGATAAGACCTCAATAATAGTGATGAAGAGAGTCGTTTAACTAGCGACAATTCCAGATGTGCACAACTTAAAAGCGCTGTAAATCAGAACGTTCCTGGCCCTGCGCCTTGCGGTAGCCTCCGACATAAATTTATGCCATTCTATCAATCATCAATTATACGGGTATGTTAAATTTCAACCAAGATAACGTTTTTTTTCAAGACACCAACGGTGTATAAGCATTTTTCGAAAAAAATTGACATTGTCGCTTTTTCAGATAAGTTGTAGCATCAGGTCACAAAAATGTGGCAGGAGATGCCATGGACTTTAATGGTGAAATAGGGGAAATTAATCATGCAACGTATGCTTTTCTTTAGATCACTGTGTACAGATACACTTAGAAAATTTAGGAATCAAGAAAGGATCGCAAGAAGTAAAGTACGAATAGGTGATCTAATTAACTTAGATGGCAGCGATAAGTGTTACCGAGTTACAAAAATAGCTGACCGTGGTGATCGAAGCCTTGGTTATGGAGAAAGTTGGTCAGTACATGTATTACAAGAATATGATGTCGAAAAAGATAGGCTTATACCAGGAGGTAGCACCGAGGAGTTATTAATTGGCTTCTCAGGTGAGCTTGGTGATGGTGAGGTCACCCGTCTTGAAGAACCACAAAGTGATACTGTCACAAGTTCGCCATCATCTGGAGCATTGAAGTAAGTGTAATTAATTAGTGATCTTGATTTTCTACAGCTCAGTTGAATTAGTGTGATTACCGAGTCTGTTGATTTAGGGTAAGATCAGTTGGTGTTTTTCTTAGGATAGCGCAAAAGTCTTTATTACCGAGCAAGTTATTATTGACACCATGACGGCTACTTTTTTGTGGTTTCGCTGTAAAATACTTCTGTTCATCTAAAACATCTACATGTTTTAACCTCTTGCTATCCTCAATATCCAGCTTTTCATCCACCAGCATTTCATATAAAAACCAAATGACTCGAGTATACTTACTAGTAGGACGTTTTTTAATCCAGCGTGTGAGGCTATCTTTATCAAGCTTCTGAAATACCAATGCCAGTACGTCTAGATTGATCCCATCATACTTTAAAGCAAACTTTAGTTGCCCAAAGACGTCTTGCAGATCTTTTGGTGCATAGCTTTTTGAATATTCATGAATTTCCTGGCTGTTTGCCAGAATGCTCCTCGGCTTTCCCTTGTATTTAATATAGGAAGCTCGGTAGTGTGGCATAGCCTTTAACTGCAATATTTCGAGTAATGCTTGGTAGCCTACTGCGACAATCTGCATAATCTTACCTTAAATGAAAAAAACCTTCGCTAAGCTATAAAAATAGTTGCAAACATCATATTTTGTCAAAAAACATTTGCAAAAGTGCAAAAAATTACCGCGGCATAAATCTCGCATTTTGAAGTACGATGGGTATAGTTCTAACTTGTGGGTAATGATATGGTGGTGAATTACCCGAAGTTAATCAATAGATCGGGTAATTCACCACCATATCATTACCCACAAATGAGCGATAAAACCTAAGCAAAAACAAAGAAGTAGTGAAAAAAGATTGCAGCGCACAAGAATTCATGATCAAATTCAGTTACCACACAAATGATCGCTGTTAAAAAGGCAAAGCAGCTACGATGCCATAAGTTCATGTTCGGTGCTCTTTTGCGACGTTGTTTGATTATCATTAATTGCTGACGCAACATCTTGCATCGGATTTATGGCAGCGAGGTAAATGAGTTATGGGATTGGTATGTAAAACAAAAGCTGTTAAATCATCGCAAATACTCAGTGCTTTGTTACCAAAAAAAAACAGCAATTCTGCAGGAACCAATCAAAAAAGTTCTCTCAACCAGTTAATGAACCATGCCCAAAGCAATTCAACGATAGGGCGCAATCAACTCATTAATATTGAACAGCTAATAAAGCAACCGGTGTCTCAGTTAGATAAAACCATGGAGATAGATGGCGTTTAGTGTATGCATTTGTATGACAAAATAACTTGTTGAATTTAGATTGATTTTTTTAGGGTGTATGACGACTGTCATACATAATACATACACGTTGTTATATAAATGCTTACACACTGTTATACAATTGCAGACACCTTGTTATACATTTGCATACGGTTTGTATGACAGTGTGTCCTGCCTTTATGATGAAATATTTTTTTTGCAAAATTTAACTAATGCTTTGAATTATTTATGTATACGAAACGTAAACACTATTGGCAACAGTAGTTGCGACAGGTGTGCGTGCAAACCATCAATTTCTATGAATTTATTTTCATAGTGGCCTTGTTAATTTTCTTTATTCTTTTATGATAGAGTGAATGAGTTTTTGATTACTTTTTTTAAAAAAAAGTAATGGCATTATTAATCAAAATAAGTGAGGGCAGTATGTTATCAGCATTACTTAAACCAAACTACACTAGCGATCAAGTCAACGTCAAAATTAAGTTACCTAAGCAAGATCATGAAATGATGAAGGCATATATGGCATGGGCTAAGTTCGAATCTGAGAGTGATTTATTTCAACAAGCATTGCAGTATGTTTTCGACACCGATAAATCCTTTAGAAGACACCAGCAGGAGCTGTCGATGCCGGAGGTTTATTATAAATCTTAACTAACTTTGCATCGATTCTATTATTTTAATAAATGGTATTTACAGGAAGGATAACAGCGATGAACCCCAAAAATTTGACATCCGTGTACTGTTGCGCTACACTTAACGCATGATAAAGAGCTGGAAACATAAAGGCCTAAAAACGTTCTTTATGACAGGGTCGACAAGTGGTATTCAAGCGAAGCATAAAACAAGGCTGAAGATCATCTTGCAACTCTTAAATGCTGCGGTAAAAGCAGATGATTTAGAGCTTCCTGGCATGCGTTTTCACGCTCTTAAGGGTAAGTTGAAAGGACACTATGCAGTGTCTGTGAGCGGTAATTGGCGGATTATCTATACCTTCGAAGGTGAAGATGCCATCTTAGTTGATTACCTAGATTATCATTGAGGTGAATTATGATTATGCACGCTCCATTACATCCTGGGATCATTGTTAAAGAAGCACTGCTTGACGGTGCTAGATTGACGGTGACTGAGGCAGCCAATCATTTAGGCGTGACTAGAACGACCTTATCACGTTTAATGAACGGCCATGCAAATATTAGCCCAGAGATGGCTCTTCGGCTTTCTAAGCTATTGGGTAATAGTGTTGAGCTTTGGGTTAATCTGCAAGCCCAGTACGATGTTTGGCGTGTGTTACAGCATGAAGATGAGATTGATGTTAAGCCCTTAGATGAGGCTGCTTGAGGACATTAGATTAATTTTCTAAGATAACTTTATTAATGGCATACTTCTGCGATACGCACTAAAATGGTAACCTTAGGAGAATTATCTGTCAACACTTTATCGGACACGTTTTCATGCGGCCATTTGAGCCTCTTCATACTCTGCAGGTGATAAGTAATCATTAGCAGAATGCATTCTTAATCTATTATAGTAGACTTCAATATATTCAAAAATTTTCTGTTTAGCTTCCTCCCGTGTTTTAAGTTGTTCATGATGAATTAATTCTACCTTCAGTGTGTGAAAGAAACTTTCAGCCACACTGTTGTCCCAGCAGTTAGCCTTCCGACTCATGCTTTGTTTTATGCCATGAGCTTTCAGCAATGCTCTGTGACGCTTTGAGGCATACTGGCTGCCACGATCTGAATGAGAAATTAATCCTTTAGATGGCTTTCTTTTCCATACTGCCATGGCTAATGCGTGTAGTAGGCGAATTCCAATTCCAAGAAGAATGTGCATCCTTAATTTGTGCTTGAAACTATAATTCACCTAATTCAGGTATAACTCTGACACAAATCTGACACAGATAGAGTTTCCTAATAGATAGCTATTAACCCGACCATTTCCTATATACACTTCGAAATAGTCTTGACCATTTCGAAGGAGTATCTATAACTAGTCATATTAATATTTCTCATGGAATCACTCATGAAACGCCTATATCAGCATATTTTCAAAGAACACCTAGAACAACATCGTCAAATGATATTTGTCATGGGCCCCAGGCAAGCGGGTAAAACAACAGTAGCCCAAACGCTCGTAGAGACTTATGCAGATGGTTTTTATTTCAGTTGGGATAATATCAGTGATCGGGAAAAAATTATTCATGGCCCCAATGCCATCGCAGACTCGGTTAATCTTGATGCCTTAAGATCAGCAAAACCCCTAATAACCTTTGATGAAATCCATAAATTTAAAGAGTGGCGAGATTTTCTCAAAGGCTTTTATGATTGCTTCCCAAATAAAACCGCCATCCTAGTAACCGGCAGTGCTAAACTTGATGTTTTAAGTCGTGGTGGTGATAGTTTAATGGGACGATATTTTCCTTTCCATTTCCACCCACTATCTGTGGCAGAGCTCGCTCAGCAGAGTGCCAATGTCACACAGGAAATTTGGCAAAAGCCTCAAGCACTCGATAACGCTCAGTATGAAGCCCTCTGGAAATTTGGAGGATACCCCGATCCTTTTCTCAAGCAAAGTGACGCCTTTAGTCGTCGTTGGAAAAAGCTCAGACACCAACAGTTATTTGATGAGGACATTCGTGATTTAACCAGGATACAAGATATTGATCGCCTTGAGTTACTTGCAGAAAAATTAAAAACACAAAGTGGTTCATTGACGTCTTATCAAAGCATGGCAAGACAATTAAGAGTTACCGATAATACCATTAGAAATTGGCTAGGTGTGCTGAAATCACTTTATTATTGCTTTGAACTTCGTCCTTGGTCGAAGAATGTTAATCGTGCTGTTTTAAAAGAACCTAAATATTACTTGTGGGATTGGTCTTTGTGTCCAGATGATGGTACTAAAGCAGAAAACATGGTTGCACTGCATTTATTAAAATGCCGTGCATTTTTGGAATGATATTGGTGCATATTCCATTCTTTTCGCCAAGCCATTCCAGTCTTTTCCGCCAATAGATTCCAGTAAATACCGCCCATCCATTCCAGTGTTATTCGCCAACGCGATCATGAATCACGCATCGTACAAAATCAAGTCTTTTTTATTGCCTCCTTATTGCTCTTATTAGCCTCTCGCTGTCGAAGCGATGGTCCCTTAAGTTGAATATGCATTAA
>JAJFKI010000083.1 GCA_021773295.1 Gammaproteobacteria bacterium | reverse complement strand
TTGCTTTTTGCCCCCGTACAGGCTTTGAAATTTGTCAATAGACCGGCTATTACCTGCATTTCAAAGCCTGCACGGGAACAAAAATCAAATCGCCTAAATCTCGCATTTTGAAGTGTGACGGGTATATAATCCGGTGATGATAGCCTGTTTCGCAAATATTTTAATCATAGGGGACCAATTGCATGATATTCGAAAAAGACATTCCAGAAGAATCCTTGCTGCGTCAAACGATTACTAGAGCGTATCGTATGGATGAAACCACTTGTATCGAGGGTTTGATAGAAGCCGCACGCCTGCCTGCTAAAAGCTTACAAAGCATCAAAATTCAAGCACGAGAACTCATCAGTAGCGTGCGAGAGAAACGCATGAAAGGCAGTGGTTTGGATGCATTTTTACATCAATATGATTTATCCACCGAAGAAGGCATTGCCTTAATGTGTATGGCGGAAGCATTACTGAGAATTCCCGATAAAGAAACCGTGGATAGTTTGATTAAAGATAAAATTGCCATGGCTGATTGGGGAACGCATATGGGCAAAAGTAATTCGTCTTTTGTGAACGCCGCAACCTGGGGTTTAATGTTAACGGGAAAAATTTATCGTTGGGAAGATGCACCGCAACAACGCTTAGACGAAACCATGAAGCGTATTATCAAACGTGGCGGTGAACCCTTTATTCGTAAAGCTGTGACCTATGCCATGAAAATTCTAGGCAAACAATTTGTTATGGGACGCAATATTAAAGAAGCCTTGAAACGCGCCAAAGAATTAGAAAAACAAGGCTATCGTTACTCCTATGATATGTTAGGCGAAGCTGCGCGCACGGCAGAAGATGCCAAGGGCTATTATGAAGCGTATCATAATGCTATCCAGGCCATCGGTAAGAATGCGAAGGGTTTAGGGCCAATAGCCGGTGCTGGGATTTCTATTAAATTATCTGCACTACACCCGCGGTATGAATTTGCTCAGAGAGAAAAAGTATTAGAACAAATTCTGCCAAAATTATTTGAATTGGTATTAGCAGCCAAGGAACAAGATTTAGGGCTCACCATTGATGCTGAAGAAGCGGATAAACTAGATTTGTCGCTAGATATTATTGAAAACGTATTTTCTGATAGCGCACTAAAGGGCTGGGAAGGCTTTGGCCTAGCGGTGCAATCTTATCAAAAACGCGCCATGCCATTGATTGATTGGTTAACGGATTTATCCAAGCGCAATAAACGACGCTTGATGGTGCGATTAATTAAAGGTGCCTATTGGGATACGGAAATTAAATTGAGTCAGGAATTAGGTTTGAGTAGTTATCCGGTGTTTACTCGTAAGAATACTACTGATATATCGTTTCTTGCTTGCGCAAAAAAAATATTAAAACATGATGATGCTTTTTACCCTATGTTTGCCACACACAATGCCAATAGTGTTGCCACAGTGTTGGAGTTGGTGGGCAAACGCCGCGATTTTGAATTTCAATGTTTGCATGGCATGGGACAATCGTTGTATGACGAAATTGTAGGTAAAGATAAAATGAATCACCCTTGCCGTATTTATGCACCGGTAGGGTGTCATGAAGATCTCTTAGCATATTTAGTCAGACGTTTATTAGAAAATGGTGCCAATACGTCATTTGTAAATCGTATCGTTGATGCCAAACAACCCTTAGAAAGCTTAGTCATGGACTATGTCTGTAAAGTGGAACAATATGCGAATAAGCCGCACCCCAAAATCCCCTTGCCCATTAACCTCTATGGTGAGCGGCGCAAAAATTCACGCGGTATTGATTTGACGAATTGGCAAAGCTTAAAGCGTTTACAAGAACGTATGCAGCAAGCACTGAGTGATACCTGGGAAGCAGGGCCTATTATTGGCGGTGTGATGAATACGAGCAATCCACAAGAAATGTTTTGTCCTTATGACAGGCAACAAAAAGTGGGGAAAGTAACGAGAGCAACTGAAGAGGACGTTGAACAGGCATTACAATTAGCAACAGCGAGTGCTGATCAGTGGAATAACACGCCAGCGGTAGTGCGGGCAAAATGTTTAGAGAATATGGCAGACTTGCTAGAGCAGCAACGTGCTAATTTAATGGCGATACTGGTTAAAGAAGCAGGTAAAACCATTGATGATGCGTTGTCTGAAGTTAGGGAAGCAATTGATTTTTGTCGTTATTATGCTGCTGAAGCAAAAGAACATTTCGCTGAGCCGAAAATCATGCCAGGGCCAACGGGTGAACTCAACCAGTTATATTTACACGGACGCGGTGTGATTGCCTGTATTAGTCCGTGGAATTTTCCCTTGGCGATATTTTTGGGGCAAATCAGCGCCGCCTTAGCAGTGGGTAATCCTGTTATTACGAAACCCTCAGTGCAAACACCATTGATTGCAGCCGCTGCTGTTACGTTATTTCATCAAGCCGGCATTCCGGTCAATGTCTTGCAACTACTGCCAGGCAGTGGTGCCGTAGTAGGTGCGATGTTAGTGGCCGATCCGCGTGTAAAAGGTGTGATGTTTACCGGTTCTACACAAACGGCGCGTGGTATTAATAAAAGTTTGGCAAATCGTCCTGGGCCAATAGTCCCCTTCATTGCAGAAACCGGCGGGCAAAATGCTATGATTGTGGATTCAACGACATTACCAGAACAAGCCGTGGTGGATATCATTCAATCCGCTTTTGGTAGTGCCGGTCAACGTTGTTCAGCGTTACGCGTGTTATTCGTGCAAGATGTGGTAGCGGATAAATTATTAAAAATGTTACAAGGTGCGATGGCAGAAATAAACTTAGGTATTCCGTCATTACTGAGCACAGATGTTGGCCCCGTGATTGATAAGTCTGCGAAAGAAACACTCGATCAACATCTGGAATACTTAAAAAACAACGGTAAACTTTTATATCAAGTGAAACTCACCAAACAACATGAACAAGGAACGTTTGTTGCTCCAACTGCTTATGAAATTGCAGACTTGTCCTTATTAGAACGGGAAGTCTTTGGCCCAATTCTACACGTGATACGTTATGAAGGGCAGCAATTAGACAAAGTCATTGATGCAATTAATGAAACTGGTTATGGTCTGACCTTAGGGATCCGCTCACGTATTGAAAGCAAGGTGAGCGACATCGCACAACGCATTAAGGTTGGAAATACTTACGTTAACCGTAATATGATTGGCGCCGTGGTCGGGGTACAACCCTTCGGTGGCGAAGGATTGTCAGGGACTGGACCTAAAGCCGGTGGCCCTCATTATTTATTTAGGTTATGTACGGAACGTACCGTTTCTATCAATACCACTGCCGCTGGTGGTAATGCGACGTTAATGTCTTTGTGTGATGAAGAAGAATTAGGATAGAGGACTATAATGACGCTTGATAGTCTTTGGCCCAAGTAGTAAATTCATCGGCAGGAAGTGGTTTACTAATTAAATACCCCTGCACCATATCACAGCCCAAGCGGGACACTAAATCCCATTGTGCTTGTGTTTCCACGCCTTCAGCTACGGTCATCATATTGAGTCTTTTTGCTAAACTTATACTTGCTTCTAGTATTGCCATGGAACTTCTGCTCTTGCTTGCATTAACCACGAATTGCTGATCAATTTTCAACTCATTAAAAGGTAGTTGTTCTAGTTGTTGTGTAGAAAAGTGTCCTGTTCCAAAGTCATCAATAGAAATACGAAAGTGTTTTAAGCTCATGCGGCTAACAATTTCTAGCGCAGTTGGAAAATTTGCTAATAATTGATTTTCAGTAATCTCTATTATAAGACAGTCTTGAGGTAATCCGGCATCAACTAACAATGACTCGATGTGTTCCGGCAAGTCAAGACGAGGGAATAATTTTCCTGAAAAGTTAATAGAGGCATGAATCTTTAAGTCTTGTTGATGCCATTGTTGTAACTGTGCAATAGTATGTCTTACCATTGCTGCGGTGACTAAGTCAATCAAGTCATTTTGTTCAGCCAGGGTAATAAAACGAAAGGGTGATAAAATACCATAATCGGGATGTTGCCAGCGTGCTAAGGATTCAACCCCCATAATTTCTCGAGTATTCGTAGACACTCGCGCTTGGTAAAATGGAACAATTTCATCATTCTCGAGCGCGAGTTTTAATTGCTTAATATCGATTCTAATTTTAGGTTTATTAGTAGGCGTTGCGTTAGGAGTTATTGTTAGCTTATAGATAAGATCATGGAGTTTTTTTATTTCAAGAGGCTTTTGAACTGAACCCAATAAATTGAGTTTATAATTTTTTGCAATAGTTTCAGCGATTTCTAATACCTGTTTATTTTCCCCACTAAATAAAATTATGGCACCAGAAAATTTTTCAATGCCTAAGTGTCTTAAAATCTCAATGCCATCAATTTCTGGCATGTTTAAATCACATAATAGGAGATCTATATCCTCAGGCGCACTGTCGATGAGCGCAAGTGCATGGCGGCCATGACTCGTGGTTTTAAGGTTGTGATAACCTTCTTTTATTAATGCCGTAGCGACTAACTTCAGTATAATATCATCATCATCAATTACTAAAATGCTTAACGATTTATTATTGTTCATAATAATCCTCTCGCAATACTCAACATTAAGTATAGTCGCTATATTGAGATTATAAGAAACAAAAACATTTTTTAGAGCATGGATAATCATCATAAAATCAGTAACATAGGCATTTTACAACCATTAAAATTTTTAGGGTTGGGTACTGATGTTGCCAATGATGGTGAGCAAGGCGTTAATTTATGGCATCGTAATGTTTTTGTTGATATTAAATTAATTCTATCGATCTTCTTAGGGTAGTATCTTTTCCTCATATGTGATTGAATAGACGAGGTATATGCCAATCGCACTTCAAACAGTATCTGTAAGAAGATTGTATTGATTGGAGCATACAGAATTAGTGTCACTCATTACAAGGAGGGTTCAGTGAGCATTTTCGATCGTAAGCGCATTCTCAATAAAAAACTGATTACAAAAACACTTGATGAAATGATGCCCCATGAGCATTTAGAAAAGTGTTTAGGTGCCTTTGATTTAACGCTCCTCGGGATTGGCGCCATTATCGGAGCTGGTATTTTCATATTAACGGGCGTCGTTGCTGCTACCCAGGCGGGGCCCGCAATTACACTTTCTTTTATCTTAGCCAGTTTTGCTTGTTTATTTTCAGCGCTATCTTATGCGGAACTATCCTCATCTATTGGTGGCTGCGGCAGTGCTTATGGGTATGCTTATGCTGGTTTTGGAGAAATCTTTGCCTGGATGATTGGTTGGGATTTAATTTTAGAATATGGCATTGCGGTAGCTGCGGTGGCAATCGGCTGGGCGGCTTATTTTAATGATATTCTCAATGCACTGGGGATGCATTTGCCGATGCTACTGATTAAAGATCCTAGTCAGGGTGGCATAATAAATTTACCAGCAGTGATCATTGTTTTAGCTTTGGCGAGTTTATTAGCCATTGGAATTAAAGCCAGCGTACGTTTTAATGCAATCATCGTATTCGTCAAAGTTATTACTATTTTCTTGTTTCTAGTCATTGCAGGTAACCATATTAATTTTGAACATTGGGAAAACTTCATGCCTTTCGGTTGGCAAGGTGTGGTAAATGGGGCAGCGCTTATCTTTTTTGCTTACATTGGGTTTGATGCTATTTCCACGGCGGCTGAAGAAGCGCATCATCCGCAGCGTGATATGCCTCGGGGTATTATTGCTTCTTTGATCATATGTACGGGTATTTATATTTTAGTTGCCAGTGTTTTGACACTAGCGGTGCCCTACGCAACACTTAACACGGAATCACCTGTGGCAAATGTTTTACTGCGTCTAGGTTATCCGATGATGGCCAGCGTGATTGCCGTAGGTGCGCTTGCGGGGTTAACCACGGTGATGTTAGTCATGTTTTATGGTTTGTCACGAATTATCCTTGCCATGTCACGAGATCGTTTGTTACCGCACCGTATGTCCAAGTTAAACCCGCGCACTAAAACACCGGCACGGATCATTTTATTAGCGGGTTGTCTTATCTCTGTGTTTGCGGGATTTTTTCATATCACCGTCGTGGCAGAAATGGTTAATATTGGGACCTTGGCAGCATTTTTATTTGTAAACGTGGGGACCATCGTTATGCGAAAAACGCATCCAGAGTTGCCCCGTCCTTTTAAGGTGCCCGGCGGGTATATTATGCCTTGCATTGGGATTGTTTTTTGTTTGTATTTAATGTTGAATTTACCATGGGTGACATGGCTTAGATTTTTTGGTTGGATGTTTGTTGGGTTAGTGATTTATTGCTATCAATTGGCGAAGCGAGACTATCGTGATCGTCATTCTGATTTACAATCCTAATTCTTTCAAAATACTTTCTGTGTGTTCGCCGATTCTGGGGCCACGGTTTAATTGACAGCGATCTTCGGTGTCTGAGAATTTGATGGGGTTTCCTGGTACTTTGGTGTTGCCTAGAAAGCCATCGGCGAAAGACAGGAGCATGTTTCTTGCTTTTAATTGTTTGTCTTCTAACATTTGATCCACTGTATTGATAGGACCTGCGGGGATGTGTTTTTCTTCGAAGTATTCTAGCCATTCTTTTGCGGTTTTTTTCGCAAGGGCACCATTTAACAGAGTCGTTAATTCTTCGACATTTTTAACACGGGCCGGATTGGTACTAAAGCGTTCGTCACCAGCGAGATCCGGACGGCCCATGGCATCGCATAATTTTGCGAAGAGGTTATCGTTACCGATGCAAATAGAAATGGGATCATCTTGAGTAAAGTAAACGTCAAAGGGTGCTAATAATGGGTGACGATTACCAATGGCATGAGGAATGAGACCAGTAGCAGATGCAGGGCTGATGGTTGTAGGCAATAGGGCCACTAAGCAATCCAGCATGGCAATGTCAATGTGTGAGCCTACACCAGTTTGTGTCCTTTGATAAAGCGCGGCATTGATACCAAGCGCGGCGTAAATGCCAGAAATAATATCAGCGATTTCCGTGCCCACTTTTACCGGTTTATCTTGTGGATGGCCAGTGATACTCATTAAACCACTCAGACCTTGGGTGACTAAGTCATAACAGGCACGATTAGAGTTTGGACCTGTATGACCAAAACCAGAGATAGACGCATAAATAATATTAGGGTTAATTGCTTTTACCGCAGACCAGTCATAGCCAATGGATTTCATAAAACCTGGTGTAAAGTTTTCGATTAATACGTCTGCTTTTTGCAATAAGGCATTAAACACTTCTCGGTCTTTTTCATTGTTTTTAATATCAAGGGCAATGCTTTCCTTGCCATGGTTAATGGCGTGAAAAGGGATAGGTGTTTTTTCTTGAAAGGGTGGGTAAGTGCGTGAATCATCTCCCACAGGTGGTTTTTCGATTTTAATCACGCGCGCTCCGAGGTTGTGTAAATTCATGGTACAAAATGGACCTGAGAGTACCCGCGTTAAATCTAAGATTAAAATATTATTTAAAGGTAAGTCCGCCATGTTTTTCTCCAAAAAATTATGGTTTATTCAGAAAAGGTAAATGTAAACCTTGTTCTTTAGCACAAGCAATTGCACTATCATAGCCAGCATCAGCGTGTCGCATCACACCACTGCCGGGATCATTCGTTAATACTCGCCGTAATCTTGCAGCAGCCTCATCGCTACCATCAGCCACAATCACAAAGCCAGCATGTTGTGAAAAGCCCATGCCGACACCACCACCATGGTGAATGCTGACCCAAGTTGCCCCGCTAGCGGTGTTGAGTAAGGCATTTAAAAACGCCCAATCAGAAACAGCGTCAGAGCCATCACGCATGGCTTCAGTTTCACGATTAGGGCTGGCCACTGAGCCTGAGTCTAAATGGTCACGACCAATCACAATTGGTGCTTTCAATTCACCTCGTTTTACCATCTCATTAAAAGCTAGACCTACTTTAGCGCGTTCGCCTAAACCAAGCCAGCAAATTCTTGCGGGCAATCCTTGAAAGGCAATTTTTTGCTGTGCCATGTCTAGCCATTGGTGTAATTGTGGATTATCTGGAATTAATTCTTTCACAACCCTATCGGTTTTATAAATATCATCGGGATCCCCGGATAAGGCCACCCAACGAAATGGTCCAACACCACGGCAAAACAATGGGCGAATATACGCTGGCACAAAGCCAGGAAAATCAAAGGCATTAGTAACGCCAGTTTCAAAAGCCATTTGCCTTATATTATTGCCGTAGTCTACGGTAGGGATGCCTGCATGGTGAAAGGCTAACATCGCTTGTACTTCGATGGCGATAGATTCTTTTGCAGCTTTGACAACGGCCGTGGGATCTTCTTGTCGTAGGCGAGCAGCTTTTTCTAAAGACCAGCCTTTTGGTAAGTAACCGTTTAATGGATCGTGCGCACTGGTTTGGTCCGTGACTACATCAGGCTGAATGCCGCGTTTTACTAATTCAGGATAAATATCAGCAGCGTTACCGAGTAAGCCGATAGAAATAGGATCTTGTGCTTTAGTATGCTTTTTAATTAAGGCTAGGGCTTCATCTAAATCACGGGTGCTGTGATCTAAATACTTTGTATTCAAGCGTTTTTGAATGTTTGATGGGCAGCATTCTACTGCCAGCATACAAGCCCCTGCCATTGTTGCTGCTAAGGGTTGGGCGCCGCCCATTCCACCTAAACCGGCGGTTAAAATCCATTTTCCTAGTAAGCTGCCATCAAAATGTTGCTTTGCCATGGCGGTAAAGGTTTCATAAGTCCCTTGAATAATGCCTTGCGAACCGATGTAAATCCAAGAGCCTGCAGTCATTTGTCCAAACATCATTAATCCCTTTTGATCCAATTCATTGAAATGCTCCCAAGTGGCCCAGTGAGGCACTAGATTGGAATTGGCGATCAAAACGCGGGGCGCATTGCTATGAGTTTGAAAAACTCCTACGGGCTTACCTGATTGGATTAACAGGGTTTGATCAGACTCCAATTCCTTGAGGCAAGCAATGATGTTATCGTAACAGTCCCAGTCACGCGCGGCACGGCCAATGCCGCCGTACACAATCAACGCTTCTGGCTTTTCTGCAACATTAGGATCTAAATTATTCATCAACATACGCATCGGTGCTTCGGTGAGCCAAGATTTAGCGCTGAGCTTCGTGCCTGTTGGCGCATGAATGCAGCGATTCTTGTCGAAACGACGTGTATTGCTTCCCATATTTTCCCTCTCAAAGAAAACCATTTTCAGGACTTAGCGATTGCCCCCCAATCTCTTCGTTAAAAAATGTTTAATTCTGTTTTTTGACGTCCACTTGGCGAAAGCCATTGTTAGGGGATTCAATCGGAATACTTTTATCAATGCCGATGAAATCTAGGTTTGGATAATTCTCTGAAACATAAATGTTCGTTACCCGGTTGCGATTAAATATATTATTCAATGCAACCACACGCTGATGAAAGCCTTTTATTTCTGGTTTTTCATTGAGATAAACTTGTAGGCCAATCACACCAATAGGTATGCTAGGTTCATCAAAAAACGTTTCAGGTAATTGATTGAATGTATGAGGGATTCGATAAGACTGAGCTTTTGCTTTATCTGAAAAATAAAAGCGTGAATTATTTTCATTTTGCTCTAACATGTTGGTCTCGTTGGTTTTAGCTGCCGAAATCAAGCATTTAGAGAGAAAATCTTCTGTACTCAGCATCGGTTTTTGATTTTCGTTAAAGTAAAGTTTTGGATTTGGTAATTGGAATATCATGTAATAAACATAGGCGTTATCAAGTTCCACTGGCTCATTAGCCGTAGGCTCTTGATTTAAATGCAAATTAATATTTGTTTCCATATCAACCTCTTCTTCTCATATTTTAAACAACGTTAAGTAATAGTCTATACCCTCTTTATTAACTCAAGCTTAAACGAGCCAAGTTTTTCAATATTTCCAAATTCTCCAATAGCCGCTGGAGTCTTCAGTTTGCAAATTTTTTTGTTGAGGTGTAAACACAATATCGTGGATCACGATTTCAGTCGGTTTCCAAAAACTTTTTTTCGGCAGAATCCATTTTTTAATAATTTTATTATCTTTGACTTTTACTAATAGTAATACTTGTGGTTTACTGCCAATTGCTAGTAATTCATCGTTTGGAGAAAACTTGGCACTACTAATGATCATAGGGGGGATATCAAGCTCTTTTAATAACTCCCCAGTTTTGATGTCCCAGATCTTAGTACTGCTATTATTGGAGTGTGTTAAGGCGTAACGGTTTTTATTGGATAAGACAACTTTATTAATAGGCGTTTGGTGACTAAAGGAATAGCTTTTTTTCCCGGTTTTTATATCCCACAAATTCGCATTGCCGTTAATGGATCCGGTGAACGCATATTGATTATCGGGTGATAGGGCGACTGATGTGATAGCTTCGCTATCCTTAAAGGTTTGTATGACATTACCCGAGTTTAAGCTAATGTATTCTGCTGAGCCATCATTTAACCCCATCAGAGCATATTGGCCATTGGCGGAAATAGCGATGGCGTTAATTTTTTCTGCCATGGTTAATAAAGGGTTAGTGGTGTTAGTTTTTAAATTCCAACGAGTAAGTTTTTTGTCATTAACTAATAGTGCAACTTGGCCATTGGCGGCTAATGCAACGTGTTCTACTTGATTAACTTGTTTGCTGCTGCTTAAGCGATGTTTTTTTGACTTATGGTTAATTTTCCACAAGTATCCCTCATTTTGTTTATCGATGACAATGGCCGTTTTGCCATTGTTAGTAAGCGCAGCGACATTAACGTCAGAATCAGCATGTTGGCGGCTAGCGTCAGATGGCATGCCAAAAGGCGAGGTAATAATGATTAATGCCACCGTGATGCCAATGATAATGGCGATAACGATGGACCATTGAATATGTTGACGTTTGTTGGCAAAAAATGTCATACGCAACGTGCCCTAGACTTCATATATCTATAACAATAAGCATAGGCGCTAATCTTAGATTGGTCAAAATTAGAGAATCGAATTTTGAAGCGTGATGGGTATAGTTTGCCTAAAATCTCATAGTGCTTCTATCTCGCCATGGCTTGCAGTACAATGAAGCAGTTTTTGTGATTAGGAAGTACGCATGCTACACGAGTCAATTGTTTTTTCCATTTTTCTTATCTTCACCGGTGCAGCGATTTTAGCCACGGTGGCTTTATTTACCCGGCAATCGTTGTTAGTGGCGTATATGCTGTTGGGTGTGATTTTGGGACCATGGGGTTTAGCACTGGTTGCTGACTCTGAAGTCATTAAGCAGACTGGGGATATTGGGATAATCTTTTTGTTATTTTTGTTGGGCCTGAATTTGCATCCACAAAATTTATGGAACATGTTGCGTAAAGTGACTTTAATTGCTTTTGTCAGCTCTGTTGCCTTTGCGGCGATTGGGTATTTTGTGGCGCAGTTGTTTGGTTATACGGTGACAGAGTGTTTAGTGATTGGTGCCGCGATGATGTTTTCGAGTACCATCATTGGTTTGAAGTTATTACCGACAACGATTTTGCATCACCAACACACCGGGGAAGTGATGATCAGTGTCTTGCTGATGCAGGATATTATTGCGATTATTGTATTACTGTTTTTGCATGGTGCGAGTTCGGGTAGTATCTCTGTCTCTGATATCGCTTTAATTGTTATCGCTTTTCCTGGCTTATTTATCACAGCCATGTTGTTAGAGCGCTTTGTCTTAGTAAAATTATTTACGCGATACGATAGAGTGCAAGAGTATGTGTTTTTAGTCTCAATTGGTTGGTGCTTAGGCTTTGCAGAATTAGCAAAATTGTTTGGTTTATCCAATGAAATCGGTGCCTTTATTGCTGGCGTTGCCATTGCAGCTAGCCCCATCGCTTTATTTATTTCAGAGAGTTTAAAACCGTTGCGTGACTTTTTCCTCGTCATGTTTTTCTTTTCCATCGGTGCGAGTTTTAATTTGCAATATGTGCATGTCGTGTTTGTACCCGCATTGATTTTAGCGGTATTAATGCTGCTGATTAAGCCAGTGGTATTTCGTTTATTATTGCGTCAAGCTAAAGAAACAGCGCATATCTCTTGGGAAGTGGGCGTGCGTTTAGGCCAAGTCAGTGAATTTTCATTGTTAGTGGCCTATCTAGCTGCAGAAACAAAATTAATTGGTGCCTCGGCATCTTATCTCATTCAGGCAACCACGATTTTAACCTTCATCGCATCATCGTATTTCGTTGTGATGAAATACCCGACCCCATTGGCCTTTTCAGACAGCTTGCGCCGGGATTAAAGCGATGGTGTTAGCAAGTGGTAGCGTGGGGGGTAACCCATGAGAATCGAAGCGGGCTTAATCCGCAATATCTCCTACCATCTATCCCCCCATCACAACGAGCGACCGGACGAGCGAGATATCAGCCTCGCTGTGGTTCATAATATTAGCTTGCCCCCCGGGCAATTTACGGGCGATGCAGTGCAGCAATTTTTCTTAAATAAATTAAATTTTGATGCCCACCCGTATTATCAAACCATCAAGGACTTAACAGTCTCGGCGCATCTCTTAATTCGCCGCGATGGCCGCCTGATACAATTCGTTCCCTTTCACCTAAGGGCTTGGCATGCTGGTGTTTCTGAGTTCCAAGGCCGTGCGGATTGCAATGATTTCTCCATTGGTATTGAGCTAGAGGGCTGCGATGATTTACCCTTCGAATCAAGCCAGTATCAATCCTTGGCAAATGTGCTAAGGTTACTAATAGAGCATTATCCAAAAATGACAAAAGAGAGGGTTGTTGGCCACAGTGATATCGCCCCCGGGCGCAAAACCGATCCAGGGCCAGCATTTGATTGGAACTATTTAACACAATTGATAAGTGGGGAATTATGCACTTAATTATCATCCTAGTCATTCTTGCCATTGACCGTTTTACACAGTTTTTAGACGTCGTCCAGAATTACAACTGGTTTTCAACCTACATTGCCAAAGTGCAACAGTACGTAGGTAGTACTTTTTTGTGGAAAGATGGATTACCCCTAGTGTGCTGGCTAGCACCCATCGCCATCGTTGTTGGCATCGTACAACTCATTTTAATGTGGGTTTTTTGGGGAGTATTAGGCTATGTCTTTAATTTCCTAATTTTAATTTATTGCTTAGGTCCAGCAAATATCAAAGGGATATTAGCAGAATACTTCGACACTAAAGAAGCTGGTGATGGCATCAAAGCCGCAAAAGCCGCGGGTATTATTAAATCCGCACGTGGCAAATCAGCCGAAAAAATTCCCCAAACCGTTTGTGAATATATTTTAGAATTATCCAATCGCAATATTTTCGCCGTTATTTTCTGGTTCTTACTCTTAGGCGCTTTCGGGGCTGTTATTTATAAATTCTCTGCCTTGCTAGTAGCAGAATCAGACGGTGATGAGGCTGGTTTAGTGACTCCCTTCAAAGACAAAGCCAATTTCTGGTTAAATTTGCTCGATTGGATCCCAGTACGTATCACCGCAATTTTATATGCCTTAGCGGGTAGTTTTGCCGGTTGTTTTCATCACTGGTGGAGTCAGTTATTAAGCCACCCATCCAAAAACCAAGACCTACTCAAAAGCTGCGGCATGGCGGCTCTTCACATCCGTGATAACAAGCTGCCAGAAGGCATTGAGCAAGAAGCCATCGATCTCGTCGATCGCAGCCTTATTGTTGCTTTGGTCATCATCGCCATCATGACCATTGTGGCATGGCTGAGTTAGTGTTTTCTTTGTTTTTTACGCGTGCTGTGTTCTGATTCACGTTTTCTTTTTTCTCCCTGGGGCGATGCTTCTCGTGTTGCAAACATAGATTGTTGAGTGATGGATGATTGTGTGTGCCTATATGAAGCGTTAGTCACTGTTGCTATCACTTCAGGATCATCTTTTAGCGTATCCCTTGTTAAAAATTTCACAATCGTTCTATCTAGCCTTAGCGCTGCTAGAACAAAATTTTTGTTAGTTTTTAATCTATTCGTAGCATATTGAAACGCTTTGCTACCCTTTAGTTTTACTGCATCTAGCATCAATGCTGCGTCCTCAGTAACGTCAACGGGTGCATACCCTAAAGCCTTCGAGTTTTCTTTTACGCAAGCCAGACAAAATTCTTTATCACTCCATAGGTGTGATACATCGGATAATACCTCTAAATTCTCTCTTAAACAGGCTAGAACAAATGTTTTATCACTCAGAAGTGCGCGTGGCATATAGAGAGAGACCGAGGGATTTTCTTTAAAACAGGTCAACATAAACTGTTTGTCATAGAGTAACTCATTTTTCGTATATTTAAAAACTATGAGTTTGTTTGATCTTACACAGCTTAAAATAAAATTCTTATCGGCTTTTACTGTATCTGCTACAAACTCCCACCCTGGTAACCAATTAGATACTGCGGCTAAGGCAACCTCGTTATCGGCTCGCAATGCTTCGGCCACATATTGCAATAGAGTTCCATCATGCTTCACTGCTGCCAGGACAATTTGCTTATTATTTTTTTGCGTTTTTAGTAGGTATCGAAAAGCCATGCCAGATGTCAGTTCTATTGCTTCTAAAATAAACGATAGATTAGTTAGAAGGTTGAACGGTAAATACTCAAATGCCTTCGAATTCTCTTTTAGACAAGAGAGCATAAAATTTTTATCGGCTTTTAATTCCTTTGACATGTACAATAGAACCCCTGCATTATGTTTGACTGCGGTTAGCAGGAACTCCTTATCATCTTGTAATGTCTCAGGGACATCGTCTAGAGTCCCTGCATAACCTGTTACTAAGGTTAGCAGGAACTCTCTATCATATCGTAATGTCTCAGGGACATAGTTTAGAGCCTTTGTATCACCTGTCACTACGGTTCGCAGAAACTCCCTATCATATCGTAATGTCTCTGGGACATAGTTTAGCGCCTTTGCATTATTTGCCACTACGATCAGCAGGAACCACCTATTATTTCGTAATATCTCTGGGACATAGCGTAGAGCCACTGCATTATTTGTCACTACAGTTTGCAGGAACTTCCTATCAGTTCGTAATGTCTCTGGGACATAGTTTAGCGCCTTTGCATTATTTGTCACTACGGTTTGCAGGAACTCCCTATCATTTCGTAATGCCTCGGGGATAATGTATAGAACACTTGCATTATTTGTCATTGCAGTTAGCAAGAGTTCCTTATCATTTTGCAAGGCCTTAGAGGCAAATAGCAGAGCGTTTTTATCATTTTTCATTGCGGCTAATACAATCTTTTTATCGTTTCGCAATGCCCTTGCTGAATATCTCAAGGCACTTCCTTGACCCGTCACTGCAGCTAGAACAATCTCTTTATCCCTTCGTAGTCTCAGTGAAGCATATGTCAAAGCATGTCCCCCCCTCTTTACTGCAGTTAAAACAATCTCTTTATCATCTTTCAATTCCTGTGAGACGTATTTTAAAGCACTTGCGTTTCTCGCTACCGTATCTATCATTAAGGCTTTGTTTTTAAGTATTCTTTCTGGCGCACGAGTTATGGTGCTATAATTTCCATAAAAAGCAGCCTCAAAAACCAGGGGATTTTCTTTTGCTATATCAAGAGCCTTCGTGTAAATGATATGAGCGCAGGATGTTGTTTCTTGTATTAACTCTAGAATAAAATTCACATTACTACGCAATCTGTCACTGGCATAAGCGAAGCTATATCTAACTTTATTTACCGCTGTTCGTACAATTTCCTCATCATCTTTGAATCGGGCATTTGCATATTTTAAGTTTGTTCCTCGTTGGCTAATTGCCGTCAAAACAATGGGCTTATGGTTTTTTATTGCATCACTACAAGCCTTGAAGGCTATTGGCGAATTTTTAATGTTTAAACGTTCGTTTTTATAGCGTTTGATAAAGTGTTCTTTGCTCTTAGAACCATTTTTATTATCACAAGGAAAGTATTTGTCATACTGTATTGTCCATAATAAATCATCTTCCATTAGTGTGTTAATGAACGTCATTGTCGGCCTTAACATGGATAGCTCCTGAAGCTCGAGATGAGTCATTATCTCTATCAATAATTCATCCGGCAGTTCAAGTAACCAATTTTTTTTAAGTTGCTCTTTAGCCATGCTACACCTCTATTCTGGACAAAAATATCTCACTGCAATGTTGAATACCTCCGAGTACTACCATCAGCGTTTTTTATACGATGTTCTAACTCTATCTATCTTATTTTGAGGTACGATAGGCACGTATAATCTTGCCTAGGTATTCATAAATTTGCTATGCATAATACATAGCTTCGGTCAAAAATGCAACATAAAAACGACCATTTCTCATTGCTTGCACCGGAACAAACATCAAATCGCCTAAATCACGCATTTTGAAGTGTGACGGGTATATCTCAATCGCGGGCACTCTATTTGACAATAATTATAATTGCCCTGATAATTGCCATCGGCTTTTGAATCACGAGGAGTATAGTTAATGATATTCAAGCATAGGGTGTGGAATGAAGGCGAATAAATTCCGTAAAGTTATCATTATGCTCCGTTCTGGCTGGACGGTGTTTTGGATGTCGTTTCTAGTGTTGGTGAAAAATACCTTTGGTACGATGAGCCGCGAATGGTTTGACCGTCATCGTTGTTTGTTTGGAAAGCGTTTATTATCAGCCGTTAAGGTCTCTTATACTATTCATGATCCGCTTAATTTAACGCTAGAGCCACATCGCAAATACATCGTCATGAGTAACCATGCTAGTCATTATGATATCCCTTTATTATTTCTTACCTTCCCTAAAGGGTTGCGCATGATTGCCAAAAAAGAGTTATTCAAAGTTCCCGTGTGGGGCCGTGCCATGAAAGTAGCAGAAATCATGATCATTGACAGAGATGACCGCCGTCAAGCCATCAAGGATTTAGCCATTGTCAAAGAAAAAATGGAAAGTGGTATCATCCCCTGGATAGCCCCAGAAGGCACTCGCACCCGCAGCGGAGAATTACTCCCGTTTAAAAAAGGCGGCTTCATGATCGCCATGCAAACCGGCGCCACAATCATCCCCGTTGGCATCCGTAATTCCGGCAGCATTTTGCCGCCCGATACTTGGGAGTTTAATTTAAACCAACACGTGGATATCCACATCGGTGCCCCCATTGATACCACCGAGTTCAGTAAAGCCGACAGAGACGAACTGATGCAAACCGTTGAATCATCTATCCGCGAATTACTTGGTGAAAAAGTTAAAGAGCCTGTTTTATAATCTTATACCTTAAGGGAGCGACACTTTTTAGGCGTTTTTTGCACGGAATTACGTAGTTTGTGCAAAGCACTAGATTTCGCATCTTGAAGTGCGATTGGTCTAGCAAAAAAAGTGTCGATCCCTCAGATCTATACCCCAAGCTCAGGAAAATATAATCGTAACATCCGCTCACAGTAGTCGATGAGTTCGCGATGCTCGCCTAAATAGTCTTTCATGGGGGTTGGAATGGGAGCATACCAAATACTTGCAAGGTGACTATAAACACAAGCATCAACACTGGCGGGTTTATCACCAAAGAAAAATTGTTTACCATTCATGTGTGTTGCAATGGTTTTAAGATCATTGAGCCCCATGTCATAAAGCTCATCTTGGGTGTGGCGTCCCAGTCCTTGGAAAAATAATTCTTTTTTCACATGCTTGCGTAGTAAATGTGGGATAATTACTGCTTTCAAGCCTTTCATCGGCTTAAAGAATAAGGGTTTAAGCACAGCCCAGCCGTTATCATCAATCCAACGACTATAAACAATGGTCCAATACAAATGCTCTTCGCACAAGCGATGATAAGCTAAGCTAGTAGCCAGTTGTTCTGGTGTTAAATGACCATCGACAGTATCGCCGTGGTCCTTTTTCAAACGGCGAATGATGATATCGGAGTCACCAATGCATTCACCATCTAAGTCTATATAAGGAATTTTTCCCTTTGGGCTTTTGCGGGGGTTGTTTGCCGACTTAGCCTCATAAGGAATGTTTGCCATACGCAGATAAGTTTCTAATTTCATGCAAAATGGACTAGCGTTTGGTATACCCCAGGCAGGCGTAAATTGATAGAGTTTAATCATGGTGATTCCTTTATTTACCTAATAAATAATGGACGATCATGGAAAAGCTACCAACACCGATGAGTGCGATGAAGTATAATCCAAAAAACCATGCCCATTGTTTTGCTTTAGGTTTTAACGTTTTATGTTTTAACATTAGTAATGAGCTTCCCCAGGCTTAACTTTGCCTCTAAAGACATAATATGAATAAGCGGTATAAACGCACAGTACGGGTACCAGCACCAATAAGCCACATAAGATAAACACTTGCGCCTTAAAGGGCGCTGCCGCTTCCCAGATGGTGGTGACGTGCGGAATGATGTAAGGCCACACTGACATCGCAAAGCCAATGTAGGCAAACAAAAAGATACACATGCTTGCATAGAAAGGCACATGCTCAGCGCGCCGTTGTAAGGAGCGATACAATACAATAAACGCCGCCAAGGCTAACAGGGGTAATGGTAGTAAGATGTAAAAGTTTGGTATGGTAAACCAGCGCTTAATAATGTCTGGATCTACATAGGGTGTCCAGAGACTAACGATGAGCATAGAGACAAACACAGCCACCATCGCTTTTTTTGCTTTAGCGTACATACTATCTTGTAATTCACCTTCAGTTTTACGCACCATCCACGTTGAGCCCAATAACACATAACCACACACAACCGCGAGTCCTGTAGCGACACTAAACGGCGTAAACCAGTGGTAGTGTTCAGATGAGATTAACACACCATTTTTGGAGAAACCTCGCACGAATGTGCCTAACACTAAGCCTTGGCAAAAACCTGCGATCAAGGAACCGAAACTCAAAAAGAATTCCCACAGGCCGCGGGAACGTTTAGCATTAACCATGAACTCAAAGGAAATCCCACGGAACACTAACGCCGCTAACATGATGATGATCGGTAAGTATAGTGTTGGCAAAATAGTACTGTAAACCACTGGAAAGGCGCCATACAAGGTAGCGCCTCCTAACACTAACCAGGTTTCATTACCATCCCATACGGGAACGATGGCTTCTACCATGGTTTGCCGATGATGTTGATTTTTAATGAAGGGGAACATGATCCCAACCCCTAAATCAAAACCATCCAGTAATACATACATAAAGATGGCAAAAGAGACGATAGCGCCTAAGGTAAATGTAATGAGTGTATGTTCCATGTCTTATTCTCCTGTTCCATGCATATAACCTATGACGGGTGGTTCTTTTTCTGCGTCGCCCGTTGCATCCGGTCCTTTTTTCACGAGTTTTAAGAAATAGTAGACAAAGAAACTAATGGCCATCGTATAGATTAGTATAAATGCCGTTAGGGATATGCCCACTTGTTCTGGTGCTAACTTTGAAGCACCATCGGTGGTGCGCAGTAAATTATAAACAACCCAGGGTTGGCGTCCCGTTTCTGCCACAAACCAACCAGAAATAGTGGCAAAGATTCCAAAAGGTGTCATCCAGGTGCACGCATATAAAAACCACTTACGATCGTAAAGTGTTTTTTTATAGCGATGCCAGAGTCCTACAACGCCCATGAAGAAAAATAAGACCGCAATACCCACCATGATTCTAAAGCCAAAGAAAGTGGTAAGAACAACGGGCCTGTCTTGTGGTGGCACGGATTTTAATCCTATTAATTTTCCATCCCATTGGTGAGTATTAATTAAGGCAGCACCGTGGGGAATTTTAATCGGGAAAAGGTTCTTTTCTTGTTTACTATCAGGAATAGCAAACAATAATAGTGGTGCACCCAGTTGTGTGTCCCAGACGCCTTCAATCGCCGCCGTTTTTAAGGGTTGGTATTGGTGGACTGCCAAGCCAACGGTGTCACCGATTAAGATTTGAATGGGTGCAAATAAAATGGCTGCCCACATGGCAAAAGAAAAACACGTTTTTGCTACATCGAGATGTCGTTGCTTGAGGATATACCATGCAGAAATCCCTGCAATAAAGAAGGTACAGGTTAAGTAACTGGCTAATACCATGTGGGTGAAACGATGATAAAAGGAAGGATTAAAAATGGTGCCCATCCACGTATCAATTACAAACTTACCATTGGCAGCTACATGGGTTCCTGCGGGTGTTTGCATCCAAGAGTTGGCCGACATGATCCAAAAGGCTGAAAAAAAAGTGCCAAACATCACCATAAAGGTTGCCAGAAAATGCATCTTAGGACTCACCCGATTCCAGCCGAATAACATGACGCCTAAAAAGCCGGCTTCGACGAAGAAAGCGGTTAGTACCTCGTAGACAAATAGTGATCCCAGCACTTCGCCAATGGCATTGGTAAATTGCCCAAAGTTAGTGCCCAGTTCATAGGACATCACCACGCCGGATACCACACCCATCCCAAAAGCTAAGGCAAAAATTTTCATCCAATATTTGCAAATTTTAAGATAAAGGGGGTTTTTAGTTTTCAGCCAGGCAGCTTCCATAATACAGATAAACAGTGCCAGTCCGATGTTGATGGATGGCCAGATGATATGCATGGTGAGCGTTACGGCCATTTGAATGCGTGACAGCAAAACACTGAGGTGGTCCATGTGTTATTCCTTTAATTTATTTCTAATAGTGCGCCGCGTATTAAACCTAGAAACGGCTCCTTTTTTCAAGCCCCCATTGTCGCGCGGATTGCAAGAGTAATCAAATCTTGGTTAGAACCAAGAAATTACCTGCTTATAATGAGGCGGTGTTAGGGACGCCGAGTAAAATGCTGCCAGATAATACCAATATGATTTATGCCCATTATTTGTCACACACTCAGGATACACTGCTTGGCAAAGCTCGTGAAACTTTTTTCGTGAATCAGTTATGCCATGCAGGTGAAAAAGTCTATTATAGCAAGATAGCAGATTACCAAGTGGGTAACTATACCCATCGTACTTCAAAATGCGATTTTCCACCGGGCGCTTTTTGCCCCCAGAAGCCGTTTGAAACTTGCCAATAGAATGGCTATTACCTGCGTTTCAAACGGCTCCTGGGAACAAAAATCACCGCGGCATAAATCTCGCATTTTGAAGTGCGATGGGTATATCTCTTCGAAATTGGCGGTAAAAATAAAACGATAAGACAGCTCAAAGGGCAAGAGAATGCTTACATCCTTGCGGACAATATTGTTATTGGTTCGAAAAAAACAATACCTTTGTACCTGGCTGGCTTTCTCTACTGATTTTTGTACTCATCGTGTCGTCTGTCTTCAGTCAGGCAATTATGCTATGATCTTTCGTCAAATTTTAGTTTTATGGCGCCACATATGGTTGGTTATTAATCAAGATAAGCAAATAGGTTAATGCACATGAGTTCTACAACTGATATCGATCCCATTGAAACCCAAGAATGGTTAGATGCCTTTAAATCTGTCGTTCGGGTGGAAGGTCGTGAGCGCGCAGAATTTTTACTGAATCAATTACTCTCCGAAGCGAAAGGCGCAGGTGTAGATTTTCCAAGCCAAGCCGTTACCGCGTATTTGAACTCCATATTGACTGAAAATGAACCGGAGTATCCGGGTGATGTGAGTGTTGAAGAGCGTCTCGATGCGTATTTGCGTTGGAATGCCATGGTGATTGTCTTACGTGCTGGGAAGAAATCACCGCAAGTGGGAGGGCACATCGCAACCTTTGCATCCTCCGCGATTTTATATGAAGTCGGTGTTCACCATTTTTTCCGCTCGACAACGGATGATGATCACGGTGACTTAGTGTTTTTACAAGGCCATGGTGTCCCTGGCATTTACGCCTATGCAAATTTTGATGGCCGCATCAGTTTCGAACAATTAGACAATTTTCGTCAAGAAGTCGGCGGCAATGGTTTGCCTTCTTATCCACATCCTTGGTTGATGCGTGATTTTTGGCGTTTCCCTACCGTATCCATGGGCTTAGGTCCTATTCAAGGCATTTATCAGGCACGCTTTTTAAAGTATTTACATAACCGTGGCCTGCAAAATACCGAAGGGCGAAAAGTATGGGTCTTTTGTGGTGATGGTGAAATGGATGAACCTGAGTCCACCGGTGCTTTGCGCATTGCCGCTAAAGAAAAATTAGATAATTTAATTTTTGTGATTAATTGCAACTTGCAACGGCTCGATGGTCCGGTGCGGGGTAATGGTAAAGTAGTACAAGACTTAGAAGGTACTTTTTGTGGCGCTGGTTGGAATGTGGTGAAATCTATTTGGTCCCATCAATGGGATGACTTATTTGCAAAGGATACGACGGGTGCACTAAGACAACGTTTAACTGAAATGGTCGATGGCGATTTTCAATATTTTAAATGCAAAGAGGGTGCTAAAGCGCGGGAATTGTTGGTTAATGGTAACCCTGATATCGAAGCCGTCTTAGCGGATTTATCGGATGAAGAGATTGAACAATTGAACTTTGCTGGACATGATCGCTTGCGCGTTTACGCTGCCTTTAAACAAGCGACGGATAATTTAAATGGTAAACCACATTTAGTGTTGATCAAGTCCACCAAAGGCTTTGGTATGGGCGCCATTGGCCAAGGTCAAAATACCACGCATCAGCAAAAGAAAATGGGTGATGATGATTTATTAGCGTTCCGCGATCGTTTCAAGTTACCTCTAAATGATAAGCAAGTTTTAGCGCGCGAGTATATAAAACTCGACGAAAAAAGCGCCGAGGTGCAATACATCAAACAACAACGAAAAACCTTAGGGGGTAGTTACCCTAAACGGCATGATCTCGAATCTCAAGCGTTAACGATACCAACGCTTGATGCTTTCGCTTCTTATTTAGAAAGTACTGGCGATAGGGAATTTTCAACCACCATGGGTTTCGTGCGGATCTTAAGCACGCTGCTCAAGGATAAAAACATCAAAGAGCGTATCGTGCCTATTATACCTGATGAATGTCGTACTTTTGGTATGGAAGGTATGTTTCGTCAACTTGGTATTTATTCCGTGGATGGGCAATTGTATACGCCTGTTGATTCAGAACAATTGATGTATTACAAAGAGGATAAAAAAGGTCAAATTTTTGAAGAAGGCATTACCGAGGCTGGCGGCATGGCTTCATGGATGGCAGCGGCAACCTCTTATAGTAATAATGATTTACCCATGATTCCTTTCTACGTTTATTATTCCATGTTTGGTTTTCAACGTTTTGGTGATTTAGCGTGGGCGGCCGGCGATATGCAAGCCCGCGGTTTTATCATGGGCGGCACGGCAGGGCGTACGACCTTGGCCGGTGAAGGTTTGCAACACCAAGATGGTCATAGTCATGTGTTAGCGAATACGATTCCAACGTGTATTACGTACGATCCTACTTTTTTATATGAACTAGCCGTTATCATTCAAGATGGCCTTGGCCGCATGTACCAAGAACAAGAGTATGTGTATTATTACATTACTATTATGAATGAAAACTATGCTCACCCAGCTATGCCTAAAGGGGCTGAAGAAGGCATTATTAAAGGCATGTATTTATTGCGAGAAAGTAAACATAAATCGGATAAAAAAGTTCAACTGCTGGGGAGTGGTACGATTTTAAGAGAAAGCTTAGCTGCCGCAGAATTATTAGAAAAAGAATATGATGTAGCAGTGGA
The DNA here is from genome assembly GCA_021773295.1 of Gammaproteobacteria bacterium. Classification (GTDB taxonomy): domain Bacteria; phylum Pseudomonadota; class Gammaproteobacteria; order UBA1113; family UBA1113; genus JAJFKI01. The sequence continues at coordinate 18,588 of JAJFKI010000083.1, read as the reverse complement.
TGTGTGGAGCGTTACCAGCTTTAATGAATTAACCCGTGAAGCCTGGGATTTAGAACGTCAAAACCGCATGCACCCAGAACAAAAACCAAAACAAAGCTACGTTTATCAATGTTTAGCAAAGACAGAAGGCCCTGTCATTGCTGCAACGGATTATGTGCGCGCTTACGCTGAGCAAATCCGTGGTTTTATGGGTGATAAAGCTTATACCGTGTTAGGGACTGATGGGTTTGGCCGCAGTGATAGTCGTGAACAGTTACGCTATTTCTTTGAAGTGAATAGCGACTACATTACTCATGCGGCATTGAAAGCATTAGCTGATGAAGGCAGTATTGATACTAGCGCGGTAAGCCAAGCCATGAAAACGCTAAAGATTGATAAAAACAAACCAAATCCAATCACAGTATAATTGAAAGGAGCAACACATTGGCTACAACACAAGAAGTATTAGTTCCCGATATTGGTACAACAGATGAAGTGGATGTGATCGATGTCATGATTAACCCCGGTGATACCATCACTATTGATGATTCGTTAATTACCTTAGAGAGTGATAAAGCTTCAATGGATGTTCCTTCACCCATTGAAGGCACTGTGAAATCTGTTGCCGTTAAAGTTGGCGACAAAGTCAAAGAAGGCAGCTTGATCATTGAGTTAGAAGCACAGGCTGAAGAAACCAAAGAAGACAGCGTTGCCGACGTTGAGAAAGAAGAACCTGCAGCCGTGGTAGAAGAACAGCCAACAGCAAGTACTAGTGCGACCCAAGAAGTGTTAGTACCCGATATTGGCACAGAAGAAGCGGTTGATGTGATCGAAGTCAGTGTGAAAGTGGGTGATGATATTGTCGTAGATGACGCATTGATTACCTTAGAAAGTGATAAAGCGTCTATGGATGTTCCGGCACCGATGGCAGGCACAGTCAAAGAGGTATTGGTGAATGTCGGAGATAAAGTTAAAACAAATGCGCCTATTGTGTTATTAGCAACAAGCGCTGCACCTAGTGCTGAAAAAGCACCAGAAAAGCCAGCGTCGAAAGAAGTACCCGTTACAGAAAAACCAACACAGCCAGAACCTGCTGTAACAACGTCAGCCGCTGCACCTGATAATGGAGATGTGCATGCAGGCCCAGCCGTAAGACGGTTAGCACGAGAGTTAGGTGTTGATTTACACCGAGTGTCTGGTAATGGTCGCAAAGGACGTATTACGCTAGAAAATGTGCATCAGTTTGTGAAAGCCGTGATGCAACAAGCGGGTGGGGGGATAAGTGGTGGCCTTGGTCTTAACTTACCAAAACCACCAGTGATTGACTTTAATAAATTTGGTGAAACCACCGTAGAACCTTTATCAAAAATCAAAAAAATATCCGGCGCCAATTTGCAACGCAATTGGATAACCATCCCGCACGTAACGCAATTCGATGAAGCCGATATTACTGATTTAGAAGAATTTCGTAAGAACAATAAAGCCTTGGCGGAAAAACAAGGCTTCAAATTAACGCCGCTGGTGTTCATCATGAAAGCCGTAGTCGCTACGCTAAAAGCATTCCCTACGGTGAATGCATCCTTAGATGCCAGTGGTGAGAATTTAATTTTAAAAAACTATTATCACATCGGTGTGGCCGTGGATACCCCCAATGGTTTAGTGGTCCCTGTCATTCGCGATGTGGATCAAAAATCCTTTATGGACCTAGCAAAAGAATTGGGTGAAGTCAGCCTTAAAGCTAGAGACAAAGGTTTATCTTTGACGGATATGCAAGGCGCTAGTTTTACTATTTCTAGTTTGGGCGGCATCAGTGGCATAGGATTTACGCCGATTGTTAATATGCCGGAAGTGGCAATTCTTGGCGTATCGCGTTCGAGTATGAAACCAGTATACCAAAATAATGAATTTGTACCGCGCTTAATGTTACCTTTATCGTTTTCCTACGATCACCGGGTAATTGATGGCGCCCAAGCCGCGCGTTTTACCAAGCATCTCGGTTTGATGTTAAGTGATTTGCGCCGAATTTTACTATAAGAGGAGTTAAAAGTGACAAATACTATTAAAACGAAATTAGTTGTATTAGGTAGTGGCCCTGGTGGTTATTCCGCTGCGTTTCGTGCGGCAGACTTAGGGGTGGAAACCGTTTTGGTTGAGCGTTATGACAGCCTTGGCGGTGTATGCTTAAACGTGGGTTGTATCCCTTCGAAAGCGTTATTACACGTTGCGAAAGTCATCGATGAAAATGAAGAAATGAAACAGCATGGTGTTGATTTCGGTAAGCCTAAATTCGACATTGATAAAATTCGTGAGTATAAAAATAAAATCGTGGGTAAACTGACGGGTGGCTTAAAGGCATTAGCCAAGCAGCGCAAAGTGAAAGTGGTGCAAGGTTATGGTCGCTTTATCTCATCGAATCAATTAGAAGTTGAAGGTGAAAAGGGTAAGGCGATTGTTGAATTTGAGCAATGTATTATTGCTGCTGGTTCACGCCCCGTTGCCCTGCCATTCCTACCTGATGATCCACGTATTGTTGACTCAACGGGCGCTTTGGAATTAACAAAAACTGATGGCCGCATGTTAGTGATCGGTGGTGGTATTATCGGTTTAGAAATGGCAACCGTGTATTGTGCACTAGGTTCTAAAATCACGGTTGTAGAAATGCTAGATGGCTTAATGCCAGGTACTGATAAAGACGTGGTAAAAATTTATAGTAAATTTGTTTCCAAAAAATATGAAAATATTTATCTCAATACCAAAGTCACTAAAGTCGACGCGAAAAAAGATGGCTTGTATGTCACTTTTGAAGGCGCCAAAGCCCCAGAAAAACCAGAAAAGTTTGATTTGATTTTATCATCAGTGGGTAGAGTGCCTAATGGCAAACTTATTGATGCAGAAAAAGCAGGTGTTAATGTAGATGAACGTGGTTTCATTGCAGTAGATACGCAACAGCGAACCAATGTGCCACACATCTTTGCCATTGGCGATATTATTGGCCAACCCATGCTGGCACACAAAGCCGTGCCAGAAGGTCGCGTTGCTGCCGAAGTGATTGCGGGTAAGAAGCATTACTTCGAACCAAAATGCATCCCAGCGGTGGCATACACCGATCCAGAGGTTGCCTGGACAGGCATTTCTGAGGCTAAAGCGAAAGAACAAGGCATTAACTATGGTGTGGGTAATTTCCCATGGATGGCCAGTGGTCGTTCATTAAGTTTAGGCCGTGACGAAGGTATGACAAAGCTCATCTTTGATGAAGATACTAACCGTGTCATTGGCGCTGCCATGATTGGTCCTAACGCGGGTGAACTCATCGCCGAAGTTGGCTTAGCCATCGAAATGGGTTGTGATGCCGAAGACATTGCTTTAACCATTCACCCACATCCAACCCTGTCTGAAAGTGTGATGCTGGCGACCGAAGCCTTCGAAGGTACCATCACGGATTTATACATGCCAAAGAAAAAGAAAAAATCCGCAGCAGCATAACGCTAGTTAAACTAAGGGAAATCTCGACATGCGAGCCGAAAGGCTCGCAGATAATTTTCTAACCGCTAATCTCTAGCCACCAGCATTGGCAAATAGTCAATACTTAAACTACACTGTTTATCATTCCTGCAAGGAGGTCAACAAATGCGTGATGAAAAGACGGTTAGAGCCCCAAAATTTAATCCCGAAGCTAAAAATATTTTTATTGAAGTATGGCGGCTACTCGACGAGATTTTGGGTACCTCAGAACATATGTTTCAATATTACTTGAAACACACTCAGATAAACCCTGAAGCGCCGAGAGTGTCAGAGGAAAAAGAAACATCAACCGAAGAGACAGTACTTGAAGAAAAGGAAAAATTAAAAGAAAAACCCTGTGCAAAGCGGGCACAACACATCAAAGCATCATATAGCACGGCTATGCGTGAGCGCATTGGTCGTATCTCATCCCAATTAACAAACATGGAATCGCCCCCTACGGATGGTGATCTCGCCGTCGTAAAACATCAGCTCCTCATTGGACTCGTGAAAGCAGAATTAGAAAAGTATACCGTGGCTTATGACGAAATTAGGAAAACGTTAGTGCGTGCTTGTGATTCAGATGATGAATGTTCAGAAGTTCATAAGGATGTTTCATCCATTGTTTCAAAAGCGAGTCCTAAAGCTGCAATTGATCACGCCTACCAAGCGGTTAGCCTTTATAATGACATTCTAAACCATAGTAGTAGTAATCGTTCTCCTCGAGATATTTCTCATCTCAGCAAGCAGTTAGCTGCATACGCAAAAAAGCAAGCATCATTACATGAGTGCATCGAGCTCCAAAAGAAAATGACTCAAGCAAAAAAAGAATTAATGTTTTTGGACTTAGCATTTGCGAAAAATTACAAAGTTTGCGAAGAGCTTGCCTTAACGGATGCAGAGTTATTCACCTTAAAATATCACCCGACACTTAGTTTGAGCAATAGAACAGGCATGGGAGCTTTTGCCAATCATATTTATGATGGTTACAAAGCACCTGTTGAGGGCTTAGATGTTTCACAAAGGCTGTATGGGTTTATGGAGTTTCTTGCGGGTTTTTACGCTCAATGTAGGAGATATTATGATGCCTGTGATGAGGAATCACGGGAGCTAGCAATGATGCCAGTGAAGCAAAATCTAGATCTTATTGACGAACAAATAGCAACGTGTGAACGCTGCCTTACCGACGCTAGCGATAAATTATTATTGCAGCGATTACAAGCGGAGTTACATAAATTACAAGCATTGCTGATGAAACCTACTAAAAAAGCACTGCTGGCTTTTGCCTCAGGCCGATTAGCAAAGTCCTGCCCTGGCGCCTCTTCGTCATCAAGTGCGCCTTCCAGTCCTGAGTCGAAATTTATCTCACTGTTTCGAAGAAACAACCCTAATACCAGTCGCGCTTTGGATGCTCTCTCAGTTAGCCCAAGAAAAGCACCACTAAAAGAAGCTTGCTCAAGCAGTGATGAGGGTGACTCAAAGCGACCTAGCCCGCCATCCAGTTGGGAGTCACATTTTTCACCACTCTTTGGTCGTAGGCCTAACAGCCGTCGGTCGACAGATGCATTAATCAGCCCAAGAAAGCGTGTTCTCAGTGCGGCCAGCTTTGGTAATGACGACAGTAGTGCAGATAATAAACCATTGCCAGAAATACCACGCTTAATTATTTAACATTCTTAAAAAATTAGCTAAGCTTTAGGGACGTCATTAAAAATAGCGATGTCCATGGAAAAAAAGACGGTTATTCGACCAATGAAAGCAGCGGATATCGATACAGTGGTGAGCATTGAGCAAGCTGCTTATCGCGCTCCCTGGAGTGAAATACTCATACGCGACTGCGTGACAGTCGGGTTGCAATGTTGGGTGCTAGAGATAGAGCAGCAAATCATGGCCTATGGCATCATGGCGTTTCATCAGGGTGAGTGTCATTTGCTCAACTTATGTGTTGATCCCAAACAACGACGTCAGCATTACGCCAGTCATTTACTTGATTTCCTCTTACACTTAACCTGCAAAAGTGAAATTCCTAGCATGTTTTTGGAAGTAAGACCCTCTAACACGGCTGCCATGAACCTTTACAAGAAAAAAGGCTTCATCGAAACCGGTATTGTTGAGGATTACTACCGGGAAGGCGTAGAGCCAGAAGATGCCTTAGTGTTGAGGGTAACGCTGTAGTTATTCACAGCATAAATAATATTCTGAAAGCCACATGAAATCTTGATAATCCTGAAGGCGAATTTCTCAACTATCTATAACTACTTGATAAATAACAAATAATATATTAAATCATTCGGCACGGCTAACATTTATCAGCATTTCATACACAAATTTACACAGATTCTAAAGATTCTATACACACTTTTATCCACAGAAACTGTGAATATGTTTTAATCCAAGTCAATTTCAGTTAAAATGTCGCCAAAAATGATAGTGGAGATTACACATGTCTGAAGAACAACAAATACACATGCCTGAAAATGAGCATCAAAATGCCCTTTCTAAAAAAGACGAAGCAGTGACTTATGTCGATTGCATTACACGCATGGTAGGTAACCACCCTGCATTGCTGCAAAGAAAAGTGGCTGAAAAACATCCTTGTCTCGATAAAAAAATACTAGAAATCCATATTAATTTTTTTATTGATGAATTAATCCAGGCATTACCTGATATTTTATTACTCAAGAATAACACTTCACTTACCAATATGGTGCTTTTTTATGATTGGAAAGCACTAAAAGACCTACTTTGTCTTCAGTTGCCACAATTTGCTTTGGAATTGGCTGTCGTACTTTATTGTATGACGAGCAAAAAAGACGTATTAACGCATATTGAAGCCTATATTGAGGCTGGCGTTAAGCTGAGTGAAAAAGCCTTAAATGATATAAAAGCACCATTACCCATCAATCAGCTTGTCGATGAAAATCAGCTGGCATCAAAAAATACTCTATCAAACGTGTTTAGGGAGCATGAGCCAACGACATCTTTGGCTTATAGTGAAAACGTTTTAGCACTTATCGTTAGTGAATCAAAATATGATTTGCTAAAAGCCGTGTGTCAGAATAGTAAGTTCAAGGTTGAAAGCCTATTACTTCGTGGGGTAAAACCAGAGGCTAGAATAATTACAATCGCTGAACGGATTCCAGGGTTAGATGACGATATTCTCAAAGCGTTGAAACAGACGCCTAGCATGCGCCTTGCCATTAAAAAAAGTGTAGCAAGCTTGATGCAACCCCCCCTATCCCAAAAGCTTGCGCTGGTTGCAGGCAGTCCAACTCATTTTAATGGTTCTGTCGCACAGGTTGAAACACAAGCCTACTTTCGTAATCATAGAAGTCCTGCAGCGCCTTCACAACATGTTAATACGAAAGAGATTTTATTAGAGATGCAGGCTGATGAGAACCGCCAAGTGCCACAAGCATCGAGCTCTAAAAGCACAACCGACACCAAAAAAGATATAAAAGAACGTTTCCAGCAACGGCATCAGCAATTATCTGATACCTTAATCGCTTTGAAAGGTACCAATAATAATGATGCAAAGATTCAGTTTATCCGTGAGTGGCGAGAATTTATGTGGTTTGTGAAGCAATACGCCGTGCATGATACTCGCTATGAAATAATAGAAAACAAACTTGGGCGTGTTTTTCGAACCTGGCTGTCTAGTTCGTACTTTAATAAAGAACAGGTAAAGGCAGCCTATACGAGTCCAATCTACATACCAATTGGATTTGATTCGCATATTGATACTGAAAAAAACGTGCATGTGTATTTAGATAAATGTGATTCATACTATAAAACGCCAACTAATGTGCAACAAGCGACGGTTCCACGTAGGACTTTCTGATGGCTGTTTCAAAAAAAATGATTCAACTATCATGGCTAGAGGTACTTCGGTTCGTCTTTAGAACTGGCTTATGAAGGAATGTGTATCATGTGTGGTTAACTCTGAAATTTCTCAATACTGGAAACCCCCGCTATATTGACTAAAATTCACTAATAGAGGATATATAAAGCAGCGGAGATCAGCTTATGAATAAAAAGCTCTTAAAGAACAAACTATTATGTTCATTTTTACTCATTGCTAGCTTATTTGTTTTTCAGCACTCCAAATCTACTCACAGATCGCTCTCCAGAGGGCAGCTTGCCTTTATAGAGGAATTATTTTAAAAAACTGTACAATACTAACCCAAGTATAAATTTTTGTGGTATAATTCGGCCCATTGAAGATAGTGATAGAGGTTATTTATGGCAGCGCTAAAGCAAGAAGTGATTGAAGCACTCAAAGAACACACAAATCTTGATTATATTGAAGATGAGTATTTTACCATTGAAAACGGCAAGATAAGGCCTATTATTGCAGCACAGCCGGCAATTGATAACTGTGTGATTAAAAATACCCGCCTAGCATTGGTAAAAGCAGAGGTAAATTTAGCCATTTATAAGGCTAAACAAGCCATTGAGCTACTCAACTCTCAGAGCATCTCCATTGATTGGTCCGCAATAGACTTAACCCTTGACACAGAACGAACAGATTATCCTAATGGATTTGAATGTTTTGTTAGCTTGGATAACATGCTTGCTTCTTCTAAAGATGACACTCCCTATTTATATGAAGATGGTCAAAGCTGTAATACTACCAAATTAATGAACCTCTTTTCACAAGTACCAAAAACGGTTGATCCTATCAGGAATGATGGCCTGATTACCGCAGCTAAAAAATTCAGTAATGCTATGGCAATTTTAACCTATACCAAAAAATATCTTCCTGAGGAGGCCATTAAAGCGATTGACAACTTAAAAGAGCTTCCTCAGGCAGCGTTATCAAATGAGGCTGAACCCGCTAACACTTCCGAAAACATAGTCGCTGCTAGTAGTAGTCATGCCACAATTCTCGCTCAACCCGATAATAGCACACCTTCAATCACCAATGATAAAGGCAAATCAAAGGCTATGCATCACTCAATCAAGCCGAAAAAAGCATCTGAACACGAGAATCATCGTTATCAAGCCCTAAAAGTAGAACCCGTGGTCATAGCCTGTATGATGGTACACGATTATTTATACTTTATTTTAAAAAGGTTACACCACCTTAAAGATGTACCTCACTATTACAGTATCTATAATATTTCATTAGACAACGCGCCTTTTAATCAAGCTGACTTTGTGGAAGCTGTTCGCATCATGGGACACGCCATGGGCGTGAGCTTGGAAGTGGAAAGGCTTACATATGGTAGCATGGTGTGTTTTCTCTTAAAATTTCCTTGTTATGAATTAGAAAAAGTCGAAGCGTTTTGTTTTGCACATCAAGATGCAACTATTGAAACTCATCAAAGTTTTATTGCAAATGCTCCTGAAAAGTCTAAAGAAGATGTCACTTTCGACCCTTTGTTTCAAGATAACAAGCTTCACTTTTACTTTTCAAATGAAGCTTTTACATCAGATCTTAGAAAGACAGTATTACAAAAATTTATACGTTCGGAAGATTACATAAACAACAATAGAACCTATAAGAACATGGAGGCCGAAGAACATCGTATGTTTAATTACAGGGGTTCTCTTCAGGCAGCTACCTTGGAGGGATTTGAAATAACAGTTCATCGAAGTGGCGGCTTTCCTAATGTGGGCAAAGTTCCCTTCTATATTCTGGTAATTGACGACCGTAACAAATACGAGACTCCCTCCGAAATAACTGGAGACTACTTACGTGGTCTTTCTAGTGCCGTTGGCGAGTATAATGAGAGGGGTAGAGGGATCGTCCCTCAATTCCTGTTTCTTTATGCTGGCTGTGGTGATCGATATAAAGAAATCAAACAAGCCATAGAACATCAACTGGAAACGTGGGAAGCCAGTGATTGGGGGCGCGTAAATTCTTCAGAACATGTCCATCATCTAGAATTTCGCGAGGAATTACCTTCCAGCTACTACCAATGTATGTTGAGTAATATTATACGATTTAACCTTGTTGCAAGACACCCTGATCCTTCAACCATTTTAGAAAAAACATTTAGCAAAGTAGACACGGAAAAATCTGAAAAGCCTTCTGAGCAATTTCGTAACATGATGAAATTGATGCTTGATTGTAGTCATACATCAATCACTGAAGAATCATTAAGTGACTTTGAGCATCTTAAAAAAATCCTCCTATTGAGCCGGCTGTCTTACCAGCTCTATGAACAACCACAGGAGCTTATTACAGAGGAAGATATTCCAAAGGATAATAATTCTAATAAAACTTTCATTGACAATTTGTATAGTATTTGGAAACCAAGAGCACTCTTTTCCGTTCATCCTCCAGCGGCTCGCGATATCGAACGAGCATTGAAGGCCGTCAGAATGAAAGACACCAGTAAAGCAGTACCTATTGATCTTTTCCTGGATGCGTTAGGTAAGCTGCGACAAAGTTACTTGATCTCAAAACCTGATAACGGCGGGTTTGAACGATTTTTAATTGAGCAGGTTTTCTTTAATGAAAAAACTTTCCAACCAGAATTCATACTTGATAATCTCGCTGGCCTCACCAATAGAATTAATGAATTGACACAAGGGCTTCAAGAAAATAGCAATAAAGAAGAAAGTAGCCCAGTTGCTGCCAGTAGTATATCCTCATCACAGATGAAAATGCGAAATTAATACTATTGCTTTTTGCCCCCTTTGAACGTTCAAAACTTGGCAATAGAATGGCTATTATCTGCGTTTTGCATCCATTTTTTGATAATTTGGTGGCTGAAGGCTGGCTTGAAACGGCGCAAAGAAGGCTTTTAGGGAAGCGCACAGCGTCTCGCTTTGAGTTATTACTCGCCTTTGGTGCGGATTGTGCGGGGGCTGTAAGTATTATTGATCCAGAGCCAGCAGCGTTTCATGCGGAAAAACTCGATCAAAGTGATCATGCTAATTTGGCGATCATGCATAATCGGGCATCTTTATCAGGTATTCAGCCAAAATTATTGTTAGTAAAACAAAAACAAAAATACCGTTTAGCAGAACTTGGCGACGTCAGCACACATATTGCAAAGCTACCCCCATTAAATATTAATGACATTGTTTATAATGAGTGGTTAACGTTAAATGCCTGCAACGCTCTGCTACCAAATGATGATTTTGTCGTGGCAGAACTCGCAGAATTACCTGGCATTTTTGAACAAGCATTAATTATTAAGCGTTTTGATCGTTCGGATGATTTGCAAAAGATTCATTTTGAAGAGTTTAATCAATTGCTACGTTTAGATACCGTAGCAAAGTATAGTGGTGCTTATAAGGATATGGCTGATTTTATTTCGACAATTCCCTCTTGCTTGCAATCTGATATTTATCGATTATTCAAACGTGTTTTAGTGGGGTTGCTAACGGGTAATACTGACATGCATTTTAAAAACTTTGCGATGTTTCACAGCGAACAAGGTTTGCGATTGACACCTAATTATGATCAAGTTGCAGCTGCGATTTATCAGCCCTATCAATATGTCGCATTAAAGATGGATAATGAATCAGATAGAATTATTGGGCAACTTAAAGCAAAAAATATTATTGCCCTAGGACGAGAATTTAACTTAAGCAATGCATCCATTATGATGGCAGTTGATGAAATACATGGCCGTTTAGACGCCGCTAAGCAAGCCGTTTACAATGCAAACCAAACACACACTTTAATGCAAGATAAGATTACTCAATTGATGGAGAAACGATGGAGAGGAACTTTCAGCTTGATTGGACAGCGCTTGTCGAAGAAGCCATAAAACGGCGCAAAGAGTCACGCTTAACACAACAACAAGTGGCAGTTTTGGCTGGCGTTAGCAAACCCACCGTGGTGCGTTTTGAAAAGCGCGAACAAAACATCACCTTGAGCTCAGCATTCGCAATTTTGAAATTGTTTAGTCTTTTGAGTATGAGTGGGCATTAAAAGTCTCAGATTTAGGATTTCTATAGTGTCAGCATTTTTTTCCTCATTTGTTTCAAATAAGTGTCATATGACGCAAAAAAGCATGAAACGTTATAAAATACGCAATCGGTATTTGCGTTTTTCTTATAAAAACGCAATTAACGGGTGTCAGCTCCCTTTTTAACGCTTCTTAATCCTTATTTAACCAATTGATTTTTAATGAAAAATTTAAAAATATGGAAAAACGCAACCACTACTTGCTTTTTTCATTGAAATTCGCAAGTAATGGTTGTAGGCTTCAATGTAAACATATTGGATTTAGGGTGTGAATAATGTTTAAGCGCTTAATTAATCTTCCTCTCACCGGAACGGAAAGCTGTTTTTTATTTGGCCCAAGAGGTACAGGCAAAACAACATGGCTCAAACATAATATGCCAGAACACAGGTATGTTGATTTGCTCGATCAAACGGTTTATTTTGATTTGAATGTTAATCCTGGCCACATTACGCGTTATTACCCTCAAGATTTAAATCAGTGGATTGTCATCGATGAGGTGCAAAAAGTACCGGCTTTGTTGAATGAAGTACATAGAGCAATTGAGCACGAAGGAAGGCGTTTTATACTAACGGGCTCTAGCGCAAGAAGCTTGCGAAAGAAAGGCGTGAATTTATTAGCAGGGCGTGCCTTGCAATATGAAATGTACCCCTTAACAGCCCTTGAATTAGATAGCAGCTTTGATCTAAAACGGGCTTTACAATATGGGCAATTGCCAAAAGCAATTCTGAGTGCTGATCCGCAAAAATTTTTAAAGAGCTACGTGAACACTTATTTACGAGAAGAAGTGTTACAAGAAGGTTTAGCAAGAAATATGCAATCATTTAATCGTTTTTTAGAAATTGCTAGCTTTTCATATGGGCAACAAATCAATATGACGGCAATAGGGAAGGAGATAGGCGTCAGTAGAGAAACAGTTAGTAACTATTTTGATATTTTAGATGACTTACTAATTGCATCTAGATTGCCGGTTTTTACGAAGCGTGCAAAAAGAAAGTTAGTATCACACCCAAAATTTTATTACTTTGATGTTGGAGTTTATCAAATAACTCGTCCTAAAGGACCACTGGATATTAGACAAGAAATTAATGGCGCAGCATTAGAAGGTTTATTTTTGCAGGAGGCAAAAGCAATTAATGCCTATTTTGAATTGGGGTATGATTTTTACTTTTGGCGAACCCATACTCAAATAGAAGTGGACTTTGTATTATATGGCTCACAAGGTTTTTTTGCTTTTGAAATAAAATACCGTGATAGTATAAAAGATTCAGACTTAAAAGGTTTAAAAGCATTTAAAAAAGACTACCCAGAAGCTAGATGTTATATGCTTTATCTCGGCGAGCAAGAATTAACAATTAACGGGATTACAGTTATTCCGATACAAACAGCACTTATGAACTTGAAAGCGCTGTTAAACAAGTTCTAGCATGCTTTCTTCATAAGCCTCCCTGACTTCACTCAAAAGTTTACGTAGCATACTAAGATAATTAACTTTATCTCCCGTCTCAACTTCCAAGAAAATCACATTAGCCGCTAATCTTGCCAGAGACTCTGCTTGGTATAGACCTTCAGTGAAGTGGTTGGTATACTTTTCTGATTGTGCCACTTCCATAAGATCTTCCAATAGATATTTTAAAATATTTAAAAAATTAGACTGATCTTCGGAAATTTCTTCATTAAAAATAACGTCGAGTCCTAAATTAAGATAATCAGATGCTTGTTTTAGCATGAAGCTAATTTCATTTCTGCTACGGGGTGTGCTTTGTTGCATGTTGCTTGTCCTCTTTCAATTAGAAAAATTTAAAAATGTTTAATATAAATGTTATTTTTAGGGATTACCCCCACCTCATTTTAAATAACAGTGGGGATAACTATTTACTAACCATCTTATACTCCTGTGAAATTTAGCTTGCAGAAGTAATACTAATGAAGAGGAAAGTTATTAGCTTGTATGCTTATTACTAAAAGTCCCCAAAGAATAATGCTTATTGGGACTGTGCATACAAGTATTGCTAATTGACTTTTCATTTTGACCACTCCTGTGTTCGATAAAAATTTATTGGTTAGAAGTTTGAGAATTAATATCAGTTAGATGATTAGCATCACATTGGGATAATGCCTTTGCTTTAATTTGCTTATAAACTTCATTTCTGTGGACGCTAATTTCTCTTGGGGCATCAATACCAATACGAGTGTATTTGCCACTGGTGTCTAAGATATGAATTTTTATATCATCGCCGATATTAATGATTTGCTGGGTTTTGCGAGTTAATACTAACATGGTCATACTCCTTCATCTGGTTTAGAACTTTCATGTTTAAAGTTAATACATACAGTGCACATGTTACTCATTTTGGGCTCTCTTGTCAACCCAATTGGGTTGGAATCGAGGGTAACCAACTCAAATTCGATTAAAAATGATAATAAAATCAATGGATAATTAACCAAAAATAATTTTAGGTTTTTTTCTTAACCTAATTTGACTTAAGGTGAATCAAGCGGAAAAAGACCCGTATCCGGTATTTGTAGAAGTTGTTTTGGTAGTTTAAGGAGAGTGACCAAGCCAGCCTACTGTTAGCTAACCTATGATAATAATCTGAATAATGCTAAAATTAGTACCACTTGAAATTACTCATAGGTAGCGCTAGAGCACAAATAATGAAAAAGGATATTATTAGTCGGAATATTAGTCTTTTGATGGAGCATTTTGGAATCCGAAACGAATCACAGTTAGCCAAACAAGTTGGCATGCCCCAAACAACAGTTAATAAACTTATCTCGGGTGTGACGGCTGATCCCAGAATCTCTACATTAACGCCCATTGCTGAATATTTTAGCATTAGTGTTGATACATTACTGAGTGAAAAACCAGAATTTAATAACGATCACAATGCTGAATTTTTAGAGATGTGGATCCCAATGGTTGCATTTGATGAAATTATAGAGATCTACGGAAACTTAAACTCGCTTACCAAATCAAACTGGCCATACTGGTATCCGATTCCCAAACAGATAAATATGTCTTACTACACTGTATTGTTGTGTGCGCAACAATTTACACAACCTTTTGATCAACAGTCACTCCTTATAGTTAACAATGATGCGGTTTGGAAAAATAATAACTACTGCTTAGTTAAGCATTTAGATTCAAATTCAGTAAACCTAAAAAGAATGTTTATTGATGGAGGAAAGGAATGGCTTTTGGCTCTACAGTCAGAATTACCAGCTTCCGAGTTTGATGAGCAGCATTGGCAAGTCTTAGGTTCTATTTCAGCGGTAATAACTGACTTAGGTCAAGGGGGCTTCATTTCTATGGAGACTAAGAATGGATAAAAATATTCACGAAAAAACACTCAATCAAAGTAAGCTGCTAAAACAAAATACCAAATTGTGGTTTGCAATTGAAAATCACGAGCTAGTAAAAGTAAAAGCGCTGCTAGATGAAGGCGCTACTTTGCATAAACAATCAGGAGTTCCTTTAAGACGATATGATCTAGATGAAAATACTCCCTTGCATGTTGCAGCAAAAGAAGGGGATCTAAAGTTAGTAATGTTGCTTATTGAGTATGGCGCAGAAATAGATATTAGGAATAGGTTAAAGCAAACACCGCTTCAATGGGCAGCATATAATGGCCACCTTGAGTTAGTGCAGCACTTGATTGAAGTAGGGGCTGATATTAACGCATTAGATATTGATGGTGATCCAGCACTTACATGGGCGGCAAATCAAGGTAGAAAGGAAATAGTAGACTATCTAATTCAACAAGGATCAAAACCCAACACTATAAGCCCGGACGGCAATACGGCTTTACATTGGGTTGCTGTGTCCGGCGAGGTAGATATGGCAAATTACTTAATAAGCTTAGGTAGTGATCCACTTTTTAAAAATAAACAAGGAAATGCCCCTCTAGATTTAGCTATAGAAAATGGTCACTCTGAAATGGTTAAGTTGCTAATGACTTATATCGACGAAAAGTAGCTCATGCGGAAATATCTAGTAAGTGGAATTGTTGTATTACGCTTTCTATCAGCATTGCCATTTGCCGTGTATTACTCATCACTTCAATTGTACTTATTAAGCATTGGGATTAATAAAGATCTTTCAATCTCATTTGTCGGAGTTGTCTTAGCGTTTAACTTTGGGCTTTCACTTTGGGCTGGTTATATTGGTGAGAGATATATTAGCTTTAAAAATTTTTTTCTGATTAGTTTTATATTGCAAACAATTGGCTGTTTAACATTCACAACAACTAATCTAGATAAAATATTATGGTTTAGCACTTTTTTTGCGATAGGAAGTTCTGGAACAACTGTAAGCATTAATATGATTTTGACAAAAATCTATGAATCCAGTGACTATTCACGAGAAAAAGCATTCTTTTGGCTGTATATGAGTCTGAATCTGGGGTATTTCTTGGGTTATTCACTTGCAGGCTACTACGGTAAAGTTGAATTATATCAAAACATCCCATATTTTATTATTGCGTGCTTATTTATAGCATTGATTCCATATTTTTTAATGTGGAAGAAGATTGAAGATGGGAATAAACGTAATAATATTTCTCTCTTTATTATTACTTATATCACAGCGCTGGTTGCTACAAGATATTTATTAGAACTTTCAAGATTAACGAACGTTTTAATTGTTCTGCTTTGGTTAGGAGCAGCAGTCTATATGCTGTATGAACTCAAGATTAAACATGTGGAAAAAAGCAGAAACATTACAATTTTTTACCTTTTGATATCGATAGCGCTAATCTTTTGGTCAATATATTTTTTGGCGCCAATGGCGTTAATAGTATTTATAAGTAATCAAGTAAATTTAAATTTCTTTGGGTTTTATATATCACCTCAATGGGTACAAAATATAAATACAATTGTCATCATTGTTGGGACAATATTGTTAAGTACACAAAAGAAATTTAAATTTAATTCTACACAAGCAATAATTAAGCATTTTAACATAGGGCTATTGTTATTGGGGCTTGGATTTTTAACTTTAGTATTTGGAATCGTGTTGACCACAAGCCCAGCAAAAGTAAATTTTTTTTGGGTGGCTATTAGTTACATATTACAAAGCATAGGAGAATTATTTATAGGACCTATAAGTTTTGCACTAGTTGGGAGGCTTATTCCAACAAAATACCAAAGCTTTATGATGGGGATTTGGGTGACTTTGCTAGGAGTAGCTGGCGCAATTGCAAGCAAGATATCACTGCTAGCCCCGTATGAAAAAGAGAGTACGACGCCGATTTTGAATCATTATGCTAACTTCTTCTTAGTAATAGGTTTGATAGTAATTTTTTTCTTTTTAGTTTTTTACTGTTTTAGTAAAAAGTATTTAATCAACAATTGATGCCATGTTTTTTTCTTTGTATCCATATATTTTTTTATTAATAATAATACCGTTTTTAATTTCTATGGAACAATTTATCATATTTTCAAGTTCGTGGCTAAAACTATTAGTTAAGTATGAATTTACTATTGGTAAAAGTGATTGAGAAATACTTAAGGTCGCATCTTGCCATACAAGGGAAGGGATATTATCTACAGCGTAGTAAAAATTATTATTAATTTTCACAATCGGTTTATTTATGCTAGTTGCTCGTGCAAAATCAAAACCAACTCTATAATCACAGCTAATATCAATAATTAATCTCCCTGAAAGATTATTCAAGTCCTTTTCATATAAAAACATATACGGGTCAAGAGGGTTTTGCATAATACCATTCACAATGATGGAAGAATTTAATAAATTCTGCCTCAAATCATGGCCAGATTTAGTGAGTAATACGTTTCCTTTTCTAAAGAAAGTTTGGTAATCAACATCACAGACCTTATTTTTTATATCAGTAGCTAGCCTTCTGGAATAAACAGTGATGTTTGTAAATCCAAGTTCTGCTAACTTTAAGACAGCACCTTGGCTAACGGCTCCATATGTAATAATGCTTACTGGTTCACCTCTTTTATAATCTATTGGAACACAAGATAAAGCGTGAGCAACGCCTACAGAGCCAGCGATATAGTTGTTCTCTCTAAACAAATGAACCTTATCTCCATTTACATCATTTATATACATTTCTTCCATTGCAATTAATGTAATATTTTTTTGTTGTGCTGTTTTAGATAATTCAATGTTTTGGACTGCATGGCACCATCCAATGAGGGTAGCATGTTTTTTCATCTTTGAAATGTCGAAAGCAGATGGTTTAAGTAGAAAAATAACATCTGATTCGCTCAATAACTGTTTTCTAGATGAAACTAAAAACTTTTTTCCAATTGTATTTAAATCGTAATCGCCAAATTCATTTGTATAATTATTTTGTAAGTGAAGCTTAAAGTTGTTGTTTACTACCTCATCAAGATGATAGGGATGAATAGGTAGTCTTTTTTCATCTTCTTTAACTGACTTAATGATAGAAATAATTCTGTTAGTCATGCTAGGACTCTGTCTAAGTACATATTCAGTGGAGCAAGCTCAAACATATCTTGCTCAATTTTTCTAATTATTTTTTTATCGGACTCAATGATATGTCTATCGGCATGTGTGAGGTAAATCATTCCAGGCGATGTCTGGTAATCTACGGTTGCTTTTAACTCACTACCTATTTTGACAGCAAGTTTAATGTCAAAAAACGATTTTAGTTTCCTGATTTTATCAATGAAATTAATTTTACGAATTACTCCATTTTGATTGGATACCATAAAAATAACAGTTATAGGTTGAAATATTTGATAACGCGTTTGAAGTTTATTTCTAAAGCCTACTGGGTTTATAAAAGACTCAATGGATAGGATAGCTTGTGGAGTACTGATACATCTACTTAATAGTGAAAATGGTAAATTAGCACCCATTAGTCTTGCACCGAGCTCAATGAGATAACAACCATTTTCATTTTTAATGATTTCAACATGTGCAGGACCGTATTGAATTCCTAGTGCTTCTAGTACTTTCATTGCATAATTAACAATGTCTGTATGCTGTTCCCTGTCAAAATCAATCACGTGTGCGGTATTATAAATGTTGTGTCCACTTGTTGTTTTATAGCGAGAATAGCGCCAAAGCTCACATAACTTATGTACTCCAGCACAACTAACCGTGTTTACAACAAACTCCTCGCCTTCGATATGTGTTTGTATAAGCGCTGCATGATTCGAAAAACCTAGCATGTTTGTTTTC
>JAJFKI010000082.1 GCA_021773295.1 Gammaproteobacteria bacterium | reverse complement strand
CAATGAAAGGAGGTTGGACTTTAGTCCCACCGGCTCGTCGCCCTGGGGGCTCCTGCGCTTTATTTGGGGGTAACCCCTGCCGCCAGCACGGTACTGCATTGTGCGACGCTCAAATCAGTTTATTTTGGTGTGTGTGGGAGGGGGGGATTTGGCGTTGTTTTAACACTATAGTTGACAAGAGTTTTGAGCATCCTTTGTAGGGGCGCTTCGCGAAGCGCCCTGTCAGAACTGCACCTTTGTTGGTTTAATGTGATGCTTTATCTTTAGCACTATGCCAGATAGAGATAAGAGTAAAATGGAGAGATTCTCAGTTAGTCTGGAGTGCGGTTCACGAACTGCCCTTACATTTTTTATGCGATATGAGGCAATATTCAGGGGGGCTAATCCTTAGTTTGATACAACGCCAGGATTTCCCTAACGGGTCTTCTTGTATCGGCGTTGCAGCTGATTGATCGGGCTACTTGGATGAAGTGGTGTTTGGCGCCTTTGTAGATTTTTTGGGTGAAGGGGGTGTCGTGGTTTGAGAGTAGGGTTTTGATGCCGCCTTTGGCTAGGGACTTGGCGAGCTTGGCTAAGTCTTTTTGATCCTCTAAGGTAAATTCTTTTTGGCTATAGCGGGTGAAGTTAGCGGATTCACTTAAGGGGACGTAGGGGGGATCGCAGTAAACGACGTTATTTTTTTTTGCTTGTTGCATCGTGGTGCGAAAGTCTTGGCAGATGAAACGAACCTTTTTGGATTTTTCATAAAAATAGGCGATTTCATCTGCGGGGAAGTATGTTTTTTTATAATGTCCAAAGGGGACGTTATAAATGCCCTTGCTATTATAGCGCACTAAGCCATTGTAACCGTGGCGGTTTAAATATAAAAATATTACAGCCTTTTGGTAAGGATCATCACTCTCGTTAAAGAGGGTTCGTTGTTTATAATAAAATTTTTCACAATTGTGCTTCGGGGTAAACAATGTTTTTGCATCATCAATAAATTGTTTACCGTGTGTTTGTAGTGTTTTATAAAGATGAATTAAGTCAGGATTATTGTCACTCAATAAATAATTTTTATAAAGTGTATTTAAGAAAATCGCGCCAGCGCCAATGAAAGGCTCGATTAATTTATTGCCTTCGGGAAGAATATCAGCAATTTGCTCACTGATTCTAAATTTATTGCCGGGCCACTTAAGAAAGGGGCGCATTCGCGAAATATGCATTTTATTATTTGTTCTCTTTTTTGGGAGAGCAGAGTTTACAGATGATGTAATTATTTAGCAACTTTATTGCTAAAATAGTTCACCACCCAGTAATCAACACTGACATATTTGCCAGCACCGGTAAAAAATAGGCTTAAAAGCATAATGAAGTACGTGACGGCAAATTCAATGCCATTATTGAGCATCACCGGTCGGCCGAGTGCCGTGATATATTCATAGCGTCCCACGTGATGGCTCTGCAGCCATTGTAGAAATTGTGATAAGCGCACGCTTGCTTCTGAAGTATCCGGTGCAATGGCAAGCCAGCCGTGATCAATATGGACCGAGAATATTGCAACTGCCATAGAGATCATTAATGGGAGAGCAGCCAAGCGTAGAGCAGCACCAAACAGTAAACAAATAGCACCAATGACTTCAGAACCGATGGCAAGGATCACCATTAACATGGGTAAAGGTAAGCCCAACCCCCAGTCGGGATTGCCAAACCATGTTACAGTGTCATTAAAGTGCATTAATTTATTGGTGCCGGCTATCCAAAAAACCGGGACTAGGTATAAGCGTAGCGCGAGTGGCGCTATAAAACTTATATTTTGAAGTTTATCAAAAAACTGCTTGAAGCTCAGGGTTATTTTAGCGAACATGTTATTCCTCCTTAATGCCTAAAATAATGTCTAATGAAAATAATTTATTGAATATTTCGGAACCCGCCTTCATCATTGTTTTAGCATCAATGCTCGGGACAAGTTCACACAATTGTTCTAGTAGTTTTTCACCCGTTGCTGTTTCATTTTTTTGTATTAATTGAATCAGTAGGGCAGTTAACGCGTTAATTTCTAAAAACCCCACGTCATTTCTTGTATTGCGAAAGACAATTAAATGTAGAGGATCAATAAGGGGCTTTTCAGGAATATAATCTTTTCCAATGTTGTGTACCGGCCATTGATACGTAGCATGAGCAATAAGAGGGGAAGCAACGGGAATGCCTGTCATTAGATTACCTGTTTCATTGTACTGATAATCCGCTAGTGTGATAGGTGATAAGTCTACCGCAAGTTCTAGCCATTCATAATGGGCTAGCTCATACAAATACGGTGGCAGATAGTGTTGTCTTGTTTCAAGAAATTTTAAAAACTCTTGTGGTATTTCATGAAACAACGCCGTTTTTGCTTGATGATGACCTATGAAATCCGTAAGAATTCTTTGACGAAGCTCGGGCTTGATGATGCTGTCGATGACGGGAAAAGCATTACGAAACATTTCTTCGATATTATTAAAAATTAAGCGTTTATATACGGAAAACCGAGTTGGATCAGTATTCTTGGGGGTTGTGTTATCGTTTGGCGATCGCAAAGGCTGAGTGAATTGTTGTTGCAATTTTCCTAAGGTCATTTCATTCTCAGGTAGACTAGCCATGCACCACCTCCTGATACTGATGTATTCGCTTTAACTCATTTAATAATACTGAGAATTCAGGGAAGTTACTGTCACGTTCCAAGAGTGTTGGTATATTGCCAAATAACTCATAACTGTAAGCTAATAAATCCCACACGGGATCCGTGACATCCTCACCATGGGTATCAATTTTTAACGACTCACTTTCATCATAATGCCCGGCAATGTGAATGTAGGCAATCTTGTGAGGGGTTAAGGATTTTATAAAATCTTTTGCATTATAGTTATGATTAACACTGTTCACATAGACATTGTTAACGTCTAACAATAACTCGCAATTAGTTTCTGCAATGACAGCATTAATAAAATCAAGTTCTGATAATTCTTGTGCGGGTGCGCAATAGTAAGAAATGTTTTCTAAGGCGATGGAGCGTTGTAAAATATCTTGGGTTTGTTTGATACGTTCAGACACGTAGTGTACCGCTTCCTCAGTGAAAGGTATCGGTAGTAAATCATATAAATAACCTTGCCTGTCACTGCAATAACTCAAGTGTTCACTGTAACAAGCAATATTAAAGCGCGCTAAAAATTCTTTGATGTGATGAAGCAATTCAATGTTTAATGGGGCGGGCGCTCCTAAGGAAAGTGATAAACCATGGCATATTAGCGGGAACTCACTCGATAATGCTTGCAAATTAGCAAGACGCTTACCGCCGACATTGATCCAATTCTCAGGTGCCAATTCTAAAAAGTCGATTGTTGCGGTATGTTGTTTAATGTCCTCAATGAGGGGTAGCCTTAAACCTAAGCCTACCCCTTCAAAGCTTTGTTGTGTCATGGGACAAGTCTCTTACTGAGAGCCGCCACATTTACCGGCGCCACATTTACCGCCTTTGGCTTTTTTATCAGCACCATTCACGTCTTTCGCTTTTTTATCAGCACCACATTTGCCAGCACCGCATTTACCATCTTTAGCTTTTTTGTCAGCACCGCATTTGCCGGCACCACACTTGCCCCCTTTGGCTTTCTCAGCCTTATCAGCTGTATGGTTACTTGCGAGGTTATAACCACTGTCTAACATAGTGACTGAAAAGGGTGAGGTTTGGGCATTAGCGATGGATAGGCTAGCGAGGCTAACGGCAATGCCAGTGCCAATGGCTAAAGACAACTTATTGGCTTTCTTGTGTGATTTCTCCATAATGCTATTCTCCGTTTAAAACAATTCACTCAAGTAGAGTATTTTTTAAGCTAAAAATTACAGGCCACGGGAAAATGACTGATGCAAGCTGATAAACCATTTGATTTCAAACAACTAACCCACAGCAAAATAGGGCCTGTGGACCTATTCTCTGCTATGTTACCCCGATTTTACGGGCAAACGGAAGTGTTTAACCAGATGTTATCTCGTGAGGAGCAAATAAAGGCTGAACGCTTTGTTACCAAGACATTAAGTCAGCGTTATATTATTGCCCATGGCTTGCTTAGATATTTGTTGGCTGATGCCTTAAATATTGATGCCAAAGCGGTAAAACTATTAGTATCAGAACGAGGAAAACCCTACATCGAAGATAACAACATTCATTTTAATCTGTCCCATTCCGAGGATATGGCGTTAATTGGCGTGAGTCGAGAGGCTAAGGTGGGTGTCGATATTGAATATTGTCAAAAGCAGGTAAGTATCTTGGAAATCGCTAAACGCTTTTTTAGTGCCACAGAATATAAAAAATTATCACACTTATCAGGCGATGAACTGAGGATGGCGTTTTACAAGGGATGGACACAAAAAGAAGCCGTTTTAAAGGGCTTAGGTCATGGAATCGCCGATCATTTAGCTCACTGCGAAGTGAGTATTTTGCCCAATGAACCACCGGCTTTGCTAGCGTTTCATAGTGATGAGGTCCAAACAAAAATCTGGCAATTAGACACATGGCAGCCACATCCCGATTATGTCGCTGCAGTTGCTCACCAACCTTAATATAGTGTTAAGGTTTCTCAGTTAGGGTACAGTTTTATTTTTACACCACTTACACCACAAAAAATGATGAGGTTTATTTATGTCAGAGGTTAAACGAGAAGAAAATCAGGAACAACAAGCGCCTAGTAGCAGTGCAGCTGCTAGCAGTAGTGCCGCGGCGAGTTCTTCAACAAACAACATTAATCTATCCTCGTTGGAGGCAATGGGAGAGGATCTACATCAGAAAGATTCAGCATTCAATGGCATCTATAAAGCTTGCCATGATTTCAAGAAGACACCAATAACACGGGTGGTTGAAATACGCACTGATAAAAACAAGGTGAGACAAGAAAACGAAACTAACCCAGAAAAAAGGCGAAAATTTATTGATTTGTTAAAGGTACTCTTTGCATTTAATCAAGTGCATAACCTTCCAGAAGATAACCCGGGTACATTAGAGGCGTATGATTTTGATATGACCTTCAGTTTAAACGGCGGTACCACTCAAAGTGCCACCGGTGTTACTCAGTTAGTTTCAATAATTAATCGACCATTGCTAGCTACTTTTATGCGAAATCAACATAAAGAAAATACGACAGCGGTAGTGTTCAGCTCTAAAAATTATACGCCCTATTTAAAAAAAGAGCCGAGCATCGTTGGGGAAAACATTTTATGGCTATTAAAGAAGACTAAGGCAAAACTTATCGCATCTGAAAATGAATATTTAACTCAAGCTCAAAAAAAGCAGTATAATATGGACGTTTTCTTTAAATTATATGATAGATTTTTTGATGAAAATGATCTGATGCGAGTTAATTTTGATAAAAAATTATTTGAAAATATAAAACCCAAGCTCGAAGAAGCGCAAAAGCTATTACAACAGGCTCTTGAAGTAGAGCAACATTCACAAGAAGAAAAAGTAACACTCGAAAAAGCTTTTGAATCTATGATAAGAATTTTAAACACCATCATAAATGAGCCCATCAAATTACCTAGGCAAGACTTAGCGGACAAAGACTTAAAACATTGGGATAACGTTCTTTTAGCGCTACGCAATGCGCAAGGAAGAACAGTACGTGAGATAGGTCGTGGTTTAGAAAAGGGAGGGATGTTGGAATCTTTCATCGATGAAAACCCTAATATCCAACGGGCAGAACTAATAGATGATGGAGACAGCAACATAGCCATATTTACACTAACAGCACTTTACCATGGCATCGAACCCTTTGTTTATTACATGCAGACCTTACCAGGTGAGGCATCGCTCGTTGTACAAACGATTTTTCAAATGGTGCAAGTTGATATGATGAAAGCCTTACAACATGCTTTTTTGAAAAAAGAAGAGAAACTGTTTGCTAAGGCAATCGTTAATTTAGAAATATTTTATGCAGTCATTGCTAAACACAACAATGCTAATAACATTCATGCTGTGGGTCGTCATAGAGCACTTGGACATCTGGCACGAGAATTATTCATTGAGTTTAATTTAAGTGAAAAAGAGTTACTAAGCTATTTACTTGATAGTGGTGAGTTCTATCATCAAGACGAAGCAGCTATCTTTGTAGCTTTCGTAACCCCCAGAATTCAAGCAGTTAAAAAATATAATCAAGGCTTCAGGGAAGAAGATGAGATATTTAATTTGCGACAACAAGCGTACTCAGGAGACGTATCGAAGTTAGTGGCGTTAGCCAAAAAGTATGAAGAAGGAGGCTTTCCCAGAAGTTGGTTTAGAACGCATAAAGCGTCTAAAGAAGATGCTTTATTTCTTTATAAACATGCATTTTGTCGAGCGGTTGCTGCAGGAGCTATGAGCGATGCAGGTGGCATAAAAGACCGTATCATTCAGCTCAAGAAAGAAGGTGTTAATGGTAATACTGGAGATGAAGTTCAAAGTTATCAAGTGTTACCTATAGTGGATGAAAAAACGTACCAGGCATATGAGACGTTGTATCCATTATTGACTAGACAATTACATGATCAATTTATTTATCAGGGTATTATGGCTAAGACTGATAAGCAGTTACAAGATGCTATTGAAAAAATACTCGAGAATTTGAAGAATATTAAAGATTACAAATCTTTTATGAGAATGCCTAACGAGAGCCCAACAGGAAAAGAGCTTTCTAAGTTGCTTACAGGGGTGATAATACCCAATCAAATCGTTGAGCTGTCTCCTGGCATTCGTAAACAGTATGCAGGCAATCTTGCTGCTATGTATGAAGCTCTTAGAAATGCTGACTACAAGGTGGTTAGTAAAACCCGCGACGGAGAAGAGAGTATTAGTTCAAATGATCCAAGTATGTTGCATGAAATATACAAAAAGATTGCAACGGAAACATTACCTAATGAAGATAGTGGAAACAGTGATACTGCTGTGAGTGTTCCAGCAGCAGCTTCATCATCATCGAGCTCTACGTCACCGGCGATGCCGTTTTTCTCGCAACAAACGGCTCCTTCATCAACGGAAACAACCGCTGCCAATCATAATAACCAAAATAAAAATGAAGGGAAGGGTAAAGGAAAGCAGCCTCTATCGCCGCCTGGAAATAGACGTTAATTCACCACTCTACCCACACGGGCGGTCCTGGCGCCGCCCTTACACATGCTTGGGGGCTAATGCAGTTTCGTCGTAACCTGCTCCATCGTTCCGGCTGTGTTGCGTAACAAAGGTTGCTGAATGCTGCGAGCTTTCTACTCTAGGTGGTGATGTTGAATTAGCTGATTCATTCTGAGTCGTGAAAAAAACATAGGAATGTCCGTCACCTTGTGGGTAGAAGTTCGGAGTGTGACAGGTGGGAAGGATTGATGAGCTTGCAGCGACGGACGATGAATCAGCTTCACTACCATTTAAATGGTTTTCACAAATTGTTTTTGCTTCTAGAAGAAGCTGCTTTACCATGTTTATATCTCTGAACTTTGGAGTCTCACAGGTTAACATATCGATGGCATTGATTAATGTAAAGAGAACGCCAGCTGCACGAAGCTGCTCAACCCGTCCAGGATGCCATTGTGGACACCAAGCAGTAAGAAAGTATTCATGCTCCTTGGAATTAGGAACAAAACCTAATACATACCTTAGGACCACTCCTAATGAGTAGAGATCATTGTGTTTTTCTATGTGAGAAGTGGCCTCATCATATAAGCTTGGATCAATGTATTCCTCAGTACCACCTATTTTTTTAGGTGTACCTGCCTTTTGTGAAAGTCCAAAATCAATGAAAAATATTTGTTTGTTATAAAACGTGATATTTTCAGGTTTTATATCTAAGTGAACGATGTTCGTTGAATGAATTGTCTCAAGATACGCATCAACAATACTCAACGCCATGTCAATCAACTCAATCGTACTGAGATTAAAGTTATCATCATCATTGATGTAATCGAGAAGATCGATTTGTAAGTTCCACATGACGATAAAGTAGTACCGTTTGTCACTGGATAAAACGTAGTGCATTTTTGCATGGGCAGCATTGCCCACGTCTAAGGTATGTTGTAATTCCCGTGCTACCATTTTCTCGGGATAAGGCTTTCCACTAATCACCTCTTGCTTAGCATCAATCACTTTAATGCCCCAAGTGTGTTTACTAGCGGTCATAGTCTTTGGCGTGAGTTGCTGCTTATCATCCGAGGAAAAGTAGCCGACACAGGGTGAGAATTTTGCAAACTGTCCCTTGTTAGTGAATGTTTTCGTGTAAATAAACAAATTGTAATCGTTCTTTTTTGTTTGCTTAACTTTGATTAAATCTGCTGTGAGCTTGATGCTGTAGGGACAATCTTCGACTTCGTACAGGCTTACTGTGTCAAAATGAAACTTAGCATTATGCGCAAGACATACGCGGGACAATAGCGCTAGATGATGTTGATCTTTAGCAGATAACGGCTTACCTGTAGCGGATAAATTGACTAAGTGAACGGGATCAATAATTATTGTTTCATGCTCTGCTGACATCTTATACCTCACATAATTTTGGCCAACAATAGCACAACCACTGTGCAGAATCAACTCCTACCTTAAAATCTTATTTTTGCGATGAAGGGTGATAAAGAATGTAGGGGTCGTTCAGTTTGTGAACCGCCCCTACATTTTTTATTCAGTATGAAATGGATTAACTATCGGATGGTTTACATTTGCGGCTGTTGCAGGTGAACATATTGTATAACCACGCAAGCACCACACCGCCGATGAAGCCATCGACAAAGCCCCACAGTGCGCCTAGTAGGCTGCCTTTTAAGGTAGGACCAAAACCGATATAAACGGATCCCATTGCATTGACGAAATCGACGCCGTAATTGACTTGCCAACCGAATAAGCCGACTAATAACATGCCGACACCCCACATGACGCCGAGGGCGAGGCCAAAGCCCAACACTCCCAGCCTAGCTGCTTCCTTTGCCATTGATAACACTCCTTGTTGTTCAATCTTACATTAGCCCACCGCTCTTAAAAAAAGAGATGGGTTCATTGATTTAATCACACATAGTCTTACCTGACAAGCCATCCTTTGGACATGCACGCAAAAATAACACGAGGGCCAATACCCCAATAACCGTCATGAAGATAACGGTTAAAATGACTGGAATGGCCGATTTGATGTTGTAGTGATCCATGATGAGCCCATAAAGAGGCACCATAAAAATACCAATAGCACCAAATGACATATTAAGAAACCCAGCACTACACCCATAAGCATTTTCTGGTATCACGCGTTTGACAAGTTCAAAGCCGAGTAGGATCCCACCCGTGGTTAATCCTAAAATAAATAAAGAAATGCTCCATAGGATTAACAGGACAGTATTATGCGGATGAGAAAGCAAGACATAGGACAAGCCATTGGTTATTACCAACATAATAATTTCAGCAGTGCCTGCGAATAACGCGACCTTACCTGCCTCAAACTTTATGGCAAAAAATCCAATAACTAAGCAGCCCACCACAAACCCGGCAATATCAATGCCGTTAAATAATAGTGCGTTTTGATAACTCATCTCTAATTGCGAAGACGCCCAAGGGACGCGCCACATATTACTCAAAGCCGCATAATGCGCAAAGCAAAAACTGACAAAAATGATTAACAACCAAACGCGCCCGTTAAATGCGACGGCCTTAAAATCTTGCAGCATGTTGGGCCTTTTTTCATCGGATTTATGTTTTTTATCTCGCACGAAAAACGTAATCAGCATCAATAAGGCGAAACCAACGAGTGCTATCTCTAACAAGGCAATCGTCCAGGGTTGGATTTTATCCAAGAGGGTAAAAATAGAAGGAATGGCAATGGAGCCCAAGCCACTCATGGATTCCGTAATGGCTACTAAGATAGGAAACAATGCTGCGCTAAACCAAGCACGTGCCAGGGATAAGGTCACGATGAAGGCTGCACTGCCACCTAGCCCCATCAACAATCTGGCAATTAAATGAACCGTGGGATGTTGTGCCAATGCAAAAATTAAGCTGCCAAGCGTTAAACAAATCCCAGAGATAATACTAACAGCCCTTGCGCCATATTTATCAACTAGCAAGCCCGCAGGAATTTGCATGCTGACGTAGGTATAAAGAAAGGCGGTGGAGATAAGGCTGATTTCAACGGCCGTGAAGTCAAAGTGCTCTTCGAAAAGTGGTGCTAAGGAGGTGGGTAAGGTGAGTAATCCATAGGTATAAAAATAAAGGCCTGTGGCCGAAACCCAGCATAGCCAGGGCAGGGCGATGTAAAAGTAATGACTGACTTTCCTTGTTGGCATGTAGTTCCCTTCTTACAGCGATAGTATGTTGCTATCTTGCCATTCCTTTATGGGATATTGCAATTTTAATAAAGACGGTGAAACACCATTGGTCATTGCGAGCAGAGTAATGAAATCAGTCAAAACGATACAGATGCATATTCCATTCTTTTCGCCAAACCATTCCACGTTTTTCCGCCAATGGATTCCAGTAAATACCGCCCATCGATTCCATTGTTATTCGCCAACGGCTCCTGAACCCAGCGATATAGGTAAGGAATTGGTGGTAAACGGCTAAATTATTACTGATTTATCAGCCGTTTATACCATAATATTGTAGTAAACGGCTAAATTATTTTTGACTGTTCAGCCGTTTAACAATATAATCAGCTCTAAACGGCTTTATCTATTAATTGGAAAACAAATAATGAAACCTAAGCTTTTGAATTTAAATGATAAGTTTATTGGTAGAGAAAAAGAGTGGAAACGCTTAGAGCAGATCGGTGAGGACAATACATCATCTATCGTCATTGTTTACGGGCGTCGGCGTATTGGAAAAACTGAGTTACTTGAGCAAGTCTACCGGACTCGCAATATTTTAAAATTCGAAGGTATTGAGTCAAAATCTGATCAAGAGCAGATGCGGTATGTGATGAGCCAGTTGGCGGAATACGCTGAAGAGCCTCTGCTTGCAGAGTTAAAACCGGATAATTGGGCTGCAACGTTAAAACATATAGCTAAGTACGTGGCTGACGGGGGATGGACTGTTTATTTCGAAGAAGTCCAGTGGTTAGCGAACTATAAACCAGCATTTATTGCGGAATTAAAATATGTTTGGGACAACTACTTTCGGTACAACAATAAATTATTGCTAATTTTATGCGGCTCTTCTCCATCCTTTATGATTGAGCATATTATTGAATCTAAGGCATTACATAATCGTTCTCAACATGAGTTATTGCTCAGAGAGTTAAATTTAATTGATGCTCAAAAGATGTTGCCAAGAAGTTCTAAAAGGGAAGTGTTGGATGCTTATTTGACGGTGGGAGGTATACCAGAGTATTTAAAAAGATTAAATAAGGAAAGTTCAGTTTTTGTGAGTCTTTGCAATCATTCATTTAATTCAGGTGCCTATTTTAGTAGAGAGTTCAGTCGTATTTTTGCGAGTAGTATGTCTGAGAATAAGTATTATAAGGCAATCATTGAATTTTTAGCTAAACAGAAATTCGCAACACGCCCAATGATTGCTAGTAGTTTAAAAATTTCAGAAGGCGGTAGTTTAACGCAGTTACTTAACGATCTGGTTATCTGTGGTTTTGTAGAAAAATATACGCCCTATAATCTTAATGAACACTCCAAACTGACGCGTTATTGCATTAACGACACATATTTACAATTTTTCTATAAGTTTATTAAGCCAATCATTAAAAGAATTGATAATGGTGATTTTGAACGTAACCCAGTGGGTGCTATAAAAATGGAAACGTATCAGAAATGGCTTGGGTATTCATTCGAACGATTTTGCCGTAAATATCATTATATCATTGCAACAATACTTGGTTTTTCTGCGGTGAATTATAAAGTAGGTGCTTTTTATAATAAAAGCACTAGTAAAAGTTGTCCAAATTTTCAAATTGATTTAGTATTTGATCGCCCGGATGGTGTTTTTACAGTCTGCGAAATAAAGTATTTGCAGAAAAAAGTCGGAACAAAAATTATAGAGGAAATGGAGCGGAAAATAGAATTATTGCCAAACCCGAAAAACAAAACTATTCATAGGGTGTTAATTACAAAAGAGGGTATCGACGATGCGCTGAAGCGCAGGCATTATTTAGATACAGTAATTACCATTGATGAGCTCTTTGATGAGCGTTATTGGCATTAGCCTGTATTCCTACGCTTTAGCTGGCAATGGATAATGGGTTTTTCGAGGTAAGTTTTGCGAAAGTTTTTATATTCGGTTATGCTTAGCTGGTCGTTAATACTTAAACCGGACTTGATCTTAGAGACAGGTACCAAAAAACCTCACTCAAAGATCTCCTTAACCAGGAGATGTTAATGAATAGACTCGATTTTCAGCGTATGCATGATGATGGCCATAAAATCACAATGGTCACCTGTTATGATTATTGGACAGCAGCGATTGTCGCGAAAAGCAATGTGGATTGTTTGTTAGTGGGCGATAGCGTGGCCATGGTGATGCATGGATTTGATACCACGGTGGCAGCCACGGTTGATATGATGGTGATGCACACCAAAGCGGTGGCTAAAGGTGCAAACAATAAATTCATTGTCACTGACTTACCCTTTCTTTCATATCGTAAAAGTTTAGATGCCGTGATGGATGTGGTGCAAGCTATTATGCAAGCGGGTGCTCACGCCGTTAAGTTAGAAGGCGTTTATGGCAATGAAAATTTGATTGAGCACTTAGTTACATCGGGTGTGCCAGTGATGGGGCACATTGGTTTAACACCGCAGTACATGCACCAACTGGGCGGCTTTAAAGTTCAGGGAAGAGACATGGCAACCGCTAATAGCTTAATTGAGCAAGCAAAGTTGTTACAAACCTTGGGTTGCTTTGCCATTGTTTTAGAATGTATTCCTAGAACCTTAGCAGACACCATCACACAACAATTATCAATTCCTACGATTGGTATTGGTGCTGGGGAAAAAACCTCAGGGCAAGTGTTAGTGCTACAAGATTTAATCGGCAGTAATGACAGTGCCTATAAATTCGTAAAACAATACACGAAAATCCATCAAGACTTATTACAAGCGCTTAATCAATATGACAGTGAAGTAAAAACCGTTACTTTTCCAAGCACAGAACACTGTTTTGAGGCTAAGGTGTAATATGCGAGTTGTTTCTGAACTAAAAGAGTGGTGTAATCTCAGAGAAAAGCTCACTAATAAAAGCATTGGCTTAGTGACGACGATGGGTAACTTGCATGAAGGTCATTTAAGTTTGCTGCGACGTTCCATAGAGGATAACGATATAACGGTATTGAGTATCTTTGTTAATCCGACACAGTTTAATCATCAACAAGATTTAGAAAATTACCCGCGCACCTTGGATAACGATTTAGAAACCATAAAGTCTCTTAAAGTAGATTACGTCTTAGTGCCTACAGCCGAGCAGCTATATCCTGACGATTATCATTACAAAATTTTGGAAACGAATCTTAGTCAAGAGATGGAAGGTGTATTTAGGCCGGGACATTTTGAGGGCATGCTCACCGTCGTTATGAAATTGCTGCAATTAGTAAAACCTAACAATACTTATTTTGGTGAAAAGGATTATCAACAATTGCAATTGGTGCAAGGTTTAGTAAAGGCTTTTTTTCTGGATATAGACGTTGTTGCTTGTGACACTGTGCGCAATGCGGAGGGTTTGGCGTTGAGTTCGCGTAATAATCGCTTGTCAACGCAAGCTCTAGAAAAAGCCCTCGCGTTGCCGCGCTTGTTAGCTGATGGAACGTATAGTGATGAAAATGTTGCACAATTATTAAAAGCACAAGGCTTTGAAGTTGATTACATTACCACCAAAAACCACAGACGGTTTGCGGCAGTCCATTTAGCTGGGGTAAGATTGATTGACAATATGTTATTACAGCCATAAGGACAGCACATGAGTCGCAGCAAACAATTACGAGACTTACTCAATAGCCAGCAATTACACATAGCGCCTGGCGTATTCGATGGTATGTCAGCAAAATTAGTGGAGCAAGCGGGTTTTTCATTACTGTATGCCAGTGGGGGTGCGATATCGCGCGGTGCTGGTTTTCCTGATATCGGTTTACTCACCATGACGGAAATGTGTGACAGGCTTGCTAATATTGTCGATGCGACCGGGCTGCCAGTCATTGCTGATGGCGATACGGGTTATGGTAATGAAGTCAATGTGAAACGAGTGATGAAACTGTATGAACGCATGGGTGTGGCCGGTATCCATATAGAAGATCAAGAATTTCCCAAACGCTGTGGTCATTTAGCTGGCAAGAAGTTAATTCCAGCAGATGAAATGTGTATCAAAATTAAAACAGCAAAAGACACCTTAAGCGATCCAAACTTTTTACTCATTGCACGCACTGATGCCATCGCGGTAGAAGGCTTTGAGCAAGCCTTAGACAGAGCCGATGCTTATTTAAAGGCTGGTGCGGATATGATATTTGTCGAGGCGCCAGAAACCGAAGAACAAATAGAAGCCATTGCCAAACGCATTCCACAACCAAAGCTCATTAACATGTTCTATGGTGGTAAAACCCCCTTAGTGGCCAAAGAAAAACTGGCCGCATGGGGTTATCAAATTGCCATTATCCCATCAGACTTACAACGCGCGGCCATCAAAGCAATGCAAATCACCTTAGCCGTCATCAAACAACAAGGTGATAGTGCAAGCGTAGCGGAAGCGTTAGTAACGTTTAAAGAACGAGAAGTGATCATTGGTACAAAAAATTGGCTTGATAATGAAAGCTGGTAGCCTCTTTTGTACCATTTATTGACTAAAATTGACAGTTAGTTATTTAATGCTAAACTTAATTTTTGTTGCCCTGTTGGCAACATAATAGCTAGTTATTATTTAGGGAGAACTACTATGAAAACAAGGAATGTGAGATTGTTTGCAGCTGGTGTAGTTGCAACGACTTCGGTTTTAACGTCTGTAGCAGCATTTGCTGCATACCCAACGATTGAAGAGCCTGTCGCAGTGGACCACTCTGGTTTCTACGTCGGCGGTGAAGTTGGTTGGGGCCGACAAGATGCAAACAGTGGGTCTCGTCAAGAGCCTACTTTCTTTGACAGCACAGGTGCTGTTGTTGTTAATCCATTAACAGCCGGTAACTGGGTCCGCTTAAGAGGCGGCAGTGATGATGGCTGGGCTGGTCGCATCAACATTGGTTACAATATCAACCAATTCTTCGCCGTAGAATTAGGTGGCGGCGCTTGGAGCGATGCTGACTATAAATGGCGTGCTTATGATCCTACCAATACAGTATTCTTAGGTAATGGTACAGGTGATGTTAATTCTTACATGGTTGACCTATTAGCAAAAGTGACTTATCCATTCGAAAATGGCTTCAAAGTCTTTGCTAAAGGTGGTGGTGCTTATGTTTGGTCAAACACTGACATCAAAAGAACCTTAATACCATTCGCGCCTTTTGTTCGTACAAAAGCAGATAGCAGTGAGTCTGAAGTCAGACCTGAAGCTGCTGCTGGTATCGGTTATAACATCGACGATAACTGGTCCGTGAGCGCGCAATACACGTACATTTGGGGTAATAACAATAACCCACTACGTGGTGATAACATCCCTGACTTGCAAATGGCAACAGTAGGTGTTCAATACGACGTTGTTTAATAAGAAATTATTTCTTATGGGAAAGGCCCGGCAATTGCTGGGCCTTTTTTTGTCCGAAATATACTGCCTTGCTAGTGATGGACTTAATCGGTATATTGGTTCAATTAAGCCAGTGTAAACAGGGAGATAGACACAGAATGGATTTCAGACGCTTCTTACTCAGTAGCGGTGCAATTGCCACGCTTACTACAAGTATCACTACCTATGCCGCCTATCCTGATATCGTTGAACCACCCGCGCCCATGGAGAAAACTGCCGGTTTTTATTTTGGTGGTGAGTTTGGTTGGGGTATGGCCCAGCTTGGTGATGTGACCCGCGTGGAAGAGGAAGTGATTGAGGGTGGCGTTTTAGTGAATTCTCTCACTGCCGGTGATACAACCCGCTTTGGATCTGGCAGTCAAACGGGTTTGACGGGGCGAGCTAATCTTGGGTATAACATTAATCGCTTCATAGCCGTCGAATTAGGGGGTAATGCCTGGGAACAAGCGACTTATAGCTGGCGCACCTATGATGTGAGTGGACCACAGATTGCGCGTGCTGGAGGCGATCAGCTGAGCTATAACATCGATCTACTAGCAAAGCTCTCCTATCCTTTTGAAAATGGCTTCTTGGTCTATGTGAAGGGTGGGCCTGCTTATGTTTGGTCTCGCAGTGATATCAATAATTCCTTGAGAGACTTTGCCCCCTTAACGCTGCGGGCAGCGGAGCGCTCAACCAAGGCATTTCGTCCTGAAGCTGCAGCAGGGGCTGGCTATCATGTTAATGAAAATTGGTCGATACACTTACAATACCTCTATCTTTGGGGCCAAAAAAGTGATTTACTCAAGAGCGATTATATCCCCGATTTACAGCAAGTGACGGTGGGTGTCCAGTATAACTTTGTGTAAATAATTAACATAACAGCCTGAGTTCGCAGTATTTTTTTGCTCATAATATTTCCTTAATACTTTGCTGGTGTAATACTTGCCACTGAATGAACAGGGGATTGAGGTAATATGAGTGCAGAAGAAGAAGAAAACGCAACAGATCCACAAGACTTTACAAAGCTGTGGCCAAAATACCGTGAGTTTGTGAAACACGGTGCCAGTTATACACTAAAGCCCAAACCTGGCGTCGCCCTAGCACAAGAGGGTACTTACCCTTTAAAAGTCATCGCCTTTGGTTGTCAAGGCACAGGAGAAGAGGCACAAAAAGAAGTCGCAGCATTACTCAATGCCTATGTTGAAAAAAACGGTGCTCCAGATTTTATCGTTATATTGGGTGATAATATTTATCCTAACGGGGTGGTTCATCCATTCGATGAAAAATTCTATAAACAATTCGAGTTGGTTTATCGTCATTACCCACGTTTAAAATCCATACCCTTTCTTATCGTGCCAGGCAATCACGATGTTGCCAAAGAAAAAACGCCAGAAACCCTTGCTAAGGCAAATGCGGGTAAAGCGGTAGGCAGGCCTGAAAGAGTTCGTTATCAAGTTCACAGAACCTATGTCAGCAATAAGGCTAAGTTATTTGCCAAGACCTTTAGCGAAAAGCAAAAAGCAAAGTATTTTAACGCTGCCAAATTTCCTCTTAAAAAAGAGCACTTTGCTGCTGGCAAGCCGCTACCATTAGGTGATAAGAAAAATGGCCCCAGTGGATGGACCATGCCCAATCCTTATTCTCGCTGGGACATCGGTGATACGGTTTTTTTATGCTTAGACTCTAATACTATCGCTAGAGATTATTATCTGTTTGAAAAGGAGCTTAGAAAAAAGGGTGAGTCGCTAGCAACTGCAGCTGAGCGTTATGCGTTGCGTAATCAATTTGCTTGGCTGTATCATCAAACGGACACGTTGATGGGTAAACACGTTTTTATTGCCATGCATCATGGATTTGTTACGGCGGGTAAACGAGTTTGTCTTACAAAAAATGACGCATGGCTTTATTTAGATAAAACTCAAAGAGATTATTTCGAGAGTCATAAGGTTGTGCAATATAACGATATTGTGAAGTACGTCATTTGGGAAACAGCAGGGTTTAGAGAGATTACTTATAAAGAAGGCACCAAACTCACGGTATTAAATGCACACGATCATCAGATGATGTATCACACGGGGGAATTTAACCAATGGGTGCTGGGCACAGGTGGCGGTGATTTACAACAATTTTATTCATCAGCATTACATCGACTCCAGCCATTGCACGATGTACAAACCGGTTTTGCGGTGTTTCATATACCGGTTGCACTTGCCACAATGATCAAGACGTCTTCTGCCACTGACATTAGTCCAACAGCAAGTAGTTCATCCTCTAACTCACCTTTAAGTGGGATGAGCTTATTTGTACCCCCCTGTTCTGATGCAAACATTCATGCAGAATCTTCTTTAGCAAGCGCTAGCAGTTCTTCAGACAGTGTATCGCCTTCATCTTCCTCAGCTGGAGGGGAAGTGTTAGCGAGCGGCCTAACTACAAGAGTAGAAATATACATTAATACCTGCCATCCCTTAGCAGATGCGTCAATGCCCATGTATGTTTATCAATTGGGACAAAGGCATGCCTACCATGATGCAGGGGCCGATGAAGCAATGCAGCAGTATATAGCGCGCGTGAAAGAAGGCGTTTTGGACTACTTGGATTATATAAATGAAGACGAGCCATCAACAGCAAGAGCGTTTTTTCACGTGCCACGCAAGCATGGTACACAAGGGATTAGGCGTGCATATAAAATTCTCAGCATTCTGCAGCAATACCATTTACCAAGATACTCCGATTTGCAAAGCATGGTTGAAGCAATTGCATCAAAAGGTGGGCGTTCAGAGCATTCGCTATATAATTACGTGAAAAAGGCTCAGGAACTTAGCGCTGGCGAAACAGTTGCTAGTAGTTTATCTTCAAGAAAAAGTTGGCAAGATTTATTAAGGATAAAATAGATAATTCTTTAAAACTAATATAAACTAGCGCCTTCTTAAGGGTATCGTTATCGGAAAAGGATTTAAATAACTCATGATACTACAACGTTGTAAAACTACGGCAAATATTACGGCTAGTCATTGGCAAGATTGTCGAGAAGAAATCATGCAAGTCAATCCAGACTTTGCGGCGATTATTGATGAAATTGATCCCCCAAAGGATTTCCGTATTTACAGGGGTGAATTTTCCTATGGCCATAAAATTGTGCATCGAGGCGTGCTGCATTTGCCGGATAAAGAAGGTATCAATTATCCCATTACTAGCAGTCACCTGGATTCACGCATCAGAGATGATTTAGCCTATAACGCAAATTCTAATCCCGTTTCAATGGTTTTAAATAATAGCGTTGAAATGTATTTACAGCTAGAAGACCGTATTATTCCTGCGGTGCAGCCACTACAGACAGGTACGCTATTCGGTGTTTGGCGTATTATGAGCCCTGGTACTCGTTCTCATCCGAGCTTTTTATGGGAACTTTCCTCCGGCGTTCGGTCTATTTTCATGTTACCAAAAATCTCAGATACGAAATCCCATGCTAGATTAAAGCGTAAATATAATATTGCTATTCATAAACCACGTGATTACCTAGAACATAGTAAATTATTTTCAGCCCTTGCGAATCATGAGGCATTCAGTCAACCATGGACGTCAAAAATAGCCATGTTTTCCAAAAAGTGGTTTGATTATTTAAAGGATCCGGCGTGGAATAAATTATATGTTTTTTTATTATCACAAGCATGGGATTCCAGTAGTAACTGGCGTGATAAATTTTTATGGGATTTTATTTTTTCCTATATTGAAAAAGAAAAAGACTTAAAGCCAACGCCTTACATTGCTAAGGTGGTGAAGCATTTGCTTTCAGTTGCGACAAACAGTGCTTGCGGCTTTGAGCCTGCTACTAATAGTAAATTGGCGCCGATTGAAGGCTTGCAAAGACTTTATATCGAAGATTATGGCTTGAAGCAATATCCTCCCATTATTATGCAACCACATTATTTTGATATGTATACCGATAATAGTTTGCCAGTGTATACTTCACTGCAAGTACCAACACAACTAGAGTTTGCTAGTAAGCATAGTGAACGCACGAGCACCATCCAGAATCTGCATATTGCTGGAACGTTATTAAAACAATATGTACAGCAATTAAAGCAGGGCGATTACTTAATCGAAAATACTAGCTATTATGATTTGCATGAAAAAGTCCAATTTGATTTTTTCCATTCTGCTGCTGCTGATTATCATGATGTCCGTGGTAGTGATTTAATCCCAGAGCAAGATGAACGCTTTTTCCATAGTTTAGTTGAGACAAGTAATAAGGACTTCCCTACAAATAACACATTTATCCGAGGGTGCACTCGGATTATGTGTAAATAGCCACATCAATTCCCTTTACCCTTGATCAACGATTCAGGATGGCGTGACACATAATCGGCAAATTCTCTTAAAGAGTATGCGGCATGTGACGTATTCTTAAGAGCATCGGTTAAGTTTGCGAGCACGGGATCAACATGATTATTTAAATCTGTGACCAGCTTATCAGCGTTAGTTGCTGTTTTGTTAATGGTTTTAATAGTGTTCATAATTTCCGGGGACGACGTGATTTCTTTTAAATTCTTAAAGGTTTCTTCAATCTCTTTAAGTGTTGCCGCAATTTGATCGCCACCAGTTGCTGTTTCTAGCGTTGGGATTTCTGGATATTCAGTTTTAATATGCGTCAAGTGCACGGGCGTGTTTGGATAATAATTGATTTCAATACCAACTTCACTTGGGATCATGCTATAAGACTCTAACTTTGCTCTTAGCCCGCGTTGAATTAGCATTTTTAAATTAGTTTTTTCTCGATACTGTCTATCTTTTATCTCATAAAATTGAACGAAGATTGGGATAGTAATATCACCATCTTTTGGGTTGAACTCCATGACAATATCTTTCACTTCACCGATTTTCACGCCGCGGTGAGTCACAGGAGAGCCTGGGTGCACGCCTTTAAGTGAGCCAGAAAAGAAAAGTACATAGGTCCTTTCTTTAATTAATGATTGTTTCTCGCTTTGGTAAATGCCGATGGCAATTAAAATGACCACAGCGCCTATTACAAAGAATCCTATAATAGTTGCTTTCATCCGGTAATGCATGGCATGTTTCCTATAAATGAGTATGAATTAGCATATATTCAACGACAGCATTCGATAATAAAATTAAAAAAATCGATTGCCAGAGGGTATATTTTACCGCTTGTCTTGGTTTGTACTCCTTTGCCAATGTTTTTATATTATTGTGGCACGTGACAAGACCAATCATAACGCCAAAGGTCAATGTTTTTAAAAGTGACGCAGTGACATTGGCATGGTCAATAGTGGCGAATACTTTATCGGCATAATTTACTGGTGATATACCTAAAATATACGTACTAACCAAATACCCTGAAGAAATACTGATAGCAGCTGCATAGGTATAAAGTAACGGTGTTACAAGTCCAAGTACAAGTATCAAAGGAACAAAATAATATTCAATTAATTCTCGTTTGTTATCAGCATGACTCATATAGGGTTTAATCGTGTATTTGATTCCTGCATTAAACAATAATACGATTGCCACCAAAACTGGACAGACTTGTCTGGTTAGCATAATCGTTATTGCACTCACAGCATATAAATGAAATCCATAATTTTTAAACTGCACGATGCTAATAATCGTTAAGCCACCACCCAGTAGTACACTGAGCGTTGCGACTAACAAAAGATTCCCAGGCCCAATCTTAAAGAATTCCTTGAAAAATAACTGACGCGTTATTTTGTGTCGTGGTGTCAGTATGCTGGGTACTGATAATAAGAAGACACCTAATATTAGAATAAAGTTTTTAACGTATTGAAAGGTGCTAATAACATTTTCACCGACACTGGTGACAAAATTCAAGGATGGCTGTGTACGCGTTGTCATTTTGCTCGCTTACCTCTTAGTCGTTGAATATCACTGGCAATGTCTGTGCTTGCATCTGCGAGTGCTTGGCTCATCGAAGCAGCAATGGCACTGTATGCTTTGCCTTGATCAACACGCACATGATAAATACGGTGTCGTTCATAGCGTAACGTTTCTTTTTTAGCATTAAAAATTTTCCAGCGAATATTTAAGGTCGCGATACCTTTGCTATCTGCGTCAAACTGATTGATAATAATTCTGACCTGCCAATTAACACCTAAAGATCGGCGCCAAGGATAATTAGTCACATGCCACGTCGACAACTTTTTATTTAAATTTGCCACTAACACCGACTGAATATTATCCGGCAAAGGCTCTGCCCAACGGTGGTACTCTGCCAAATGAATTTCATTAATTCCTTGACGGGTTGCTATTTGAGATTTATTTAAATAAGCCGCAATTTTTACCGGTCCAATACCAACGGTACCACTAGAACCATGGCTGGTTGGTTTGGTTTGACTAAAAGGTAAGGGCGTTAAAATATAAAAGCTAGAAGGTTTTGTGCGACCACAGGCCACAAGCCCAAGAATGAGCACACCAATTAAGCATAGTTTTATTGACTTAAGAATCATTTAACCACATCCATGTAGTTTATTTAAATTGATGACAATCTTTCAATATAGCAATGATTTTAGGAGGCTGCCACTAACTAAAGCAGGCCGTTGACTTGCAGATTGGTAGGTTCTCACCTTTACTATAGTTATGGGCAGAATATTTTTTATACAAAACACGGTTTTTGGAGAGCTATGAGTAATAACAGGCAGTTATATGAGCAGTACCTATCCAAACAGGTACGCGACTACATTGAAAATACTTTCTATGCGCGTATCACGGAGCAATCTAAGTTAGATAACCTCGTCCATGATAAAAGCTTTATGGAGGATATGAGTAGTCATATTGGGCTTTTCTCAGATCATGGCATTGTTCACGTGCGGGATGTTGCGCGCTTAATACTCGAAACGATTGAAGTGTCCCATGGGGTTCATATCGCGCCAAGATCAGAGTATCGATTAAATTTTATGAGAGGCTATGGTGTTATCGTTGCTTATTTACACGACATAGGCATGATACACTTCTCAAAAATTGGTCGAGCCACTCATTCTCAGTTTGCCGCGCAAGAAGTTTATAGCGGGTCTTTCGATCACTATTTTGACATTATATGGGAAGAAAATTGTGGTAACGTGCCGTGGCGTATTCTGGCATTACATGAAGAGGGGTTGATTACAGCCGATCCTAAAAATGTCTTACGAGAAATGCTAGCGTTAGTCCCTGCGCACAGCAAAAGCCAATGTGATATTAAGGTTTTAAATAATTCAGCAAAGCTGCGGCAAAATATTTTGGATATCATTGAATATGATTTGGAATATATTTACTACTTAAAACAAATTGAAACAAGTGAAGAAATATTCTCAGGCAAACAATTTGAGTCAACAAAGTATTCAAAAAAAACCCAAACGAATAGAAAAAAATTATATACTAACTTTCGTCAAGAGGCTTATACTTGGCTGTTAAGTGACGAACCAGAAATTTTAGATTTTATTGATGATATTAAAGATACTTTGAGATTGCTGCGTTGTGCAGACTCCTTTCGACAACGAGGAACAAGCTATAAAACATCTGGAGGCTACCAGATGTTTACAGACTTATATTCAGGTAATGCCATTTGTTGTTTTTCGAATGAGAAAAATCAATTGTTTTTATTTGAAGATAGCTCACCACATGCAATTGGTGAAGCTAATATAGCAAGCACCAAGTATACCGCCGAAGGTGACTTGGCAATTTCATTTTATACAGGCTTATTTAAGTCCAATGAAGCCAGAGAGCATGTTGCAAAGAGTGTTGCCTTTGTTATTTATGATATCGTGTTAGACGTTATTGATAGTTTAATCTTGCCTGATGATTATCGAGATAAAGGTAAAATCAGTAAGACAACGCCCATTAAAATATTATTAGAAGATGCCCCTGATGGTTGGGACTTTACGAGACTTATTGGTACTGAATTAACTAAACTCGCCCCATCCTTAAAAGATAGAATTGTTTATACGATACAACTTAATGCTATCCCGAACAATGAGAAAAATCGCTATCTAAACGGAAAAGAATTTAATGGCAGTTTGGAAGATAAAAAAAATATCATAAAGATGGTTGCTGTACATGGACACAAAATTGATGGCATCAATGTCGAAGAAGCTTTTGAAGATACCAAGCTTATTAGTATCAACCCCGGGGAATATTTGATTAAAGCAGGCGATCCTGCTGGCTTTATCTATTTATCCTTCAATGAGGGTCTCCTTGGCTTGCCCTTAGGTGGCTATGAAACATTTAAAATTGCACCTTATGCGTTGATAGGAAACAGCAGCGCAATCTCAGGCACAGAGCGTAATGCAAATATCATTGCCGATGCAGAAGTTGAGTTACTAATGATCCCTCAAGAAGTCTATCTAAAACACTGGCATCACACGTTCAATGAAAAAGAATTCAGACTGTGGCTAGAAGAGATTTATCAGCTTAAGTAAATTCCGGTGTATTGAGCAGTGCTTTGCATTAACGGTTGACTGATGGCCATACTTACCGTTTAAAATTTATTATGCGTCATCTTTCTCTTCTTGCCCGCAAGAGCCGTTTGAAACTTGCCAATAGAATGGCTATTACCTGCGTTTCAAACGGCTCCAGGGAACAAAAATCACCGCGCCATAAATCTCGCATTTTGAGGTACGATGGGTATATTTACCAACTTGAGACTATTTCTGCATGCATACCGGAATAGTCTTGACTATTTCGGTATGCATGCTATTCTAGTCGGTAAGTTATTTTACAAAGGCATAGCATGGATAGAATCTACCATACCATTTTGGAGGAACACTTTAGTCAGTATGAGCAAATGGCATTTTTATCTGGTCCAAGACAAGTCGGCAAAACAACCATTTCAACACAAATCTGTAATGAGTCAGAGTATTGTAACTATTTAAATTGGGATATTAACAAGCATAGGACCCAAATACTGGGTGATGAAGAAACACTTTTATCGGGATTGCCTATAGACGCTGTTATGGAAAAAAAGCCACTGATTGTCTTTGATGAGATACACAAATATAAACATTGGAAAAATTATCTTAAGGGGTTTATTGATGAATACAAGGGTAAATTGAATATTCTTGTCACGGGTAGTGCAAAGTTAAATATTATTAGACGCGGTGGCGATAGTTTGATGGGACGTTATTTCCTATATCGAGTTCACCCACTAACGGTTAGAGAACTTCACTCATTCGCATTACCAACTCAAGAGTTTCAGCCCCCCCTCAAATTGAATGATGAGGATTTTAATGCGCTCTATAAATTTGGCGGTTTTCCTGAACCACTGACGAAACAAACTATGCAGTTTTACAATCGTTGGCAATTACTTCGGCAAGAGCAAGTCATCAGAGAAGATATTAAAAATAGCGAACAAATACAGGATTTGGCTCAATTGGAAGTTTTGGCTGAATTGCTGAAATGTCAAGCGACTAAACAACTCAAATACACAGAGCTTGCAAAGAAAGTCCGAGTAGCTGATACGACGATAAGACGTTGGGTTAAAGTTCTCGAAAATTACTATTATTGCTTCATACTGAAGCCTTGGACAAAAAACATATCGCGATCCTTAATTAAAGAGCCAAAAATGTTTTTATGGGATTGGTCTGTTATTGATGATCCTGGTTCAAAGGTTGAAAATTTTGTTGCATGCCATTTACTGAAGGCCGTTCATTTTTGGAAAGACATTGGGTTGGGGAAATATGAGTTATTTTTTATACGAGATAAGGAAAAGCGTGAAGTTGATTTTTTAATTGTGAAAAACAATAAACCATGGATCCTTATAGAAGTAAAAACGAGTGCAAAGGTAAAATTAAGTGATCATTTAATTTCATTTCAGACAAACTTGAAGGCACCTTATGCATTTCAACTTGCGTTTGATTTACCTTATATGGATGTCAATTGCCTTGATCAAACTAAGCCTTGTATTGTCCCATTGAAAACCTTCTTATCACAATTGGTATGAGCGTTGGCATTCAGTAAAGTTTAGAGTTTAGGGGTCAGGTAGTGAATTACCCGATTTTAATAAATAGATCGGGTAATTCACCACCTGATCCCTTTCCTCCCTTTCCTTTCTTTTATGCTGTTCGTCTGCATTTTGGAAAGGCAAGTTATGTGCACTAAGGAGCATTTGTGGGTAATGGTATGCTCAGCACTTGATCCTTTACTCGTAAGTGAACTCAGGTATATTGAGTAACGCTATCGGTAACGGTATAACAGGAATATTATTGATGTCTGTATAACTGAAAGTTTTAGCATAAATTTTCCCATGGGGATATTTACTAATTTGTTTTAAATCTTTTGGCCGAAGTTGTTTCGACCATTTTATTTCTATCGGCCAAAAACGCTTGTCTTTCACATAAGCGATATCAACCTCACCTTCTGCCTT
Organism: Gammaproteobacteria bacterium; assembly: GCA_021773295.1. Classification (GTDB taxonomy): domain Bacteria; phylum Pseudomonadota; class Gammaproteobacteria; order UBA1113; family UBA1113; genus JAJFKI01. The sequence goes on along the minus strand of JAJFKI010000082.1, from coordinate 5,480 downwards.
AATATAGTAAGTGGGGTAATAGCGACGAAAATGTGTTGTGACACAGGCTTCTACTAGTTCGGAGTAAGCAATGGGATCCGTGATTATCTTGGTCATCTGTTCATTGTAAGGGTCATTACATGGTTTTAACCATGCTTTCATTGCATGATAAATAAAAGGATCACAAAACATTAATTTTTTTCGTTTTTTAGGAGCGGCCTTTAATTTATCTTCTATTAATGCAGCCTGTACAAACACTGCATCCATGGAGCATAGTAAGCTAATATAATCTGCAACAGTTTGTGTATGATCAATAGAGAGTTCTTTAACAAGGTTATCCCAAGATACCTGTTTATTATAATATTTAATAACTGCGCCAATAATTTCATTCAAAAAAACTTCTTTCTTATTTCGTTTAAGAATGTCGCCACGAATCCAGTCAGAATACGTTGCTAACGTTGCGGTTAAAATTTTTTGATGTTTTTCGTAATCGTTAATTGCTGATAAAAATCCACCATGCATTAAATAAGCATCAAGCTGTTGGTAAAGCTGTGTTAGCACTTCCTGATCAACAGTGTGGTTAAGTTGCTCTGGTGTCGGCAATAAGTTTTTTAGCTGAATAAACTCTCTAAATGATAAAGGGTAATAATGGAAATCTACTTTGGGTGCTTTTCCTCTGCGACCAGGAAAACGAATGCGAGCATCTTGCATTAATACTAAGTCAGAGCCACTCAGTATGACAACGGTATTTTCAAACTCCCCTGTATCAGCAAGGTATTTAATCGCTTTGTCCCAGTCTTTTATATAGGTGATTTCATCTAAAATGAGATATTTTAAACTAGCTTGTGGCATCTGATTTAATTGATTTTTAACGAGAAGGTAGAGTGCTTGGTAGTCTGAAATTAATTCTCCTGAATAAAAACAAATAGCTTCTGGCTGAATGCCTTTCGTAAGCAGCATTTCCATCCACTGTTTTAGGAGGGTAGTTTTTCCGATTTGGCGTCCGCCGCCTAAGGTTAATATACCAGGCTCTAAGGGAAACTCATCAATCAAGCTAGAGCGATAGACGTAAGGTTCTTTGTAGAGCCGTCTTAAGTGAGGATCTGTTTCGGAAAATGTCGCGGCATTTTCCAGGTGAGTGTTATTTGCTTCAAATCTAACGTCCATGTCGTGAGTGTAGTCCAGATTTTGAGTTTACTCAATGCTCATTGAGTAAATTTATTCAATCACCATTGAGTAAAAACAGGAATAACTAGTAACATATTGTTTTATATGAAATTTTATGGTTTCTATGGGCTGGAGTTTAAGGATCAGATAATGATATGTTGACTACCTGATCCCTCCGCCGTCTTCTTGTCTTTATCGCAGGTCTCCCGTGAACGCTTTCTCGATGCGAGAGTGTTGGATGAAGCGTGTGTGCGGATGTTCCGGTGAGATTGACGCTGTTGTACTTGAGGTTGATGAATTTGGCCCTGCTGGTATTGGTGCTGCAGCATTCTCAGTTTTGGACGCTTTGCACTGCCGACTATTCCACGATAGCACCTATAATAGTCAATATTTTGCGAAGAGTATTACGGCTATGGAACGGCTCTATCAAAAGATTATTGAGCAGCATTTCGCTGAAAACCAACAAATGCTTTTTATGGCGGGTCCTCGGCAAGTCGGTAAAACCCCCCTTTCTTTGGGAAAGACCCCCTCCTCACAATCCTAAACCATCATCTGACGAATCGAAATACATCTAGCTATGAGGGTTACATCATTTTTTTGTTGATTAGTTTTAACGGGTACAGGAGGCAATATTTTAAGTACGGCGTCGTAAAGACTTGGATTTGAAGCAATGATTAACCAGGCCAACTCTTGCAATGTAAATTCGTCTTTACATGCTGGTTCTTCAAAATCTTCTTTCAAAATTTGAGTCTCATCGTAGCCAGGCCTTCGCCATAATGGATCGCGCAGCCATGACAAGTGATAAACATTATGCTTACTTCTTATGAACAATCCTTGTTTTTTTAAGAGCAGGTATTCAAGCATTGGTGCTAGCCACCCTTCTTGTCTTGCAAGCTTAACGTATTTTATTGTCATATCATCTAGCATAGCACCTGCTGCGAGCAGAGTGGTGACACACTCAATGCGGTTATACTTAATAGCTTCCATATCTACCTCAGCTTGCTGCAACTCCCTTACGATCTCATGAGGACCTTGGTAAACAGCATGGTACAAGCATGTGACGCCAGACTCCTTAGCAACTACATTTACATCTGCCCCAGCAATTAGCAGAGCTTTTACAACCTTAATGCTACGATTTAACGCCGCAAGATGTAAAGCCGTTTCACCCGCCTCGTTAACTGCATGGACATTTGCTCCATTAGCCAGTAACACATTCAAGCATTCAACTTGGTTGTTGTTAGCTGCAACATGCAGGGCTGTACCATAAGCTCCGTTGATTACATTTGCGTCTGTACCAGCTGCCAGCAACACGTGCAAGCATTTGATATGACCTTTTGCACTCATCCTACACATGGCATCGTTAGCAACTTTTGTTGCCGCAATCTTATTGTCGGACGCAACTAATTCTTTGAGCATCTCATCACGCCCTAAATCCGCTGCATAATCCAGCAAATGTATCTTTATAACGAAAGGCGATTTAGCATGCATTTTATATCCCCTTTCTAAACGTAAAGGAATGCCTAAACGTTTTGCTTCGTCACATTGCCCTTTTAACAGTTGAGAAAATTCTTCGGATTTATTGTCCGCGATAAGTGATACTAATGTTTCTCCAACGTCATCTGGAATTGAATAATACTGTTTTTCAGTTGAACTAGCTGCCATGGGATATCCTTTTTACTTTAAATAGAATAGTGTTAATCATCGAGGCTTATTTCCTCATGTTGCAATTAAAAAATATCACTGAAATCATAACCCATTGTTTTTAAATAACTTTTTGTGTGTGCATCCGTGTAATTTTGCGCCAAAAAGCCTATTTATGAGCCTTATAATGACACAAATCTGACACAGAGCAATAGACGAGATTGTCTTATTTTTTCTGATTATTTCAGACTGTTAGTCTTTTTGTTCGTATTTAAAATTGTCCATTGTTGGCATATTGTGCTACACTAAAAGTGTCCATTGTTGGCACAGAGGAAAGTATTATGGCAAAGCGCTATCAAAACTCATTTAGAAGCAAATTACTAGCATATATTGAAGAAATACCGAGTACCGTTATACTGCGGGAAGACGTCAATTCTTTGGGGGAGCCTAGGCAAATCAGCCGCGCTCTGAGAGCTCTCACAGAGGATGGTGATCTTGTTAAATTAGGTTATGGTGTTTATGCCAAAGCTGAAAGCTCTCAGTATCTTGATCGCCCAGTTGTGCGTGCCGGTTTCACTGATGCTTGTATCGAGGTGCTAGACCGACTTGGAATTCAATGGGAGCCTAGTCAAGCCATTAAGGACTACAATGAAGGCAAGTCACAACAAGTACCAGCAAAATTTGAAGTTCGTTTGAAAAGTCGCTTTCGCAGAAAACTCACCTACGGCAATCGTAAACTTCGAGTTGAGGATAAGATTTATGCTAAATAATACAGCGGAAGAACGACTACAAGAAATCAATGCGCTTTCAGAATATCTAGATCTCAATGAATATGTTATTGAAAAAGATATTTATGTGACTCATGCAATTTCAATCGTTAGCAATATATCCCATGAACATTATGAATTAGTTTTCCAAGGAGGTACTTCCTTAGCGAAAGCTCATCGCATTATTGAACGAATGAGTGAGGACTGTGATTTTAGGATTCGTTTTAAAGATCCTTATCTTAAAAAAAGTAAGGAGTTTAAACAAAAAGCATTGCGCCAGTTTCGACATGAGCTTGTTGATGTGCTCAGGGGAAGTAACTTCACGATTGATGCAAGTAACATTAAAGTGAGAAACGAGGGGCGCTTCATGGAAATTCGTGCAACTTACCCATCCGTCTTCCCACACATTGAATCAATGAAGCCATTTATCGCATTAGAGTTTTTCTTAGGGGATGTGAAAATGGCAGCAGAAACAAAACTAGTTACAACACTCATACGCCAAGTATTTGGAGAAAAGATAAAACATCCAGAATTTCCCGTAAACAGTATTGCAATTATTGAAACTGCGGCAGAAAAATGGGTGGGACTAACACGACGAGTTGCAACTAGCCGTCATAGGAGTCACTATCGTGATGCTAATCTTGTACGTCATTTATATGATCTTTATAAAATTGATGAACAAGGTTATTTTTCGGATGAATTCAACTTGCTCGTCACACAAATTGTGTCAGATGACCGTAAACAATATAAAAACCACAATGATGACTATTACCAAGATCCTGGAGCAGAAATACAACGGGCAGTAGATGAGTTGCATCAGTCTTCTGAGTGGCATGAAAACTGGGATAAATTTATTGAAACAATGGTGTTTTCCGAAGAAAAGCCAAGCTATGATGATGTTCTTCAGAATTTACATGTTAAAACTGAGATCGCGCTATCAGAGTTAAATAAGAGTGCTCATCTCCTATAGAAAGCTCAAATATAGGGTAAGGTAGGATGATTAAGGCTAATCATCATTGACAACTATTGAGCGACAACTATGCTGACACAGGGGGCGTATTGCCTCATTTAAAAATCTAACTTGTCAATTAACTGTTGACTCATATATTATCTTACCCTGTGCCTGCCATTATGCTGACAGATAAATAATCTTTTCCTATCTCATCAGAGGATAATTCTGAAAGAAATTCTTGTCTAGCTTTTTTAGTATTATTTTTTCGCCATACAGAAACCCTGCGTTGCAGCGTTCTTAATTGAGCTATATGATAAGTTTGAGGTTCAGAGTTAATAAGGTCAATCATTATTTCTTTGGCTGTTATGGCGTTGTTAACTGAAAGTTGTATCATAATTTTATCCCAGTCCGCTTCAAATGGATCCTTCCTAGTCCTCCAAGTTCTAGGTTCTAATTTTTTTCGTGGCTTTTTTGTGTTTTTATTGCACTTAAGTGGTATATTCATTTTCTTGAAGTTGTCTGTATCGGTTGCCTCTATATGCTTTTCTGTAATCTCTTTTTTCATGTTTGAAAAAGCCTCTTCTATAGCTAAGGTTTTTTCTTTTTTAGTAGCAGTAGAAACACAGCCAAGATCAAAAAATATCTTTTGTTGTTTTTCCACTATATTCAGCAAGTTAATGGGATCTAACTTTACATACTGCGCTTTTAATTTTAGTTTAGAATCTTCTGGAAAAAAATCTGACCTCATCAGCCTTTGATAAGGCGTTTGTGCTTTTTCATATTTCTTAATTGTCTTTGAACCATTTCTTGTTTTACTAAGTAACTTAAGGGATGGTTGAAAAAAATTTATATATAACCTAAGTACAGAATATAATTTTAATAGTACTTGGTAAGCTTGTTCTCCTTCATAGCGATTATATCCGATAAGTCTTCTTACAACTGAGCCATTCTTTTCTTCGACATGAGCCTGATCA